>PEXK01000029.1 GCA_002779075.1 Candidatus Diapherotrites archaeon CG08_land_8_20_14_0_20_30_16 | reverse complement strand
ATTAACATCAGTTGCAGGCACATCACAAGTTCCATAACAAATAATTGCATTCAAATCATAAGTTCCCCAATCAAGAAGCAAATTATCAAAAGAAGCAGTAACCACATTACCTACAAATAAATTTTCAAAAGTTGTATTTCTCATATCAAAGGTAGCACCCTTATATAATCTAGTCTCTGCATTATTATCACCATTATAATCTCCATTGTTTGCAAAATTAAAATCAATTGTTACAGGAGCTTGATATTCAAAATAGAAATCACCTAATTCTGGCAAATCATTTGAAGTGTATAATATAATTGCATTAAAATCAACAGAATAAACATGAAGGGTTGTTTGATTACAATCATTATTTGCATTATCATCTAACGCGTGAGCTTCTAAACAAATGTAAACATTTATATCTCCTATCTCGTCAGCAGTCCAATTATAATCTTGAGTATTAGAATCGCCAGCATTCAGATTTTCATCATGCTGTACATTTGAATCGAGATTACTATTAATGTAAAAATAGACATTGTAGCCCTCCGCATTTGTATCTATAGAAATATTAGAATAATTTGCAGTAATTTGAACTGTTTCTGTCCCATACAAAACAGTAGCATCATTAAAATCAATATTTCCTGCACTTAAGTCTACGCCTGCAAAAGCAAAGCCGAAGAAAACGAAAGTTGCTAAAAAAACTACTAAAATTCTATTTAAATACATGTAATACCCTCCAAAAGATATTTTATTTTATGTATATCTGTGAATTTTGTCAAAGGTCTAACCCTACTGACAAATTAAAAATTTATATAATAACATAAAAAAGTTTATAAATATTTGCTAGTTGAAATTAAGAAAAGTTGAATTTTACTTTGTGTTCTAATATTTCAATAGAATTAGTATTGTCTTTTAATTCATATAGAGCTAATTTTGTATTTGTTTCATTTTCAAATTCTTTTTGGCAATCCTTCAAGATCTTCATTGCGGGTTTGTCTGCAGAAATTGATAGATTCTTTTTGTCCTGCGGAGTAAACTTTAATTTCTTTCTTTCATCCTGAATGTATCTGCGCAACTCACTAACAAACCATCGGTCCTTAGTTTGTGAAGTGAATTTAGTATCTACAAATATTTTTATGAAGTCATTTTCTGCAAAAGGAAGTTTTTTTGCCTTATCCGCCTTTGCTTTATCTACAAATTCTATATTTTCTACATTCAAAAGAGATTTTAATGTTGGTTCTAATTTATTCACTTTAACATCTGATTTTTTAAAGAGCACAAATAATTTAGGCAAAGTCCAGCGCAAACGAAGTTTTTGCTGTTCTCTCAAACCAAGGCCCAATTGCAAAATATCTGAAACCAAATCCATTTCTTTTTCCAACTCTAAATTAATTAAATCTTTGTCACAATCAGTTATGCTTGTCAAATGTATGCTTTTAAAGTTGAAGTTTTTGTAGATATATTCTGTTAAATGTGGCAAAGCAGGTGCCATTAGTTTTAATGTGCCGCCAAAAACATAACCAAAAATCAAAGATAAATTTGTTTTATCCTCCCTGGATTTTACTAATTTCATATATTTTCTACTGAAATCCTCTACCAAAAACTGTTCTAGCATAGGGGCAAGTTTGTAAAAAAGATAATTATCGTAATAATTGAGAACTTCTTTTTTTAAGGAATTATAACGAGAGATCAACCATAAATCCTCTGACTTTAAATTTGGTGAAAGCTCTTTTGATAATGTATCTAAATTAACATTCAAATATGTTTCCATATATGCCCCCACATTAGTCAGGATATTGAAAAATTTTGTGGAGTCTTTCAGTAAGTCTAGACCAAATGCAAAATCATCGCCAGTGCCATTTTTTATCATGTAATACCTGAGATTATCTCTACTATATTTTTCTATTATCTCATTAGGACTCAATGCGTTACCCTGAGATTTATGCATTTCTCTTTTATTAATATCTAAAACCATTCCATGTACTAAAACAGCTTTAAAAGGTGCTTCACCAAAACAAATTGTTGATAAAATCATTTGAGAATTCCACCAGCCTCTGAATTGATCTGGCCCTTCAATATTTAAATCAGGTGGCCAGAATTTCTCAAACAAGTCTTTTTCGTGGGGATAATTCAATGCACCCCATGAGCTTGCACCAGAATCAAACCAGACATCCAAAACATCAGGAACTCTTCTTTTTGTTCCCCTGCATTTGCAGGCATAAGTATATTTGTCGATTTCGGGTTTATGCACACCTAAAACTGTTCTTTCAATTTTCTTGCCTGTTTTTGATTCTAATTCATCAAATGTGCCCAAAACATCATAAACACCACATTTATCACAAACCCAAATTGGCAATGGTGTTCCCCAATATCTTTGCCTTGAAACTGGCCAATCACTTAAATTAGACAACCAATCTTTGAATCTTGAAGCGGCAAACTGCTGGGGCCAATTAACACTTTCATTATTTTTTAAAAGCTGATCTCTAATTGCTGTAATCCGTAAAAACCATTGAGGCATTGCTACTTGCAATAAAGGGAAATCACATCTCCAGCAAACAGGATATTCATGTAATACTTTTTCTTCAAACAATAAAAAACCTAAATTCTTCAGATCATCTATTATTATTTTATTTGAATCTCTTGCACTCATTCCATTATATTTTCCTGCCTCTTTCCCAAACACGCCCTTTTCATTTAAGCAAGTATAAATTGGCAAACCAGTTTGTTTAGCAACTTCAAAATCTTCTTTACCATGTGCAGAACCACAATGCACCAAGCCAGTACCTGTGTCCATTGTAACATATCTATCTGACAAAACAACCCTAAATGCATTGCTTAATTTTGGGATGTTTAATAAAGGTACTAATGGATTTTCATATTTAAGACCTAACAAATCCTTGCCTCTATACTCTTTCAATATTCTATAGCCTGCTTCTAATTTTGTCATAACATTTTCCAATAGGGGTTTTGCCAGAATCCAAATTTCATTTCCAACCTGAACATCAACATATTCTTCATTAGGGTGAGCCATAACACCAACATTTGAAGGCAAAGTCCAAGGAGTAGTTGTCCAGATCAACAAATATCTATTGTCTCTAGTTTTATATTTTAAATATATTGATGTATCTTCTAAATTAGCATGTTCGATTTCATTAAATG
This sequence comes from Candidatus Diapherotrites archaeon CG08_land_8_20_14_0_20_30_16, assembly GCA_002779075.1. Taxonomy (GTDB): domain Archaea; phylum Iainarchaeota; class Iainarchaeia; order Iainarchaeales; family 0-14-0-20-30-16; genus 0-14-0-20-30-16. The sequence goes on along the minus strand of PEXK01000029.1, from coordinate 24,135 downwards.
ATAATGCAGTTTCGCATTGAGGGCAAAAATGTACAGGATACACACCCTTAAACAACAAATCTTTTTCATGAGCTTTTTTGAATGCCTGCCAAAGAGCTTCAATATATGTTGGATTCAAAGTAATATACGCATTTTCATAATCCATCCATGATCCTAAATTCAAAAACTCTTTGTTCATATCATCTATGTGTTCAGTTGCAAACTCAATGCATTTTTTAATAAAATTAGAAACACCAAATCTTTCAATATCGTCTTTAGTTTTTAAGTCTAGAGCTTTTTGAACTTTACTTTCAATTGGTACGCCATGAGTATCATAACCTGCTTTTGCAAAGATATCATAACCTCTCATGACTTTATAACGAATTGCAACATCTTTTAAAATTTTATTTAAAGCAGTTCCTAAATGAATACTGCCTGTTGCATATGGCGGGCCATCCATAAAGTAGAATCTTTTTTTGGATAGTTTGTTTTTTGTCAGATATTTTTGTCTTAGATTTTCTTTTGTCCAAAAATCTATAACTGCTTGCTCTTCTTTTAAATTATAATTTAACATCTTCAACCCTTTTACAATACACAATCAAGACATAAAATCAACATATAAATTAAAATTCCAATACACTATCAATGTGTAAAATTAACACATAAAATGGTCCTGTCTAATGTGCAGAGTTAATATTTTCTACGGCCTCTGAATGGTCTTCTACCTCTTCGGTCCTCTTCCTTTTTGATTATTTTTTCTTTACCGCTAAATTCAAATTCTTCTGCTTTATGTTTGAAATCATCTCTGGATTTTATTATTCCTTTTGCAAATTGATATTCTCTTGTCAAAAGCCAGAATATCAATGCTAAACTTTTTTTGCCTTTGTTGTTACATGGTAAAGTAAAATCTATATTTGTTAAACTATTATTTGCACTGCTCAAAGAAACAACAGGAACATTAATTTTTTGTGCCTCGCATATTACTTGTTTATCTAAGTTAGATTCAATAACAAAAATCAACTGTGGCTCAAAAAAACCTTTAATCTTTGGATTTGTAAATTTTCCTGGAATAAACCGCCCAATATAAGGCTTGGCACTTATTATTTTACAAAAATGTTCTACTGCAGTTTGTGCAAAAATCCTTCTTCCAACAACCGCAATTTTATCAGCATCATAATTTGCAAGAAATTTTGCAAGATATCTAACTCTATCATCTATTGTTTCAATAGAAAACACTTTCAAACCATCTTTTCTTAGTTTGAAAATAAATTTTCTCATTCCTTTTGTTTTATATCTTGTACCAATATGAATACCTGATTTCAAATATTCTTCTGGAGTCACCAACAATTCTTTACTCATAAAAATACCTCTCTCTATTTTTCTACATCATTTTATCAATTTTTGTCTTGGAATGACATCCTAAGATGATCTTTCAAGATATATGTTTACTTAAGTAAACTTTCAATTAATATAAGCTCATTTAGTTTAGCCTCGGAATGGCTCCGAATAGGAGAGCTTCTGAGGTATATGTTAAATTAGCTTATAAGTTTCTCTATCAATATAAGCTCATTTAACTTTGCTAATCTCTCGCCAGAGATTGTTCCTGTTTTGATATATTTTATTCCTTTTAATCCTACTGCTAAATGTGCAATTGTATTATCACTTGTTTCTCCAGATCTGTGTGATATAACACAATCGATATCGTTCTTTTGTGCTAATTTAACTGTTTCATACATTCTTGATAATGTTCCAATTTGATTTGGTTTTATCAAAATTGCTTTTGTTGATTTCTTTTTTACCCCTATAGTAAATCTGTCTTTATTTGTAGTATACAAATCATCACCGCAAATCAATGCCTTTGTTTTCTTTTGCAGTTCTGCAAACGCATCAAAAGAATCTTCAAAGAACGGATCTTCAACATACACTACATCTTTGTGTTTTTTCAAAAAATCATTCCAAAAAGATATAAATTCTTTTTCAGAATATTTTTTATTTTCAAATTCATATTTACCCTTAGCATAGAATGAGCTTGCTGCAACATCTAAACCATATTTTGATTTTTCGCCTAATTTATCAATTGCATCTTCAACTAAATTTATTGCATCATTAAATGTAATATTTGCAGTTATTGCGCCTTCATCATTTTTACCAAAAAATATTTTTCTTTTATGCAAATCCTTTTCAATTGCTTTGTAAACATCAATATTCAGTTTAACATTATCACTTATTAGTTTCTTATTGTGCAAGACTAAAAATTCCTGAACAGGAATCTTATTATTTGAGTGGAGGCCACCGCCAAAACAATTTCCTAAAGGTTTTGGCAAATCATTTAATTTTGGTTTTGGATTTAAATATTCAAATACTTGTTTATTTTGTTCTTTTGCTTTAACCTTCAAGAAAAGCATTGACAAAGCAATTGCTAAATTTCCACCCATATCAGAAAAATTTGGGGTCTCATCTAATTCTTCCAAAAAAGAATCAAATTCTTCTTGCTCTTCAAAAGCAAATGCCTGCTCAATTGATTTTTTATTTTGCTTGAAAAATTTAAAACTCTGCCCTATATTTGGGATGCCTTTTATTATAGGATATGTCAATACTTCATGTGACCCTGTGCTTTTTCCTGCAGGTGCAACACTAGTTATGATATCTGATTTGCACTTTGTGTAAGCACAAATTGTTGGTGTCCCTCTGCTATCAAAAAACTTGATTATATCAAACATAAATATCACTTTTTATGAGATCCTCACTTCTGATATTTCAAATTGTCATAAACGTAATCATAGTTTGAAATCATCATTCTCCTGCAACAGTATCTTTTTATGTTCAAACCGTCCAAAGAATCTTTCTGACTTTTCCCTTTAGACAGCAAATCTTTGTATGTTTCATAATATTCTGCTACAGGAAAACCACAACTAAAACATCTAACAGGTATTAACAAAAAACCACCCCATTATCTCTTACTGTGTTGTTTCTTAGCTCTTGCTTTTGGTCCCAAAGGTTTTTTGGATTCAACACGTCTAACATCATCAACCAAAAATGATCTATCGTATTCCAAAAACTCTCTTGTCAACTCTAAATCATCAAAATACTGAACAAATGCTTTTGCAATGCAGTTTCTTACTGCTTGCATTTGTCCCATAACCCCACCGCCATTTACTAAAATATTAATATCCACTTTACCCAATAAATCTTTATTGTGTTTTTCAACAATCACAAGTGGCTCTCTAACAAGATCTAGAATAAATCTATTTGAAATAGCGGTATACGGCTTTTTATTTATTATGATACGTCCTTTTCCTGATCTGACAGTTGCTCTTGCTACTGCACTTTTTCTTTTACTTGTTACCTGTAATACTTTCCCCTTTTTTGTTTTACTAGTTACTGGTCTAGTCAAAGATTTTGGCATTTTTACTAATTTTGGTTTTTCTTTTGGCACTATTGTCTGCTCCTCAGACTTATTGAAACTTTTATGCTCAAAATCTTTTTCTGGTCTTCTTCCAAATCTTTCAAACCTTTTTTCTCTATCAAAAGCCATAATAATCACTTCCTTTTTTATGAACCTGTTATTATTTTTCTTTTTGAGGAAAAAATAATAACTGGGCCATAATAATCACCATTTAGCACCCAATCTATTACACAATTCTCCTAACTCTATAAATTTCAAACCTTGCATCATCTTTGCTAAACTTATACTTTTAATATCCACTTTATTTTCATTTCCAATATACACTTTAATATTTTTTGCAAGTGCTTTTCCTCTTGCACCTTTCGGCAACATTTTAATTACTGCTAATTTAAGCATCAAATGTGGCACCTTAGGATATTTGGGTCCTTTCTCAGGATTTCCCTTTGCTCTATAATCATATCTTTTTGAATATTCAGTTACAACACATTTTGGATTTCCTGTTATTACTACCTTTTCTGCATTGTAAACATTTATTTTATAACCTGCAAGCAATTTTTGTGCCAACATGCTGGCAAGTCTTCCGTAAACCAACCCACTAGCATCATAATTCTCTATTTTTTCATTTTCTTTTAATTTCTTTGTCTTTTTTTGCATCTTTGTTTTAACAACCATAAATATCACCTATTTGCATATTTAATCTATTTAATAATCATTACATCCTTTGCTTCAACTTTGTCTTTTAGTAAATCATTTAATGTTTTTGCTTCTCCTTTTACTTCATTTATTTTTTCTAAAGCATTTTTAGAATACCTATATGCATAAATTTTTATTTTACTAGTTAAATAACCATATGCTAATATTACTCCGGGAACTAAAAAGACTTTATCTTTGTTTTTCTTTGCAAGTTTGTCCAACTTGTAAACGTTCACACTTGAAAGTCTTCTTGAGCTTACATCCAAAGCTCGAGATAAAGCTAATAAAAAATCTTTTTTCTCAAGTTTTCCTTTTTTTCTAAGTTCAATTATCAATTCTTTTTTTACATTATCCAACAATTTATGTTTCATTTCTATCCCTCATAAATATAATATTTGTTTCAAACCCCTTTTGCTCGCAAGCATTGGTGTTATCTGTGGGGGTCCTGTTTTCTTTAAAAAAGAAAACAGATGCCATTTCATTAAATCCTACTGGGATTTAATCCAAAGTCATTCAAAGCTCTTTCTTCGAAAGCCATTTGAATGCATTCTCACTTTCGTTCAAATACATCAATAGCTCTCACTTCGTGAGCCATATTGATGCAGGGGGAGAGACTCGAACTCTCGAAAGCACTAAGCTACAGGGTTTCTTACTTCTTTTCCATCAACGCTTTTGCGCGTGAGCGGAAAAGGGTTGTCTTAAGCCCTGCCCGTTTGACCACTCCGGAACCCCTGCAACAACCGAAAAATCGGTTGACGCTTTCTACTATCTTCGCAACAAGTTGCTCAATAATACTCTCGATAACACAACCGCAAAATGTGTAGATGATTAAGTACGCTTCGTACAGAATCTTATACACTTTGTTGCAAGTCAAAAGCCTTTACAACACTCGGTTCATGCTCAGTATGTTTCGTTTCACTCAAACATACCTATTTAAAGCTCGCAAATTGTAATGCTTTCCCAAAATAAACATTAAATGCAAAAGCATTTACTTTTCTTTTACTCTTTTTTTCTTTGGCTCTTTTTTTGTTTCTTGCTTCTTCTTTTCTAAAGAAAAGGATAGTTTTAATTCCGTCAATTCATCTAGTAAATATTTTGATGCTTCATTTATTATTGTTTTCAAATCCAAATTACCAAATGGTTCAATAGTGAAAACAAATTCATTATCATTCATCACTAATTCTAAACCATGATTTGTTTTAGCTTCACAATATCTACAAAGATCACAATTATATGGTTCTTTTAAAAATATTTTATTTGCTTTTTTTTCTAAAAAATTTCCAGGGCAAATATCTGAAATATCATCTATGTTTGCATTTTGTTTTAAGCTAACAGAATTATTAAAAAAAACATTTGCAGGACTATACTTTACATGTTCAATACCTGTACCTTTGTTTACCAAAAACTCTAATTCAATAGTTTTATTATCATTTAAAACTACTAAAGGAATATTTTTCAAAGGAATCTCCAAATTCCCAGTTATATCGCCAGAATAAACTGTGCTTCCAGTTTTCTTTAAGTATAAATGATGATCATTATTATCAACATCATCAGTATATATTGGCACCAAACCAATTCTATGACTCAACAGTTCATCAGGCATAACACTTTCATTTTTATACACTGATACTTCTTTGACTGCAAACACAGGAACATGCAATAAAATAGTTCTTCTAATTGCATTAACTAAATCATTCCTTGTATTCTGCAAGAGAAATTTATAATCAAAACTATCTTTATTCAAAAATTTCACTAACATTCTTTCACCCAAAATACATTTCACAAATTTGTTTACATTCATTGTTTTTTCTTAGACAAGAATTTCTTTTTTGGTCTACAACCATCATGTGGCAAAGGAGTCACATTCTCTATTTCTAATATATTCATACCACTTCTTGTTAAAGAAGTAATTGCAGCATCTGCTCCTTGACCAGGATTCTTTGATCTAATTCCGCCAGCAGCTCTTACTTTTACAATAATACTTTCATAACCTTTAGATTTTAGAGTTGATGATACTTGCTCAGCCATTTTCATTGCAACATATGGCGATCCTTCTTTGTGTTGGCTCTTTGTTAACATACCTCCACTTGATTTTGCTAAAGTTTCTGCACCAGTAATATCAGTTGCCAAAATCTGTGTGTTATTATATGTAGAATAAATATGAACTATTGCAACTTTCATAAAAAAACACCTCATTTCAATTCTTTAGGAACTTCATCCTCTTCTTTTTCTTCAGTTTCTACAACATCTTCTATAACTTCTTCTTCTTTTTTTGTTTCTGGCTCTTTCTGTGTAGAACCTATTTTTTCCTCTTTCTCAGTTTCCTCTTTCTTCTGGTGAAGATCTGGTTTTTTCATTTCAACATCCATAACCTTTGGCTTAATTCCCATATAGTAATCTATTGTATTTTCTTCTTCTTTTTTCATAATATACCCAGGAACATTAACTCTTTTAGCATTCACCGAAATAAAACCATGCAATACAAATTGTCTTGCCTGTTTAGCAGTTCTTGCTAATCCTTGTCTGCAAACAAGTGTTTGTAATCGTCTTTCTAAAATATCAGTTACATTTAATCCCAAAACATCAGACATGTTTGCATCCTGTGATACTATTCCAATTCTGTTCAATGAATCAATAATTGCTTTTTTTCCTTTTTCAGCAACTTCTTGTTCAGCAGCAAGTAATTGTTTAACTGCATCTCTCTTTTTTGCAATAATTGCATTCATTACTCTTAATTCTTTTTTTGATGTAAGCCCATATTTCTCTAGCAAATCTCTTTCACTCAATATTCGTCCTCTGTTCCAAGGCCTTTTTGGACTTTTATATTTCTTTCTAATACGCTTTGGATTACCCATAAATAGTCACCTTTATTTCTTATTATCCTTCTTTTCTGGTTTTGCTTGTGCTCTTGGTGCTGCTTTTCCAGGCATTTGTGTTTTCTTTATAACTCCCACTGCACCTTGTCTTCTTCTAAAATTTGATCTTGTTTTCTGGCCTCTTACAGGTAAACCAGCTTGCAAACGCATTCCGCGTCTAGACTTTATCCTGCTCAACCTTTGTTTATCTTCCCTAACATTGAACAACAAATCAGAGCCTATCAAATGTTTGCTCTCGCCAGAGTATATATCTCTCTGTCTATTAGTCATCCAAAATGGTAATTCACATTTGGAAACAATATCACTTAAAATCTCATCATTTTCTGCAGGAATATTTCCCAACAAAGTATTTTGTGGGAGATTTACTTTTTTACAAAAATCAAAAGACAAAACTTTTGCAGATCTTATACCTATCCCTTTAATATTTGTCAATGCTCTATCAATTCTCAAATTTCCATTTAAATCCACACCCGAAATTCTAACAATTTCCCTACTAACATTTGCTTTTTTTACACTATCCATTTTCCTTTCAAAGTCTCCTTTTTGAACTTCTTTTTTTTGCTCTTTTGCATCCTTAGAATCCTTAGGTACATTTGCATTTTTTCTTTCAGGATCACTCATATTTTCACCTTTTTATCAATATCTTTTACACTTCCTACAACTAAATCTAAGGGCCAAAGATGTGATACATTTTTTTTGCATTTCTTCAACTTTGGACCTTCAACAAAAATCTCAAAATCTTTTTGCTTTGGAGCCTCTAATATCAAACAAACTTTTCCAAAATCTCTTCCTCTTCTTACAATACAAACTCTTCCTTTTTCCAAAATCATATTATCCCCTTTTTCAGCCCACTAAACAGTACATTTATACATCAATTTTATAGATTGATTATGTGTTGAAATTTACAACCTAGCAGTACATAAAATTTACATGTTTAATGTATTAATGTGTAGATTTTACTATAAATTTTTCAATTATACTTATTATTGCTTTTTGATCTAAATTATCAATTCTCATAATCAAATCATAGATTTCTAAATTGTTCAAATCAATACCATACAATTTATTTATTTTTTCTTTCTCTATTTTCAATAATTCTTGATGCTTTGTTTTGGCTTGTTCCAAAGAAAGTTTTTTTTCTTTAGATAACCTTGCAATTATTGCTTCTTCAGATTCTTTAAGATATATTTTCAATGCAGGTACTTTAAGCTTAGATGCAATTGCCTGCCCTATCAAAACAATTTTCCCTTGTTTTTGTTCTTCAAAGAATCCTGTATTTTTCAATAAAAAATCATCGCTCAAAGCTCTATACACTGCACCTAAACTCACTGCCAATTTTTTTGCAAATGGCTCTAAATTATAGGTGATATCTGAAGCTATAACGACAATCATAAATATCACTAACAAACAAAAGTTTGGCAACCTCAATAAAAGGTTATACGTCAGCCAAAAAACAATCTTTAGATTACCCGTACTGATAATCTTTGCTAGAAGCAATATATAATATTGATATATGTTATTTATATTTGTATCTTAGCTACTGCTTCTTTTACGTAGTGTTTCTTGCTAAAAGACACATCAGAATCCTTGATCAGTCCTGTCTTTAACATAATTGCATCGTCAAAGCAAGAATCCCTGCAATCTGAGCACAGAATTCCACCAAACAAAACACTTGGCCTTTTCTCTGTTTTTGACAATTTCCTTAAATCGCCTCTAGGCACTCCCTGCAACTTCTTGTTGCACAATGCACAATATGCTCCTTTAGGTTTTTCTCTAAATCTGTATTCTTTTGTACTTTTTACTGTTCTTACAAATTTTTTCTTTAAATTTCTTTTTCCCGGTGCTACCATAAAAATCACCTCTTTTAATTTTTAGGGATCTGTTATAATTTTTGATTTATTGAGAAAATTATAACTGGCCATAAACATCCCTCTAGACAGTATATTTTTTATGTGTTGATTTGCTGTTAATTCAACATATTTCTTTTATCTAATTGTGAAAATATTATTTTGTAGATTATGTTTGCTGCCAAAGATATTAAAATAAACCAAGTTATAACATTTGAGAATACCCAAAAACCACCAATTGGAAAACCGCCATATCTGAAAAGATTAACAGCATACAAAACAACTAAACCTAAAAGCATTATCCAAAGCATACTTTTGAATTGTGTTTTCATCATGCCCATACTTATAGACATCATTTCTTTTTGCAATTTTGAGTTTTCCTCTGCTACTGCAGGATCTTTTGCATCCTTTGTTTTGTAATTATCAGAAATCTTTGCTTGTATCTCTTTCATTTTTACATTTTTTTCTTTTGTGTTATTTTTTTTATCCAAATATCTTTGATATGAAAATAAAAATGCAGAATACAAAATTGAAATAACTCCTACAATCAAAGCTGGCACATAATCCATTTCTATCACACTATACAGCATATATATGTTTGTTTTATATGTTGATTTTGTATTGGCTATAACACTAAAAAATACACCTTCACAACATACAAAAATATCTTTTAATACACCATAGCCATACATAAAATTGGCATGTCTAGTGTATTAATGTTTCATACCACTAACTAATTTTGTTAACAGTCCAGAATCTGTACTCACTTGTTCTTTAACAATTTCCTCATATAATCTATAAACAATATCAACAGTTAAAAGTATTCCCATACCTGTTCCAACTGCATTCGTAATACTTGCAAATCCTGCAAGCACAGCAACAAAAATCGAGCCAATAATTGTTATTGTAGGAATATATCTATCCAAAACAGATTTTATCACTCTTGGATCACGTCTAAAGCCTGGCAAAAACATTCCGCTTCTCTGGAGCTGATTAGACACAGCTTCTGAATCCTGACCTGCCATTTTTACCCACATAACACCAAAGAAAACACATACTATAGAGAGTAATATCAAGTAAATAACTGCTTGAAGAATTTGCCCTCCAAGACCAGCGAATCCCTGCAAAAACAAATTTTCCGTGAGGTCATATGGCGCGGTTGTGTACTTGCTTAAATAAAATAAACCTGTTGTCAAAAAAGGAATTGCTTTTTTTTCAACAATTGCATAAATCAAAGCAATATTTGCAAATAATGCAGCGCTTAGTATAACTGGCAAATTGCTCACATAAAAGAATTTTACAGGATATCTGCCAAACTGGGAGCTCCTGCCCATAGTAATGGGAATGTTTACATACACCCCTTCAAAATAAATAACAATAAAGAAAATTATCAAAGCAAACAATATTGGAAATATGTGCTGAACTAATGCAGTGTACAAACTGTTTCCTAATTCTGCAAAGAATCTCCAAAGCAAACCTGCACCTGTTGCAAAATCAAATGCTGCACCACCCGAAACTATTTTGAGACCCAAACCAATAGTACTCACAGGATTGAAAACTCTCCAAATAACTGCTGCTGCTACACCCCCAGCAATAAACAAACTTATTCCAGAACCAATACCATATTTCTGAACAACTTCATCAAGATATAAAAGAACTATTGATCCTAAAGCGACCTGCAAAACAACCCAGAAAAACATTCCTGCTTGAGGTGTTAAAAAACCAATTTGAACATAAACCAGTGCTTCAAAAAAAGAAAGAATTATTGCTAAAATCTTTTGTGTACTTGAAAAAAGTGCTCTTTCTTCCGGATTGCCAAAATCCAATTTCCAAATTTTTGTACCAACAAGCAATTGTAAAATAATAGATGCAACAACTATTGGTCCAATACCTACTGTTAAAAGAGTGCCAATATTACTGGCTAAAATAATCTGATAAATTCCCAATCCAGAAACTGCAGCAGGAGTCAGTCCTACAAGAGCTATGTTTCCTAAAATAAAAAAGATAACCAAAACAAAAAAACTATATTTAAGTCTTCCTGATAGTCCTGGCTTAGCCTTAGGAGCTTCAACAGAGGGGAGAAATTTGGAAATTGCAGAAATAAAACTTGCAAAGCTCATTCAATTAAACCCCCTTTTGAAACAATCTCTTTTTTTGCTCTTTCTGTCAAAGCAACATTCTTAACAGATACTTTGTAGTTCAATTTACCTTTAGAAACAATTTTATTATATTTTTGTAAAAATTTATCCTCTGAAAAATCAAGTAATACTGGCTCAGCTAATTTCTTTGTTTTTAATTGTTTGTAAATATATTCGTTTATTTCATTAAAGGTTATAGAATTTATAAATGTTACTGGTTTATTTTTTATTTTTGTACCAATTAAATGAAAAAACAGCTGTTTCTTGTGTCCGAACTTGCCTGTTAATCCTTTTCCACCTTTTGAGCCGGCACCTCTTCTGTTTTCAGTATTTCCTGCGCCTCTTGTTCTTCCAGCCCCTAATCTTTTCTTTAATTTCTTAGCTCTACGCACGCTCATTTTATATCATCCTTTTTAGCAATAAATTAATAGCTTCTTTTCTGTTGCCTAAAGCGCCTTTTTGTACAAACGGATATTTAATTCCTACTTTCCCAAAACCTTTGCTTGGTGGGCTTAATCTAAAAACTTTTTTTAATCCCAAAGTATAAACACTTTTTGGATCTTTTTCAAATTGTTCTACTAACTTATCCAAAGTCATTTTGTTTGTTTTTAACCATTCATCAGTTATTCTTTTATCGCCTAATAATCTACCACGTTTTTTTATCAAACTAGTCAATGTGATTTTATCTATTTCTCCAAAAGTAACATAATCCTTGACTTTAAATAACATTCCAGTTAGAACTGGATTTTCTTTACACACTACACAATGATTATTTTCTGTCAAGCAAAGCATCTTCATAGTATCTTTTATTTCTTTTCTTACGCCAACACTTCCTCTGATTCTTACTATTGCAGTTAACATAAATATTCCTCACATCTTGCATAACGTTTGTCTGTTTAATGGGATGTTTTCTCCTTTCTGAATGTACTTTTCAAAGCATCTATTGTTGCTTGAATAATATTTATTTTTGTTGATGTTTCACCGCTTGTTCTTGACCAAATATCACTAATTCCTACAAACTCTAACACTGGTTTTACAACTTCTGTTGCAACCAAACCAGTACCCAAAGGGGCCGGCATTAAAGTAATTCTTGATGCTCCTGTTTTCCCACTAACATTAAAAGGAACTGAATGTCCTGTACCACAAGTACATTCCCAACTACCGCAACCTCTTTTTGCTCTTATTAAATTCAATCTTGCCATTCTTGCAGCTTTACCTGCAGAAGTCCATTTATCTTTGTCTTTTGCAATTCCAAAACCCAAAAAACTAGAACCATCGCCAATTAAAACTGCACATCTGTAACCGTATTTACGACCAGCCATTCTTACATAAGATGTTTTTGTTGTATCCATTAATTTTTCTTTTATTTCTTTTATAAAAAAATCAACAATTTCTGGTTCCATAATTTTTAGATTTTTATCAAAAATTTCGTTCAAATCTTTTATTTCTCCTGCTTTTACTTTCTTTCCTAATTCTGTTTTTGGCAGCCAATCTCCAATATTCTCGCCAAAAAGAAGTTTCTTAACTCTTTTTCTATGCACTGCTTCAACTATTGCTTCTTTATCATCTACTTTAACAGCTGGTGCTTTTGCATATTCTATTCTTCTCTGACTTTTTCTCATTGCCTGCTTAAATTTCTCTGCCATAAAATATCACCAACATATAATCTTCTTTAATGTGCAAATTTAGCATCTATAGTACTTTTTACTGTATTAAATAACTGCTCAGTTTTATTATGTTTTCCTTTCAATCGATCTTCTGGTGGGAAAGCCTCTGAACTTGCAGGAATTTTCAAACCGCTATCGATCATACCTTTAACACCTGCAAATAATCTACCTTTTTTAAAAGCATTTTGCAAACCCAAATCTAGAACTGCTTCTATTCCCAGTTTTCTTTTTATTACTTCTTTGCCAAATAAAAACCCTGCTAAATAACATGCTGGTAAAGATCTATAGCCTTTAGGCCAACAGAAACTTTTTAAAGATTTTGAAGTTAAAGAAAACTTTGTAATATCTCCTTTTGGGTTATGTTCTATATACAAAAGATGTAAGTATAAATTTGACAGTCTTACAACAACTCTATTTTTACCAGATTTCAATAATGCCAATCTCTTTTCATAATTTGTTTTCATTTCTCTTCTTCTTTGATATACTGTCATAAAATATCACATCACTTTTCTATTTTTTGCTTAAGTAAGAATCTATGTGTCCTTTGCTTCTAAAAAATCCACCTTTTATTTTCTTATATAAGTCTCTATATTTTTCTTTATCTATTTTTTTATTTTTTGAAAGTTCTAAAATATATTTTCTTTGAGCGCGAACCTTTTTAATCCAATTTTCATGAAATTTAGTTCTTGAGTTTCTTGTTCCTCTTCTTGTTCCTTTTCCTTTTCTTCTGCCCAATCTTTTTTTTGCTTTTAATACTCTTGCTCTACCTTTACTTTGGCCCTTGCCTTTAATTGTGAAAACATTATCTTTCATCAAAGTCTCTAAATCAGAACCAGTTATTGCTTCTTTTATTTTTTTTAAAGCACTAGAATCTACTTTTAATCTGCTAATTCCAACATCCCTTTTTCTTGCAACAATTCTGCGAGCTGATTTCATATTCATTTAGACACCTTTTTTACATCATCATTCTTTTTTACTATTTTTATGTTATCTTTTTCAGGTTCTATTTTTTTCTCAAATATATTAATTACTCTCAATTTGTGTTTATCACAAAACTTTTTTATTTCCTCTCTTTTCTTTTTACCTAATTTTGATGCCATTCTAAAAATAAAATTTTTTATATCTTTATTTTTTTCAATAAAATTCTGTAGGTCTTTTAAATTTCTAATATAAACTTCCTTTCTACCTGATGGGTGTAATGCTTTTCTTTTTTTGTCACAGCCAAAACCAATCTTTGGCATTTGATTGTCGCCTCTACGCCAAGAAATATCTATTCCTCGAGGATATCTCCATTTATTCCATTTTGGGTTTGTCTTTTTTCTTTTTGATCGGGTGCCAAATCTACCTCTAAATACAGGCATTCTCTTTATGTTATTACTCATTCTGCACACCCTTTGAGACTATATATACGCCATCTTGAAAAGTCCTTCTATCTTTGTTCAATACCTTTGCATTATTTTCTATCATACCTGCAACGATTCCTGCCTTTTCTTTGTCAACAGAAGTAACAATCACATCCTTTCCTTTGATATTCACTTCAACATTATCTAAAATTTCTATAGTTCTCGGGTTTTTCTCTCCCAAATAATTACTTATTATAAATGTTTTCCCTTTCATTGTTAAAGAAATTGGAAAATGTGAATACACCCCTCTTAATGTGTAAGTGTATTTTTTCTGTACACCAGAAATCAAATTTTCAATAATAGATTGTGTAGTATACAAAATTGAAAGCACTTTTCTTCTAGTATTCGTACTTTCTAAAACAATTTCTTTATTTTCAAGTTTAATAGACACTACTTTAGATTTAAATTCTTTTTCAATGCTTCCTTTTGGGCCCTTTACTTGAACAATATTGTCTTTAACACTAACTGTTATTCCCTCTGGTATTTTAATTTCTGTTTTCATATCTTTTCACTTCGAAACATACAAAAATTATTTTTCCAATACATTGTTTAGTGTCTAGAAAACAAATGCAATTAATCTTCCACCTATTTTTTCTTTTTTTGCTTCGATATGTGTCATTAATCCTTTTGGTGTTGAAACAATTAAAATTCCAACGCTTCGGGATGGCAAATATCTTTTTTCAAATTTTTCAAAATCTCTATATTCTATAGAATATCTTGGTTTTATTGCTTTTAAGTTTGTAAGCATACCATTTAATTTTACTACTGCTTCTTTCTTTTCTGCTTTGGATTTTACATCAAAACCAACAATATATTTTTCTTTTGCTAAGATTTCTAAAGTCTTTATCAACAATTTGCTTATGTGTGTTACATTGCATATAGACTTTGCAACAAAATCACAATTTTTTATGTGAGTTAAAGCATCTGTATATGGATCTAATCTCATAAGTTCACCTCATTCCAGCTTCTCGAATCCTAATTCTCTTGCACGATCCTTGAAGCATAGTTTACACAAGTATAGCCCATATTTTCTGATAACTGCTCTTCCATTACCACAAAACTTGCACACCTGTTTTTTATCATCTTTCACAAAATCACCATTAATTAAACTTTACATTGTAATTTTTTATCAAAAAATCTTCTGTCTCTGCTTTCGTTATTCTCAAATTTTTATTAAGATTCTTTCTTTTTAAATGCCTGTATTTCACTCTAAAACCATTTCGTTTCAGAGAAACAATTACATCAAAACCAAATATTCCTATTTTCGGATCATATTTCATACCTTTAATATCAATGTATTCTGGTATTCCAAATGCAAAATTTCCTGCATCATCAATACTTTTTTTATTTAAAGCAAATGATCTTGACTCCAATGTTTTTTTCAAAAAAGCATCTGCATCTTTATTTCTAAGAGTTACTTTAACACCTATTGGCAACCCCGGGTGCAAACCCCACTTAGGCAATTTAACTTTTGCTTTTGTTTCAACAGGTTTTCTGTTTGTCAATATTTGCAAAATTTGTTTTGCTTTGTCTAATTTTGGGCCTGTTTCTCCAGTACAGATGTGCGCAATTACTTTTTCCAAAGAAACTGATTTCATAGGGTTATTTTTATTTGAATACTTTTTTTCTTTTTGTTCAACAATTTTTTTTGCTGGTGTTTTTTTTACTACTGCTTTTTGTAATAATTCCTTTTTAACTTGTTCAGCCATAAATATCACATCAGAATTTATAATTTTAAATCATTTGGAATAACAAACACATATTTTTCTCTTGTTTTGAATGTTTTTCCTTCACTTTCAACAGTTATTTCATTTGCTTTTGTTACATCCCCTTTTACAATTGCTTTTAATATGCCTATTTTGCTAACGTGTGGTCCACCAACAACATATACTTGTGCATTTTCTTGCAACTTTGTTATTTCACCAAACTTTGCTTTTTCTATATTGTATTCTACTGTGTCTCCAACATTTGCTTTTACAGTCTTTGGCAAAATCCAAGAAAAACCATTATCAAAACCTAATTGTATATTCGAACCCGTTATTATTTTCTTGCTAACAATTCTGCAAGGTCTAAACAATTTTTCCTTGCTCAAATCTTTGAGAACAAATTTATTTTTGTTATTCAAAAAGATTCTATATCTTTTATCAACATCTTTAAATTCTAAAACATCAAATAAACCTAATGGAAAGTGTTCATCTTTTATCCTTTTTCCATTAACTCTGCAATCTTTATTTGTCAAAATGTATTTTATTTCTCTAGAATTATCAGCAAAATGCAAAATATCTCTGATTATACTTCCTAAAGTTGCGCCAGTATTTTTTGCATATGGTCCAGGTGCCTGGTTAAATGTCCAAACAAACTCTTTTCTTTTTATTTGACATCTACCATTATAACTTATTCTTTTTTGACGATTTTTATGTCCTTTATTTGCCATTCTTTTCACCTTTATTTTCCACTTTAATATGTTTATATCGTCTTTCATCATCAACATATAATTCTGTAATTATAACATTTGATGGTTCAATATTGATTGGTGCTGTTTTGCCATCTTTCTTTGTTATTTGAATAGATTCTACATTTATGCTTCCTAATTTTGTATTTACGCTTGTAACCTTTCCTGCTTTTTTTCTAAATTTTCCTACCAATATCATTACTGTGTCCCCTTTGCGAATAGGCAAAGCTCTTTTTTTATATTTTTTTCTTAATTCTTTTGATAAATGTCCTGAAATTCTTTTATGCAAAATATGCAAATCTGTTTTTTGAACTTTTTTCTTAGTCATAAATATCACATCAATTATTTATGAAACTGTTGTAAATTTCTGATTTTTCTGAGGAAATTTACAACTGGACCATAAATATCACATCAAATTCATTGGGTAATTTTAAATTACGTAAGCTGCACGTCCTAATACTTTAGGAAATCTTTCTCCTACTTCTTTTGGTACAACACCTTTAACTTCAGTAGATTTTGGTACTCCATCATCATCAACAATAACACAAGCATTTCCATCAAATTTGACTCTTGTGCCATTTGCTCTTCGCATACCTATCACACTTCTAATTATAACTGCTTTAAATTTTTTTCGCATCATTTCTGGTTTGCCTTTCAATACAATTACATTAATCAAATCTCCAATACCTGCACTTGGTATTTGTCTTCTTACTGTTTTTTGTCCAAATACGCTAATTATATAAACCACTTTTGCACCAGTGTTGTCACTGCATTCCATTCTTGAGCCTAAAACTAATCCTCTTACTGATTCAGCACTCATTGCTCTCATCATTTCACCTAATCTTTAAGCACACCTTTTTAATACTTTCATCAAAACAAAATTTTTTGTTTTACTAATTTTTCTTGTTTCTCCAACTAATACTAAATCTCCTACTTCAACTGTAATATTGTCAGGCACATGCACAGCATATTTTGCAGTTTTTATCAAACTTCTTTCATATTTTTGTATATACTGTACAATACTTCTTTTTACTACTATTGTCTTTGATGTTTTTTGTCTTATTACAACACCTTCAAACACAACTCCCCTTACAGTATAATTTTTTTCCATCTCTTTCACCTAAATTCGTCCTTATTTTCATTCCATTTAACCATATTTCTTAATTCTCTCTGCAATATTATAACAAATATTTTTTCCGTCAATCATTTCAAAATTCTTATTTATTTCTATTTCAAATACACATTCTTTTTTTGGTATTTTTTTTTGTCCTTTTGTTGTTTCAATTAAAAACAAATTCTTTGTCTCACCCAGAATTTGGCCCTCAATACCTTGTTTAGACATATCACTTGAAGCAATCACTTTTATTTTCTTTCCTAGATATACCTCAGCAAATAATTTTTCATTAAGAGATTTGTGAGCTGCCATAACCTTTCCCCACAAAGAAATCTATTACTTTCTTTTTATGCTTTCCTTGTAAAACAATCTCGTTTTTTTTGATTGTGCCTCCGCAAGCTAATTTCTTTTTAAGATCCTTCAATAGTACTTCAATATCTTTTGAAGATTCGATACCTGAAACCAAAGTTACAAACATTGGTCCTTTAACATGTCTTTCAACAACATAGATTTTGCGTTGTTCTGTGTTTATTTTTTCACAAACACAAATGTCTTTTGGTAATCCACATATAGAACATATCTCTGTCATGGTTCTTCAAATCCCCCTTTATTTTTTAATCTGATTTTTTAACTGTGTTTTTTTAATTTCTTCTTTGCTATCTTGCTTTTTCTTAACTATAAATTGTGTTTTCTTTTCTGCCTTTGGAATTTCTTTAGTATTTTTTACTTGTTTTTTTTCAACAGAAGCTGGTTTAAGTACAACTAACTCTTTCTCAGTAATAATTGTTAACAATCTTGCAACATTTTTTCTCAAATTTTTAAGGCTTATTGCTTTATCTGTTCTTGCCCCTGTTTTTGATTTCATTAATTCTTTAGTATAATTGTCTCTTGCTTCATTTAATTTTATTTTCAACTCAGAAATATCCAATATTCTCAAATCTTTTGTTTTCTTTGACATCTATAATCACTTTTTTGCAATCGTTTTGACATCTTTCTGTAAAGATTCATCCTTCTTTATTGATTTTGTTTCTGCTTTGTTTTCTTTCTTTTCTTCCTTTTTAGGTTCTTCCTTTTTTTCTTCTTTAGTTTCTTTTTTATGTTCAACAATTTTTTCTTTTATTACTTCTTGTTTTTTCTCTTTTGAAACTTCTTTTTCAGGTTCAACAACTTTTTCTTCTTTTTTAGGTTTCTTTTTTTCCTCTTTCTTTGATTCCTCTGGTTTGTATTCAACAACTTTTTCTTTTTTCTCTAATTCTTTCTCTGATTCTTTTTCTGGTTCTTTTTGTGTTAGATCTTCAATAATAATCTTTTTAACATCGCCTTTAATTGCATTAGAAATTTCTTTTTCGCCTATTTTATCTGGAAACAAAGTATTTGGAGGAACTAATCTCAATCTAACACCAATTGCTCCTGATTTAGTATATGCTGCAGCCATTGTTTGCTTAACCAATTTAGTTTGGTCACCTATGGCTTTCAAATATCCAGAAACAAATCTATACTTTTGTTTTCTACCACCTTTAGACATCATTTTTCCTTTAAATATCAATTCAAAACCCATAATTGGCATATCAGAAAGACTTTTTACTGCTTTGTATGCCACTTGTTTCCAATTAATACCTTTTTCCAAATCATTTACTATTGTTTGTACAATATATTTTACATTATATTCTGGATCTTCAACACTTTTTATTTCAATATGTGGATTTTTTATTCCAAACTTCTCTTCGACAATTTGGCCTATTCCTTTAATTGCTTTTCCGCTATATCCAATTGCAATACCTGGTCTTGCAACGCTAACAACTAATCTAGTAGATACTGGTGTTTTCACAATATACAATGAATTAAATCCTGCTCTTGCAAAATGCTTTTCAAAGAATCTCTCTAAATCTAATTTTTTGA
Organism: Candidatus Diapherotrites archaeon CG08_land_8_20_14_0_20_30_16; assembly: GCA_002779075.1. Classification (GTDB taxonomy): domain Archaea; phylum Iainarchaeota; class Iainarchaeia; order Iainarchaeales; family 0-14-0-20-30-16; genus 0-14-0-20-30-16. The sequence continues at coordinate 4,661 of PEXK01000029.1, read as the reverse complement.
TTGCTTGTTTAACAAAATATTTTTCTATCATTAATATCACTATTTAACTATTATTCATGTCTTTTCTGTCTCTCTCTATTTAATATTTTTTTCTGTTCTTCAATTTGTTCTTTTTGTGTCAATTTGGCTTCTTGTTTAGAATCTTTTTCTTCTTTTAATTCTAATTTTTCTGCCTCTTGCTTTTTTTCTTCTTTCTTTTCTTCTTTTTTGATCTCTTCTTTCTTAGGTTCTATTTTCTTTACAAATTTACCTTGTTGAACTAAAACAATTTCTAAGCTTGTTGTTTGATCTCTTCTCAAACGTCTTTTACCTTTTGTTTGGAAAGAATATCTTTTCATTCCCTGAGAAACAACACAACCCTTAATTATCAAATCCTTTTTCTCAGATTCTAATCCTTTGTAATCTGCATTTGATTTTGCCATTTCCAAAACTTTTTTAAATTGTTTTGCAACCTTTACAGGAAATCTTCCTGATTTCACACCAGAAATACTTGGTCCTTTTCTATGCCCCACATTCTGATTATATCTTTTTAGTGGAAGTTGTCTTTTCAAATTAATTATATCTTCTAAATATATCAATATTTTTTTGTATGGCTTGCTTTTTATTTCCCTTGCTAACTCTATTGAAAATTTCAAAGAAATTGGACAATTATACATTCTTGCAATAGCATCATTCCCTTTTAATTTATAATATGCTTGTTTCATTATTTCACCATTATCACACTAGACAGCATAATTTTATATGTTGCTAGGATACTTTTCTTTTACTTTTTAGTAATATGTTTAGAAGATCTAGTTGCTCCTATTCCTGCTTTGCTGTGCTTTGGTCTTTTTCTTGTTTCAACAAATTCTCCTAAAGGGAAACCGACCATTTCTTTTGTTATTCCTATTGTTTGAAATGCTTTACCATCATACACTGCAAATTTCAAACCAACCATATCAGGTGTAATTAAAATATCTCTTTTATGTGTTTTTACTGGCTTCTCTGGCGCTTTGCCTTGAAGATTATCAACAATTGCTCTCTTTATTTTTTTATCCAAAAATTTTGATCTTTTGAGAGATCTTCTTGCTCTTGCATTCATTGCTTTTTCTAAAGTACTTTGGTTTGCTTTAAGCAATTCATCCCAAGTCAAACCTCTAAACATAAAATCTTTTACCATAAATATCACATCTGTTTTTTATTTTATGGAACTGTTGTAAATTTCTTGATTTTTCTGAAAGAAATTTAGCAACTGGACCATAATTTCACTTACATCCTAGCAACACACAAAATTTATCTGTCTAATGGGTTATTATTTCTTTCTCCTGCCTGTACGTTTAGCACCAATAAAACCAACTTTTTGACCAGGTGCTCCAAACTTCTTTGGTTTTACCTTTTGTCTACCTGCTGAATTGTGACCAGAACCACCATGAGGATGATCAACTGCATTCATTGCATAACCTCTTACTCTTGGGTATATTCTGCCACCTCTTGCTTTCATTAAAAAATGTTTGTTGCCTGCTTTACAAAATGGTTTTACTGTTCTTCCACCACCAGCAACAACACCAACAATACAAAAACATTTAGGATCTATTTTTTTCTTCTCCCCTGATTTCATTTTAACATAAACAATATTTGCTTCTTTGCCTATTACTTCACCAAAAGCACCAGCAGCTCTAAAAAAAGAACCACCATCTCCAGGCATATTCTCTATATTATATGCTGGGAAACCAGGAAATAATTCACCTATAGGAAGAATATTTCCTAAATTTGCTGCTGAACCTGTTCCTATTTCTATTTTTTGACCTAAATAAGTTCCTTCACCTGCAGGAACATAAAAAAAACTGCCATCTTCCAAAATAATTTTAGCTAAAGGACTACTCTTTCCGTTATTATGCAAAATAGCACCTATTTCACCAACAACTTTTTTTTGAGTATAATTAAAAGGAAACTTTACTCTTGCAACAGAATCTCTCTTTGCCCTGTATCTAGGACTTCCTTTTCCTCTTCTCTGCACCTTTAATCTTTTCATTTTAACACCTTATATCATGCCAAGCTTACTTGACAGTTCGCTTGCTTTAAACTGTTTATTCAGTTTAACTATTGCTCTTTTTCTTCCTTTTGCATCCACCAAAATATTTACATTATCCACTTTCACTTTATAAGTTTCTTCAATTGCTTTTTTTACTTGCACTTTTGTTGCTTTTGGATTAACTATAAAAATTATTTTGTTTTCTGTTTCAACCATACTTACTGCTTTTTCTGAAATCAAAGGATAAAATATTGTATGTTCCATTCTCTCAACCTTCTTTATGTCTAAACTTCTAATTTTCCTCTAACTAAATCTTTTGTCTAGGCTTTCAATTGCACTTTTACTAAACACTGTTAATCTTGCTGCTCTTCCACCGGGGCATAAATCTCTTGTACTCAAATTTTTTAATGCAACAACATCCACGCCTTCTAGATTTCTTGCGCTTTTCTGTAGTGGCAATTTTTCTTTTGATATTACAAACAAAACTGATTTTGCTCTTTTATATTTTCTATTTCTTGCTTTACCTTTTCCTGCTCTTATATTTTTTCTGTTTTTTGCTCTTTCAATATCAGTATCTAAGCCCAATTTTTTCAAAAAGGACAAGACTTGTTTTGTTTTAGATATTTTTTCTACCTCTTCAACGCAAACTACTGGCAAAGTCAAATCTTTATTAAAATTATGACCTCTTTTTTCTACCAACTCTTTATTTGTTAATGCACCAATTGCACTTTTCAAAGCTAATATTCTTTCCTTTTTATTTATTTCTTCTTTTGCAATAGCACCTGGTTTTGGAGGGTGAGCTCTTGGACCGCCAACAACTCCTGGAATTCCTTTAACAGTACCTTCAACTAAATGTGGTCTGTTCTTTGTTCTTGGTTTTCTTGCAATTCCTTTATTCATTAAAGAATTTGGTCTTGATCTTCTTCCAATATAAACTGCTGTTGTATTTCTTCCACTGCTATGACTTGGCCCTTTTGGCTGGATTCTTGCACTTTCTGCAGCCAATACTGCTCTTTCAATAATTCTAGGTCTATAAGGTGTTTCAAATACTTTTGGCAATTTTGTTTTTGATGTAACCGCACCCTCTAAATTATAAATATTAACTTCCATTTTTATCCCTTTTACATCTCTTTCAATATATAATTATAATATAATATTTACATATAAATTATACTATTTTCCAATGCACAATCTACATATAATTTTAACACATAAATTGTACTGTTTAGAGTACAATATTTGTTATTTCAGATAAATCTGTTTTGATATCTTTAGGCTTTCTAATTGCCAGTCTTAATGCAACCAACCTTTTAACATGTCCTGGAATTGATCCTGAAATCAAAGCTACTTTGTTCCTTACTGCACCATAACCTTCCCAACCTTGTTTTGGACTTGCTTGTTCAGCATCTAATACTTTTAACAACTTTTGATTTAACTGCACTCTGCTAAAAAAACCTAATTGTCCAGGTCTTGGAACAGTGCTCATAATTGTTGGTGGATGCCACGGACCAATTGAACCTACTTTTCTAACACCTTTCTCAGATTTGTGATGTCTTCTTTTGACACCAAACCTTTTAATTACACCTTGGAATCCTTTTCCAATAGTTATTCCTTTAGCATCAACAAATGTTCCTTCAGAAATAAAATCATTAATCTCCAGGTCTTTGCCTAACTGATTTTTGAAAAATATCAATTGCTCTTCTGGTTTGCCTGAAAGATAAAGCTCAATTACTTCTGGTGCTTTCTTTCCTATTGTTGTTTTTTCAGGATGAGTATGACAAATTAATGCTACTTCTTTTATATTTTGCTTATTAGCATCAAAAAAATCTATCATTCCTTTAAGAAGGTCCCCTTTTTCTTTAGCTCTGTTTATTCCTGTAATTCTTCTGTGCATGTGTTTATTTAGTTTTGATGTAAAAACAAAATCCTTCAAACAAATTTTCTTTGTTCTGATAGTATTGTAAAATCTTAGACCATAAACAGTAATTGATGGAAATTCTAAAACAGTTGCTGGTATTGCTATTTTTTGGTTCTGATAAGGTGAACCTTTGTGTTTATTTAGGCCCATAACATGAAGCATACCAACCTTATAACCATAAAAATTCAACACCTTAACTTTATCTTGCGAGTCCTTAGGCATTACTAAGCTTCTAAACTTAGGGACTATACTTTCTGCCCTTTTTTTAGGATAGTAAGCAGTAGAACCTCTTCTCGGTTTATTTATTTTTCCCACTTATACACCTTATTTATTATACTTAACATAATACAATTAAGAAACTGATGTTATGCAAAAAAGACTTTTTTTACAAACTGTTTTCAAAAATTGCTTGAAATCAAGAAATCGAATTTCTTATCTGAGTCCCAACTCAAATAATATATTAATAATATAGAAGGAAAGATTTATAAACTAATAATCTAACTTCATAATTTGATAATAGAATTTGATTTTTAATTATAATTAAGGAAAGGTTGCTTTAACAACCTCCTTGTCCACCCCAATCACAAGAACGGTAATTTCCAGCTTGAGAATATGTCCTTCCACACATACTGTGTACTGATAGAGATGAATAAGTAATAGCTGTATATTTGTTTTTTGCAAACACTTGTGGTTCTATTTCTATATTAACTACTATAGATTCTAATCTATCTT
>PEXK01000008.1 GCA_002779075.1 Candidatus Diapherotrites archaeon CG08_land_8_20_14_0_20_30_16 | reverse complement strand
CTCCAACCATTGTTAATATCAATTCCCAATCAGTCATATGATCTCTTAAGTTTGCATTTTTCTTGCTTGGCAAACCTTTGAATTGTTTGTATTCTTCTATTGTTTTATCAAAAGTTGCTTTAGAGATTTCATTAGTTAATATTGCAAAATCTCTATTTTCTTTTATTCCTCTATTTTTCCATTCATCAGTTAATTCTTGCCTAATTGCAATACCTCTTACTCTTTTATCAACCCAATCTTTAGGATAACCTTTTAATTCATAATATTCTTTAGCTCTATCTTGTGCTAATTCTGGATTTTCTATTTCTTGTATTCTTTCATAACCTATTTGGGCTAACCAAAGCTTAAACGGTTCAGCTTTTAAAGAGGGTATTGATTGAATTATTCGAAACATATTTTGGGTATTAGCACAATCTGTTTCATAAAATTTACCATCAGATGCTTGCAATTTCAGTTGGTTACATTTTGTAACCGACTCAGAACCTTCTCCATTTAATCTATATTTTAACACTTTCCAATAATTTCTAGGATCTTCACTATTTGTTAAAATACCAATTACATCAATAACAGAATAATACCATTCATTATTATACCATTGATTTCTAATCTTTTTTCCTTCAAACACAACCATTGCATTTTCTTTATTCATATTTATCAACATACAAAATCAAATCATAATTTGGATATATAAATTATACCAACACATAACTGTACTGTTTAGTGTCAAGATTTCATCATTATTGCATCTTTCAACTGCTGTGCACAAATTCCACAGCCTTTACAGTATCTGTAATCTATGTTCATGAATTTGCCCTTTTGATAAATAATTGCTGCTTCTGGGCAAAAAAGAGCAATTTCAGGATGTTTATCCAATTCAGCTCTGTTCTTTACAACAGGTATCTGTTTCCGCCATGAACCTGTTTGATAATCTTCAGAATCTTTTGCTGAAATACTCAAACCTAATCCTATTTTCTTCTTAACCATCAATATTCACTCATCAATATTCACTTTATCAAATTATAACTTTCTTTTAATGCTTTTATGTTTACATCTATTAAATCTGGTTTCTTTGCTAAAACTTCTTTTACTGCTTGTTCCAAGCTCTCTAATTTAATTATATTTATCATTTTAATGAGTGCACCAGACAATGCAATATTTGGTAGATCTTTGCCTAAATGTCTAATTGCTATACTTGATGCATCTATAAATTTAGCATTTGCTATTTCTGAGGAAATTTTAGAATTTATTAAATATTTGGCTGTTTTTTGGTTTAAAATACCCTCTTTAAGATTTGTTTGCAATAAAGAGCTATCTAAAATAACAACAAAATCAGCATCAGTTATCTGGCACTGTTCTTTTATAGGTTTTGAAGATATTTTCAAAAAGGATCTAACAGGTGCCCCAGAGCGTTCTGGACCATATTCAGGAAATGCCTGCACTTCTAAGCCCTGATTAAAAGCAGCTCTTGCCAGCACTTCTGCACAAGTTTTAACACCTTGTCCGCCTCTGCCCCAAAAAATAACCTTTATAATATCCATAGGGATCAACAAATACAACCAATTACATATATAGAAGTTAATGTTATAATATAAAAGTTAGCTAGATTTAAATAGTTTTTGGAAATAATTTTCAAATGCAATTTTAAAAGCAGTATAGTTTTCTATACCAAACGGGATAGTTTTTTAAACCAATCTGTCATATATATTTTATGCAAAAAAGAACAATAAATTTTTTATTTAATAATTCTTATTTAAGCGTATTGAAAATATTCTTCGATAAGTCAAAAGACTTAAGTTACAAAGAAATACAAAAACAAACAAAGCAAAGCAAAGTTACCTTATTAACAGTTTTAGAGTCTTTATGTAATTGTAATTTAATATCAAAAGAAAAAAAAGGTAATGCTTATTTTTACTCTGTAATTGAATCTGAAGCATATTTTCTACTAAAAAAAGCGTATTTTATATTTTTATTTGCTACTTTATTAAAAGATTTAAAAACTAAAGAATTAGAAATATATTTATTTGGGTCATACGCTAAAGGCACTTCGGATAAACACAGTGATATTGATCTTTTTATTGTTACAAAGAATCGTAATTTAATCTGGGGTGTTGAATCTAAATTCAAAATGTTAAATCTCCCTTTAAATATAATTTGCAAAACCCCTTTAGAATATGCTAGTATGATAAAAAAGAATCCTGCATTTTACAAAGAATTAGAAAAGAATAAGGTCAGATTATTATGAATATTCAAGAAATGATTGATAATGGCTTGTTGAAAGTGGAATCTTGTTCTCCCGAACTGATTAATAAAGAATTGGAAGAATCTGAAAAAGATTTGAAAAACGCAAAAGAATCTTTTGAAGATGGAAACCACAAATGGAGCATTATCCAAGCATATTATTGTATTTTTCATATTGCAAGAGCATTAATTTACAAAAAGGGTTATAGAGAAAAAAGTCATTATGCTTTATATTTGTTATTGGACGAATTTTGTAGAAAACGAATGCTAGAATCAAAATATATAATTTATTTCAAAGCAGCAATGTATGCTAGACAAGATGCAGATTATGATGCAGTGTATTCAGAAGACGTAGCAAAAGAGATTCTAGATTTTGCAATTGAGTTCTCGAATTTAAAACACAAACTCTGAGTATTAGGTGATATTTTGAATACACGTGGTGAAATAGGAATAATTGCTTGTGAATCTGGAAAACCTTTTGCTGAAAAAATATTAAATTGCTTACCTGAAATTTTTGAAAAAGAATCTACCCCTATAAATTACAAATACATTAAAACAAATGAAACTCATTTTGCAAATAGAGAAATAAAAACAGAAATTTTGAACAGTATAAGAGGATTAGATATTTACATTATTCAAGATGTTGCAAATAAGGATCTGCCATATAGTATTGATGAAAACATAATGTCTTTGAAAACAGCAATTGATAGTGCTCGAAGAAGCGATGCATCCTGTGTTACTGTTATTTTGCCTAGTTTTCCTTATGCTCGTCAAGACAAAGCAATAACAAGAGAATGTATTACCTGTGCTTTGGTTGCAAGAGAACTTGAAGAATTAGGGGCAAATAGAGTTATTACTTTAGATATTCACAATCCTGCTACTGTAGGCTTTTTTCGAAAAGCAATTTTAGAAATATTAAATGCAAAAAAGAATATTTGCGAATATGTTCAATCAAACATAGATTTGAGTAATTTAACTGTTATTGCTCCTGATACTGGTGCTGTCAAGAATGCACAAAAATATGCTGAGAAATTACAAAGGCCATTAGCAATTGTTTACAAACAAAGAGATTATTCTAAACCAAGCACGGTTGCAAAAACAATTTTAATTGGTGAAGTTCAAGGGCAAGATTGTTTAATTGTTGATGATATGATTGCAACTGGTGGCACAATAATTAATGTTGCAAAAACTCTTAAAGAAAATGAAGCAAACAAAATCTATGTTGCCTGCTCTTTAGCATTTTTAGATGGAGAAGCAAAACAATTAATGGAAAACGCACATAAAGACGACATTATTGAATTAGTAATTGGAACAGATGCTGTTCATCAACCAGATAGTTTTGTTAATAACACAAAATGGTACAAAGAAGTTTCGGTTGCAAAATATTTTGCAAAAGTTGTTTTCAATCTGAATCACAATGTTTCAATCAGTAAGTTGTTGGAATAATCTACATTCTCTTTTGTTTTTTAAGCTTTGTTATTCTTGATTCTAACTGATCGTAATATTCTTCTGCCAATTTTCTAGAATCTTTGTAAATTGGTATATCAAATCCTTTATCTATGAGTGCTTCTAATCTTCCAACAAAATAAGTAACCCATGCTTCTTTGTCATGCTCTTTGATTTGTGATAAAATCTCAGAATATATAATACTCCAATCTATACCTATTTGAATTATTTTTTCTGAATCTAATATATCTCCATCTCTTTCTGTAATTGATTTAAAAACAAAAATATCTTCTGGAGAAAAACAATAAAGTTTAAGATTTTTTAGATCAATAGCTAATTTACTTCTTGTTTTTATAGTGTCGCTTAAGGATAAATTACCACAAACTTTATTATTAAATAAATCAATTCTAAAATCATCTCGCACTAATATTTCTGCAATATTTAATCTCAAATACCCTCTTGAAGGATTTTTTGCAATAAACCCAATTCTTTTTAAAGCAAAATATAATTTGAAATAATCATTTGCATCACAAACTAAATCAATATCTTTGGTTTCTGGTTTTGAACCATAAAACAATAATGCCCCGCCACCCAGCATATAAACATTTATTTTTGATTCTACATTTTTATCCAATTCTACAAATAAAGATTTTATTGATTCAAAATTCGATATCATAAACTTCGCCCTTTTCAATTATTTCCTTTAATGGCAAAAAACCAGCAACTTTTTGTCCTTTTAAAACTAATTTAACATCATTTACAAAAGAAAGATTTAGATCTTTTAATAATGATTCATATTTTTTATAAAACAAAACTGCAATGGTTTTTAATCTATGATCAGTATCTTTTTCTAAAACCAGAAGCAAGTCTCTAAATATATCTAATATTTGTTCTGTTTTTATGTTTGAATAATATTCTTCCAAAGTATATATCAATAAATTGTGTTTATGTAATATAGAAAATGAAGCAATATAATAATCTGAATATTTCTTTTTAGACGAAAACAATATTTTCTTTGGTGAAATATAATAAAGATTTGCTTCTTTATTAACATTATATTCTTGCATGAAAATACTCATATAATGTGGCAAAATAGAAATAAATTCTTGCCATATTTCCGAATTGAGAACATATTTGTTTTCAATCTTTCTTACCAAACCTATTCTTTTTGATTCTTTGATTACTCGTAATATATATGCTTTTGTGTATTGTGTTAAAAAAATTAGGTCATCTAAAGATTTTGGATTGATTAGAATAAATAATATTGATAATTTTCCATCACAGATTAATTCTTGTAATTTGGGGTATTTCTCACATAGTAACAACATTTTTAAGATCAAATCAGAACATATTGTTGAATTCTTAAGTAAAACACCTTTAGTTTTTAAAGAATTCATTAAAAGATACCTTTGAGATGCACTTAATTTAAAATCTTTTTGCTTTTTACTTATTAATTCCAAAAGTACTTTTAATTCTCCTTTCTTTAACATAAGTATACTAAGATAGGAAAAGCTTATAAATAACTCCTATACTGGTATACTTAGGTCCAAAATAGAGATTAGCATTGCAAAAGACTTTGCAAAAGTTATTTTCAATCTAAATCACAATGTTTCAATCAGTAAGTTGTTGGAATAATTAATAAAAAGTGAAATTGTTTATAAAGAATTCCATGTTTTGCCAATTTTATTTAAATTGTTTGGAATAACATAGGTTTTCCCAGAATTGATTTTAATAATCCGTCTTTTACTTGCTTATTTATTACATTTCTTATAGTATGATCTGGGAATTCCAATATTTTTTTAATTTTAGGAATGGATTTAGGAGTTTTGCAAACAAATAATATTGATTTTTCCAAAACAAATCTCTCTATTTTACTTAAAATTGGAATTGGATTTGTTTTATTAATAATATCAAATGTATCTAATATTGATAAAAATAACAAATCATTAGAGTTATCAAATTGTAATATGAATTGATTATATAGATAGTTCCAATTTATATCTTTTCTTTCAATAATTCGAGATATATCTTCGATATCCCCTTCTCTACCAGCAATTGCTTTAAATAAAATTATATCTTCTAAAGAAACTAATTTTATATCTAATTTTCCAAAATTTTTTGTTTCGCTTTTTTTAATCATAGAATCATTTAAAAATATTTGATTCATAACTCTTTTTACAAAAACATCTATTTGATTATTATCTTTCTTAAAAACCATTCTTATTCGTAAATGTTCAGTCTGATTTGAAAGTTTAGTATCTCTAACAAATTGTAATGATAATAGTATTTTCTCTAAATAAAGATATTCTGTTTCGGAGTTTACAATAACGTCAATATCTTTAGTAACATTCTTTAAATTCCTCAATACTAAATTACAACCACCAATCAAATAAACTTTCAACGGGATATTTATTAATTTTTCTAAATCTTCAAAAAAAGAGATTAAATTTTCTTTATGAGTTAAGAGATCTAAAGACAAGTCATATTCATTTAAAATTCTGATAAATTCTTTCTTTGGCAAGAATAAACCAAAATCAGCACCCGTACGAATATAATCAATCATTTTTTCATAAACAGGATATATTTCAAAATGCGATAATTTCTTTCTTAATTTTGTCAAATTTAATCTATATTTATTTTTTAGATAAAAACAAGTACATAATACAAGATCTTTTTTAGAATTAGATAATAATAAAGCGTGAACAAAAATATCTTCTATTGATAATTGTTCTTTGGTATCTACACCATAATCAGATACAGTATAATAAATTAACCCATAATCATTAAATTTAGAAAATGCGGTTAATTTCCCTTGTAACAATTTACCTTTAGGGAGTATTTTAAAAATAATTCCTTTTTTTATTATTAATTCTGCATCTGATTCTTGGCTTTTGGCAATTATAGTTTCAAAAATATCTTTAATAATTGGCTTTAGATCTTCTTTCAGAAAATAACTTTCATCTTTTATATATACTACACCTTTTTCACGCAAATAATTTAAATTTCGTAAAATGTGAATATCTGAAAGATTAACATATCCAGATATATCATTTAATTTATTAAAAAATAGCAACGAATACAAAATAGATTCTCTGGCATCTTTAAATATATTTAAATTATAATTATTTAATAAATTATTAAAATTAGTAAGCATTTTATTAGATATTAGTTTATAGCCTGAGTTATCAAATTCAAAGCTATAATTCTTTAAATTCAATATTGCTTCACTTATGGTACTTAAACTTAAACCAAGGTCTCGATTAAATTCTTTTAAAGATTCATAATTTTTTCGCAATATTACTTCCAAAACTTTTATTGTAGAATTGTTCATATAAAATCATATGAGCGAAATGTTTATATACCTTTTCGCTCAAATGATAATAAATTATTGGTTTTTATGTTTAAGAAATTATGTCTAAAACCACTTACAATTTTAATTATAAGCATAAAATCGAAATGTTTATATACCTTTTCGGAAATATGCTTATAAATAACAAAAAGTATTTAATATAGGATTTGTTTATAAATGGATTCTACCCTGGTGTACCTTTAGGTTGGCGTTCTCGCATTATAATCCTATAAATAATATATTTATATGTGTTTTCGCTTAAATGATTATAAATTGCCATTTATTATGTTTATAATCTTGGGTTAAATTATCAAATAATGCAAATTAGTTATAAAGGATTTGCAAAAGTTGTTTTCAATTTGAATCACAATAGATCTATTAGTAAGTTGTTGGAATAATTTTAATTATCGTCCTATACCTTTATATCTAATTCCTTTTTTAACAAATAATTCTTTGTCAAATACATTTCTACCATCAAATAATAAAATAACATTATTTTTAATTAATTTAGGAACATTATCAACAAATTCATTATGAGCAGTACATAAAATTACTGCTTCAGACCAATTCAATGCGTCTTGCAAATTATTAAATTCTGATTTGTTTAATATAAAGGGATCATATACTTTTACATCTGCAAGCCTTTCTTTTAATATCTTAATTACTTCTTTTGCAGGAGTTTCTCTTTCATCGCTTACATTTGCTTTATAAGAATAACCCAAAATCAGAACTTTTGTATCTTTCATTGGCTTTCCTAATTCATTTAAGATTTCTTGAACTTTACCAACACTATATTTTGGCATAGAATCATTTACTTCCCTAGATAAAGATAAAAATTTGGGGTCCAAACCTTTGTGTTTTGAATATTCAATTAAATAATATGGATCAACAGGAATACAATGCCCACCAATACCTATTCCAGGCCAATGAGGCATAAATGCATAAGGCTTAGTTGCAGCACCTTCAATTACTTCTTTTATATCCACATCAATTACATCTGCAATCTTTGCCAATTGATTCACATAAGCAATATTTACATCTCTAAAAGTGTTCTCTACAATTTTAGTCATTTCAGCTGCTCTTATAGAACTCATTTTCTTAATAGGGGCATCAATCAGTTTAGAATATAATTCATAACCTTTTTCCAAAGATTTTTCAGTCAAACCACCAATACATCTAGGAATATTATCAACCTCATAGTTTTCATTTCCTGGGTCAATTCTCTCCGGACAATGAACTAAATGATAATCTTTATCAACTATCCAATTTGCTTTATCAAAAAGAGGCATTACTATTTCTTCCATAGTTCCTGGATTAACAGTTGATTCTTCACAAACCAAACACCCTTTTTTTCCATTATCTATGACTAACTGTGTTGCCCCAATAACAAAACTATAATCTGGGTTTTTGAATTCATCTATTGGAGTAGGAACACAGATAATATAAACATCTGCCTCCTTTAGTCTTGTCACATCAAAAGTAAAATCATTTTCTTTAAACTTTGCAAAACCTTGTTCAGGAATTCTACCTTTTATTTCAGTTATTCCATCTTTCAATTCTTCTATTTTCTTTTTGTTAACATCAAACCCAAATACATCAAAGCCTTTGAATTTGGCTTGAAAATAAATTGGCAACCCTACATATCCTAGCCCAATAACACAAATCTTCATTGTTTCAACCCATTTAAGATTTGAACAATTCTTTCACTCGCTTTCCCATCCCATAAAGGGATATTAGAATGCATTTTAGGATATTTTCCAGTTAATATTAAATCTAAATTTTTTAGTATTAATTTCTTGTTTAAATTAACAATAATATTTGTACCTAATTTAACAGTTATTGGTCTTTCAGTTTGAGGTCTCATAGTTAAACAAGGAACATTCAAGGCACTAGCTTCTTCTTGCATCCCGCCAGAATCAGTAAGAATACATAAAGCGTTAAATTCTAAATTAACACTATCCAAATAACCAAAAGGCTCAGTAAAAACAACATTTTCAAAATCAGTTTTAATTCCAAATTCTTGCAATCTTTTTTTAGTTCTAGGATGAATAGGCCAAACCACTTTAATTTTCTTTTGAACTTCATATAATATATTCATACCTTTTTGTAATAATTCTTTATAATCAACAGTTTCTGGTCTATGCATAGTCCAAAAAATAAATTTCTTTTCTTGCAAACCTAATCTTTGTAAAGTATCTTTTTGCTTTGCTCTATCTAAACAATTAAATAAACTATCGATCATTACATTTCCAACAAAATAAACATTCTTCTTTATTCCTTCTTTTTTTAAATTTTTAGGCCCTGATTCTTCAGTTACAAATAATAAATTAGAAATGTGATCAGTTATTACTCTATTCCATTCTTCAGTCATTTGTTCATTATAACTTCTTAGTCCTGCTTCAACATGACAAACTTTAATATGTAATTTCTTAGCGCTTATTGCACTAGCCATTGTTGAATCTACATCTCCAACAACTACAATCAAATCTGGTTTTTCAACTAAAAGTATCTTTTCTAAATCCATCATTATTTTACCAGATATTTCAGCATGTGTTCCTGAACCAACACCCAAATAAAAGTCAGGTTTTCTAATAGCTAATTCTTGGAAAAATATTTCTGACATATTAGGATCATAATGTTGACCTGTATGTACTAATTTAACATCAAAATAGTTTTTGTTATCATTAGACTCTAAAACCTTTAACAAAGGCGCAATTTTCATAAAATTAGGTCTAGTACCTGCAATTAATATAATTTTCATTTGTACCCCTTCTTATTACATTTCAATATTCAATTCTTTTCCTTTTATTTTTCCTTTAATACCTGCCCAAATTATCTTTATTATCCTATGCTCTTTTTCTATTTTCCATAATATGGGGCTATACCAGATAGTGAACAATACAGCTTGGATTACTTTCATAACATAATAGTTCATTATGCCATAAAGCCAAAAGTGAGCCAATAACCAAAGCAAACCATAGCCTACTAATGCATA
>PEXK01000003.1 GCA_002779075.1 Candidatus Diapherotrites archaeon CG08_land_8_20_14_0_20_30_16 | reverse complement strand
CAGGAAGATTTTGGAAAAGTACAAAGAATTTTGGCAAAGGATTGCTGAAAGGAGCAATAAGTGCTGGTGCTGCAATTGTTGCATATAATCTTGCGTGGAAAACAACAATGAACTCAAGTTTGGGTTCTGGTGTAAAAAGTATTGATATTGCCTTGCCTGATTTTTTTGTAAAACAAAATGCATATGTGTTTAATGTAACTCCAAATGGCGCAGGAGAATATAAAGGAATAATAAAAGAGACCTCTGCAAGTAATTTAATAGGGTTTTGTTCTGAAGAAAATTTAAAGAAATGTTATATTGCAAAAGGGACTTTGGGCGCAGGAACTGGATCAATTGGACCTGGAGTAACTGGTGCTGATGGGCAATGTATAAGTTATGCAAATTTATTTGCGAAATATGGCGAAGTATTAAAAACAAAAACAGCTGGTGCAATGGATGGAAAAAATATTATTACACAAGCACATAATGAATCAGGATTTAAAACAAATATAGACAATAAAAGATCTGATTCTAGTGCAACAGGGCTGGGCCAATTTATGCAAGGAACATTTTGTAAGATTACTTTAGATATTTCTGCAGGAAAATATTCTGACTATTTAGCAGTGTTTGATATGTCTCAATTAGAAAAGTTTGGTGTAGCAAGTTTTGGGGAATTATATTCAAAAGCATGTAACGGAAAAACACAATCAAGTGGTGGATTATTAATAGGTGCAAACCCAAAAGGACCAATTGATTATTCAAAAGATCCAAGAGCAAATCCAGAAATTGCAATAATGTATATGGCAATACTTTTGGGTAACATATATAAAAATAAACATAGTGTGAGAATGACAACGGAATCTTATGTTGTTGGCGAAGGTTGTGTAATTGGAGAAGGGAATTATAGCGATAGTATTACTTGCTCTAAAAATTATCCCGGAAATCCAGGAATAAAACCAGGAAGTTATTGGACAAATTATCAATCATATATTGCTGGTGCTGCGGGTGTTTGTTTAGCATCTGCGGGTAGTGCAATTGCAGAAAACACTAGTTCGACAACAACAAGTGCATCGGCATTATGTAACCCTAGTATAAGAATTGCTTTAGTAGGTGATTCAATAACTGCAAAATATTCTAGTTATTTATCTAAAATATTAGAAAATTGTGGAAAAATAGTTTCAAAAAGCAGTGCTTCGGCATATAACCAATCTAGTTGCCCAAGTGATTCATTAGCTTGTGTTAGTGCACCAACATCATGGATGTTATCTCAACTACAAAAAAAATATACTGCTGGAGAAAAATATGATTTAGTAATTGTTTTGGGTGGTACAAATGATTTGGGCACAGCAGGAACAAATATAAAGTCAGTAAAAAGGAATTTATTGCAAATATATTCTTTAGCAAAAACAAACGGTGCAAAAGTTGTAGCAGTAACTGTTGTGCCAAGAGAAGCAAATAAAGAGGGTGTTGATAATTTAAATACTTGGATAAAATCTTTGGGCAGTAGCCAAAATGTAGATATAGTAGTTGATACTACTCAAGAAATTATAATTGCTAATAAAAATGTTTTGCCAAAAGACCCACACGGGTTTTCAAAAGTAATTGCTACTGATGTGTATAACACAGTATTTGTTTCATAATTTATTTTTTCTTTTTGTCTTTTTGTTTGTTTTCATCTTCATTTAGGTTCAAGTCTAATCCCAAATTAAATTCTTCACCAATGTCTTTTATTTCTGAACCAGAATCAAGGTTAAAATCAGTGCTTATATTTAAATCAGACAACTCATCACTTTCTTTTTTCTTTTCATTATTTTTATTCTCCACTTTTTTATCTTTTTCCTTTTCCTCTTTTTTTTCTTCGTCGCCATAAATGTTTGGATTTTTTGTCATTTGGATATAAATATTATCTGCTGCTGTGTCTAAATCTTTTCTTTCTATTTCTTCTGTTTTATATTTTTCGCGCAGGTTTTCTGCAGCATTTTTTGATGCTATATCTAATTGTTTTTCAGGTATTCTTCCATGTGACCTTTGCCTTACTCTTTCTGAAATCTTTTTTGAAATATTTTCTTCTTGTGTAACTTCCTTTTCTCTTCCTGCCTGTCTTTTTAATGCGTAAATTTCTTGTCTTAGTTTTTGTATTTGTTCTTCTTTTGTTTCTGCTAATGTCTTTCCCTTGTCTCTGTAATTTCTCCAGTCTCTTCTTTGATAATCATTTAAATTTATTATCTTTCCATCTGATAAAATTATTTTCGAGTCATCATCAGGTTCTATTTTAATGCTGTTTAATTCCTGTCTCCTTTTTTCTATCTGTGTATTAAGATCTTGTAAATTAGTAGCACTTAAAGAATTTGTTTTTGTAGTTTGTGCAAATTGCGTATTTGTAAGTTCTAATTCTTTTAATGGTGTTATTTTTGTCTTGTTAATTTCTTTTAATTGCCCCAATAAATAGTTTACTTCTTTATAATAATCCTTGTCTTTGTACTCTTCTTTTTGTGTATTTTCATCCCCTGTTGGTTTTTGTTGAACTGCTTGTTGAACTGTTGTTTCTTGTTTTTGTGATTGTCTTGTTTCTCCTATTTCTTGCTTTCTTCTCTCAGTTCTTGCTTCTTCTTTGCTTGTATTTGGTTTTTTATTTTCAACAGGATACAAAATATCTAAGACTGCTTGAACAGTGTCTTCATCATAACCTTCAGATAAAATAGCAGATTTAATTTGCTTTTGAGAATACTTTTTTGCTTGGGGTTTCAAGATATCTACTAATTTTTCAATTTCCCTATCTTTAACCATCCAAATAAAGAACACAAATATCTTTAAATATGTTGTGCCTTATTTATAAGATGCCCGAAGTATCTTCTATATTATTAACTATATTATATACATTAAAGAGTTTAGTAATATATTCTCTAATTACTAGTGTTGTGTTGACAATTGTTTATTATCCAGGATTGTTTTTGTTCAATCTTTTTTCAAAGAAAATGAATTGGAACCTTGCCACATTTTTTTCAGCCTATATTTTAGTGCTTGTTTTTGTTGTTTTGATATACTTTTGCCCGCTTTGGTTTTTTGGTCTGCCCTTAAAAGGTTATGAAATTGCAACAGACAAGCTAGTTTTTGTTTTGAAGTTGATTGGTCTTTTTTTGATGTATTCTCTAGCCATAACTTTTATAGTGCAGATATTTGTTTTCTTCGGGGCATATCTCCTAAAAAAGCTAAAGTTTAAATCTTCACTATTTAATACATATATAACGATGTTGATTATTGGGTTAATACTCAGTATAATTTTAATGATTTTTCCCTGGATTCCCGGGGGATTATTAGCAATGATTATTTTTTGAAATGAAATTATGTGATAAAATATGAATATTAAACTTTTGTTGTTTTCTTTGCTTTTTATTTTCCTTGCATTTATTTTTGTCACTAATTTTGTACATGCTGAAGATTATCAATGCAAAAGCGAAGCCTGTTTTATGGGCTCTTGCAGAACAATTGTTTTAACTCCCCAGCAAGTACAGTCACTTTGGAACAATTTTTTGTATCAATATGCAAAGCCCAGTGAAATGCGTTCTGGGAAAGCAGTAAATGATACAAATGCAAAAACGCAAAAAACACCAGCAGAAGAATGCCCAGAGATAAATGTTTTAAATGAAACAAAAGAAATGGGTGGAGCTATTAAAATAGACTGTGAAACAAAGGGTGTTGATGAAAAAGATGCTAAATTGCATGAAACTTGTACTGGCGATTTTTCAAATGGAATGATTTTAGAAAAAACATTAAGGGTAGCAAGATGCATGGGGCAAGTGCAAAACTGCAGTGTGAATGTTGGCGGTTTGCAGTTTTCCAATTCAGTTACTGGTGTAGCTTTGGCAGAACAAAGCTTTTTCGGTATTTTTGATGAAAAAACTTTGACAAGCAATATTACAAAGAAAAATCCAGAAGAAATAAAAAAAGCAGAAGACGAATTTTTAAAGAAAGAAGGAACAGAGGGTATTGGCCCCCCCCCAAAAACAACTTTAGATGATTGGAATGATCCTGAAGCTCTAGGGAATGCAAAAGCTGATGTACCTCAAAGACCAAAATCAAATGTTTTAATTCCAAATCATGTTCAAACAGATGATTTTACTGCTTATTTTCAAGATATATGCACAGGACCAAATGCAGGTGAAAGATGCAAGATTTACATTTATTCTTTTTTCAACAGGTTTTATAATAGTTATTATTCTGGCAGTTTGATTGCAACTGCTGCAGGACCCGCAGTTTGGGGTCTGACAAAAAAAGCAGCAAAACTTACAGGATTAACAGATTTGTTGAATAAAGAAGGGTCACCAATAAAAGCATTAAAATATAAACTTTTTAGTGGCGGTTATCAAGGAGCTGCAGAAAAAGCAGCAGCAAATTTAAGAGCCACGGGACTTCTAGATGGATTAGATGCAGATAAAATTAAAGCTTTGGAAAAAGCATTTGCAGAACGTTCTTCAGACAAATTAGTAGCAGCTCTTAAACCAGTTTTCGAAAAGCTTGATACTCCACGGAAAAAAAGAGCATTAGCGAAATTTTTAGAAACAAGGCAAGCATATTCCAGTGTACTTGGGGCACAACTTAAAATAGCAGCAGAATCAAATCCTGCTCTTGTTAGGGATATATTAATAGCAACAAATGATACACCAGCAGGATTAGGGCAATCAATGGTTGATTTATTCTTTGAAAAGAACCCACAATATGCTAAATACTTTGTAGAGGTAAAAGGTGCAGATGGGATAGTAGGATTAGCTAGCAAGCCTGCAAAGAAGGGAATCTTGGGAACTGGGTTATCTGATCCTAAATTTGAACCTTTCAAAGACATTAAGGATAAAAAGATACGTACATTACTAGAGGTTGCATCGCCTACGCCATTGCCTAATCCTGTAGCAATAAATAAATTAGAAGGATTAGCTAAAGCAACAGCAGAGAAATATGTTGTTAATGTTAATGGTTCTTGGGTGCATTTAAATGAACAAACATTAGAAACAATAAAAGCAGCATATCCTGGACTACCTCAAATATCTGTTAGCGTAGTTCCTAAAAGTGGTTTCAAAGCATTGGGCGAGAAAGAATCACAAACTATTGTTGATGAAATGCATAAACTGTTTGCTGAATTTGGTGGAAAAACAATGCCCAAAATAGAGGCCAGGTCTGCAGATATGTTAATAGCAATGAAAACTCGCGGATTGCAAGATGCTAAATATGCAAATTTATTAAATTGGATGCTATATCAACAGAAATATACATTCTCTCAAAATTTTATAAAAAAGTTTGGGTTAACTTTTTTGGGACCGCAAGTATATTGGATGATGAAAACATCTGAAAGTTCACCATTGAAAGCATATTTTGTTGGCGAAAAAGAAATGAGCAATGTTAAAATTTTTACAGGCTCAAGTGGTGTATATAATGATGCATATATTGATTTTTTTGTAAATGAAACATTTTCAAGTGGAGATTTTTTTGGGGAAGTTTTTATAAAAACAATTGCAAAAACTATTGGAACTATTATGCCTAATGAAGGTATGAAAAAAACTATTTTTGATTTTGCAGGTGTAAAATCAAGAGATAATGTTAAAGATGTTGTGCATTATATTACAACATTAGAAAATTGCAGAGAATGTGTTGTTGTAAGAAAACAAAAAGGAAATATTATTAATGTAATAACACTTGCAAAAAATGATACTAAAAATTATATTTTGGAATTCCCAGATTCTAAAACTTTGCAGGATGGGTTGAGTTTAGCTGTGTTTACACACCACACAAATATTGAGTTTAATATGGGCAATACAAGTAAAGGAACAAATGTAAATGATAAAATAAATATTGAACAGGCAATATCAGCAAAAGAAACATGCTTTGATAAAGTAGCAACATCTTTCTTTGGGCAAATACCTATTTTTGATGATTGGTTTAAAGCAAATGCATCACGTGTTGGTTTGGCAGTAGGACTTATTGATAGTACTATTTTCTATGTACCTATGTTGTTTTTGCCAGGAGTTTCTGCAATGCTTTTAGGTACTACGGGGTCATATCTTATAGATACTCAAGTAATGGACCATTTTGAAGATTGTGTTGATAGTGAGGAAGGGTATTACATACATTATGTTCATAAGTTTACAAAAGAATCAGAAAATCAAGGTATTCTTGGCGGTCTGGTTTCAAAAGGCAAAGAAACTGTTGCAACTGCTGGTGCACCAAAGCCAGAAGATACATTAGACAAAGTGAATAAAGCAATTGATGATATAAAAAATAAACTTGTAAATTTGGTTCAAGATAATGAAAAAGAATTTTTGCAAATTGAATATGATACGAAAAATATTGCAACAGGAAAATATGAAACACCAGGAATTTTTTTAGCATGGTTTGGTCCAAGATCAACATGCAATGTTAATGGTGAGGACAAAAAAAGTTTGATTTCTGCAACTGGCAAAACATTTGATAACAAACCATTTAATGTTTTGATAGATAAATCACAGGATGCAATATTTGTCAATGGAAATAAGGTTTTGCAAAGCGATTTAATTGAACTTGCAGCTAAAAATGGAATATTTGGGGGTTATGAAATTCCACAGAGTGCAACTTTTATTCCTGCAGATTTAAGTGTTGATTATTTCCAAATGTATCCTAATGGAGATTTCAAAATTCTTGATTCAAGCACAATGCTTTGTTTTATGGGTGGCGCAAGACAACAAACAGGCTTTAACTATACAAATTCTATTGAATATACTGGCCTAGTTACTGCAATAGAAACAGAAAATGTGGGAAGTGTAACTCCTAATGGCAGATATTTCTCTGCTTTGGGCGGCAATGTTGAAAGATTAAATATTGATGACAGTTTAATAGTAGATTCAAATGTTCATGTTATTGCACCAATAAAGAAAACAGATTTAGGAACACTGGCAGCAGTGCAATTCCAGAAAGGTGTAATGATTTACAGAAAAACAGACAGAGATTTTGTTCTTTGGATTAAGGTTATTGCATCAATAAATGGAAGAGATGTTCAAAGATTTTGGGGTACACCAACAACTGTTACAAATCCAGAAACTGGCTGTGAAGAACAGACATTTGATTTGTCAGTTTTAGGAAATCAAAACGATGTTTCAGCAAAAGAAAAAGGCGAAAAATTCGACCAAGCATTAAAGAAAGCTGGGCCTTTCCAGTATTTTGAAACACCAGATGTTGCTTTGATGTTTTACTCTAAATTAGAAAATGGAGAATGTAAACAATATTTAAGAGCAATAAATAAGAAAACAGGCAAAGTAATTTCAGATTCAGAAATAAAATCAATTGAACAAACAGATAAAGGGGTGAAAATAACAACAGCAGATGGCAAACCACATACAATAGAATTCAGCAATGAAAATGGCAAACCAATGTTATCATACAATGGTGTTAAATCACCATTATTAATGGCACAGGGAAGAAATGGTTCATTTTATTTTGATCCAAGTACTAAAGAATGGACAGTTGCAAATTCACAGATGCTTCCTTTTAGTGATAAATTTGCAACTGAGGGTTGGAGGGATACTGCTGGCGTAACAAAACCCGGAGGAAATCCTCTTTATCAACCAAGCACAGCAACAGGAAGCAAAGGGGCATGGGATATCCCTTTGTTCGAAGGCCAACAAAGATATTTGTTTGTTTGTTTGAGTTTATTTACAGTAATTGCAATATTATATTTATCAATATTTAGAAAAGAAGAATAATACACTAAACAGCATATTTTTATATACTGCGAGGGTGTAACACTAAAGCATATTTTTATATGTTGATTAAAAAAGAATATTGAATTGGCAAATCAAATATAGCTTTTGCAGATTACAACTTGTTTGCCACTTATAAATATTTTAAAAAAGAATAGGAGGAGATAAAATGGAATTAGGAGATTATTTCTCAAATGTGTTTGGGAAAATTTTCAATAAAGATTTGTATTGGCCAACATTGGTTCTAAATCTTATTGTTGGAGTAATATTCGGAATTTTTGCATTGATATTTTCAGCAATAATGTTAGCAGGCATTACAACTTCTTTGACATCAGCATCTATTACTAGTCTCATGACTGGTGATGGTTTAGGTAAACTTTTACGGTTAAGCACAGGCTTGATAATTGGACTGATAGTGTTTGGTTTAATTACTCTATACTTGTCATCAGTTATTGCAGTATTTGTTGTTAACAGAATAAATGCAATAGACGCCAAGAAAAAAATTGAGTTTTTTGATGGTTTGGGTTCTTGTTTTAACACAGGATTTAAACTATTTATTGCTCTCTTGATTTATTACATAGCAATAGGAATAATTCTGTTTATTCTTTCATTAATTGCTTTAATACCTTTTATTGGTATTGTTATTGCGATAATTTTAGGGATTGCATTAACATTGTATGTAATAGTTGGTTGTTTAAGCATGATTGGTAAAATTGCATTAGGAGCAGGAATTGTGCAAGGATTAGGTATTGCATTCACACAGGCATTCAAGAAACCAATACTTTTAGTATATGGTCTTGTTTTAGGGTTTGTTTGCGCAATAATGGGATTAGTATCTGGTTTAATAAGTATGATTCCTGTTGTTGGCTGGATTGCAATGATTTTTATTCTGCCAATAATTTCAGCATATATGTTCTGCATTGCATACTACTTTGCAAAAGAGTAACTACAAAACATTATTGAGGGGAAATCCTCATCTTTTTTTATTTTTTTAGGCACCTATTTTTAAATCTATTTTTGCACTTATTATTATGCCTAAAAAGCCAGAGTTTAAAAGACCAGAAGCGTTAAGAGCTGAAAGAGAAGATGTGAAATTTAAGCTCAGAAGAGCTATAGATGTTATTAAAAAGCGTGCAGAATTAAGACGTAAAATGAAAGAACTAAGATCAAGATTAGCCAAAATGTCTAAATTAGATTCTATTGCAAAAGAATTGTTGTTAGGATCAAAGAATATTCATGAATTAACTCCAGTTGTGCGAAAAATGGTTTTGGGTCGTTTGCGCATTGTTGCAGATTTAGAATTGCAATTATTGAATATAAAAGTAGAAGATTTATATTTAAAATATAAAGGTAGAGAACAAAGTCCTAATTTTGATTCTGAATTATCCAAATTACAAATAACAGCAAGACAAATTTTAGGAACATTAAAAACATTTGACAGTCTTGAAGGTAAATAGTATTAATTTAACTTTTAGGTGAACATCATTCCTTTATCTTCTTTTTTATTTCCTTGTGTTGTTTGTTGTTGTGCATATATTTGCTGCATTTTTTCTTTTATCGCACTAATTATTTTTTTTGATTCTTGTTCTAATGGCTGTGTGTTTATTTCGAATTTGAAAACAGCCCCTAAAAGTTCTAATAGTTTTGCTGCACAGTCAAAATTTGTTGAGTGTCCTGGATTTGCAAGTAAAATACAGGCATCAATTTTTTTTGCGAGTATTAATAATTCTGCGCTAACACCAGAAATTAATCCATTCTCTAATATTTGTACGCCATGAGCTTTTAATAACTCATGAATATTCTTTGTGTTTCCTGCACCATAAATTCCCTGCATAGTGTTGTTTGGGGCCATTCCGAGCAAAGAAATAATTCCTTTAACTTTCTTTTTTTCTGCCCATTCAATTAAAGCATCAGAAAAACCAAACATTTGGTTGTTATCAATTAATTGATCACTAAGCAAAACTAAAATTTTATATTCTTTTGATGCATAAATTCTTATAGGATGCTCAGCAATACCATTACTGATTCTTACAATTGGAACAATACTTGGATTTTCAATATGTGCAATTTTTAATAATTTTAAAGTGTCTACCAAATATCTTGTTGCAATTGTTGCAATTAAATCTGGACTTGGTGTTCCTTCTATTAAATAATATCCTTTGAAATCATCTTTAACATAATCTACAATTTTTGTTATTTTTTGCGCAATCACAGTTTCACCTTGCCAGAAACAATTTTCTTGTATACTATACAAATCCTAACATTTATAAATCTTAATATTGTATAATACTACAAATATATTCAAAGTAAAGATGTATGCAGCTTGACAAAGTCAAAGACATACAAGTTTTGACAAACCTAGACTTTTTCTAAAAGTCTGGTATGAGGTGATCTAATGACAGATGCAAAAGATGGTGTAATACTCGTAGGAAAGAAAAATACAAAGAGTTATGTTTTGGCAGTAATAACGATATTAAACCAAGGTTCAACTAGAATTACATTGAAAGCTAGAGGAAAAGCGATTAGCACAGCAGTAGACGTTGCGGAAATGGTCAGAAACAAGTTTGCGAAGGATCTAAAGGTAGAAAATATAAAGATAGCTACTGAAGAACTAAGCAACGAAGACGGAAGTACAGTAAGGGTCTCTGCAATGGAGATTGTTTTAAGCAAATAACTGGCTGGAATTACAAAATTAACTTTTACCTCCCAAAGGGTAAGTTTTTTAAACCTTGAGGGGGTCTAATTTTATTTTTTCGAACACAATATATTTAAAGTCATGATTAAGTCATGATATATTATGACTCAGCAAATTGTAAATCAGGACTATGTACAAAGTAATGGTCTGCAGGTTGTGTTGCAACAGCTTAGCGAAACAAATGAAACAGAGCTGGTAGAGCAGATTTTTGCTTTGAGTGATCGCCCAGAAGTTTTGGGCTTGCTTATTTACAAGTTAATGCTCGAGAGGAAGCATACAAATGAGTTGATGGAGGGTCTCAATAAGAAATACGATAGCTTATTGAAGATCTTAGAACAAAAGCAAGGGGGAAACTCTTTATCTCCTCTTTCTGAACAAGAGGTAACAGATATTGAGAAGCTATTTTTAACAGATCAGGATAAATCTATCCTAAGGCAAGCCAAAGGAAAGGATTGGATTAGTGCTAAAGACATTAAAGATAGTGTTGGCTATAAAGGTCTAAATGCAGCATCACAGAGGCTAAATAAGCTTCATAAAGAGGGCTATTTAGAAAAACAAAGAATAGGCCAACAGGTTGTTTTCGTTTTATCAAGCAAATATACACACTAGACATACAGTGTAGAATATTTTATGTCTATCGACACAAATATTTTACAAAGTGCGAGGGTGTAAACTAGATAATATATTTTACATTAAAATTAGAAATTAGTTAAAACTCCAGAGCAAAATACTCTGAAGCACTAATTTGGAGCTTTAGCAAAGCTACAGAAATTTATTAAAAAAGGTTTACTTTCTTTTTAACATTGGCAAACCGGTTTTTTTGTTTTCAATTACAACAAAACCTGTAGGCATGTCTATTCCGCTTTTAGGATCTTTTGAGAAATAAAATAATCTACCTTTCTTATGCAGATAATATGTATTTCCTTTTTTATTTTTATGACTATATACCATTATATATCTCCTCCTTTTCTCCGAAAGATAAAATCTAATTATTATAAAACGAACCTATTAATAAATGTTTCGGTAATTTTAGATATATTTGCGAAGAA
Organism: Candidatus Diapherotrites archaeon CG08_land_8_20_14_0_20_30_16; assembly: GCA_002779075.1. Taxonomy (GTDB): domain Archaea; phylum Iainarchaeota; class Iainarchaeia; order Iainarchaeales; family 0-14-0-20-30-16; genus 0-14-0-20-30-16. The sequence goes on along the minus strand of PEXK01000003.1, from coordinate 16,874 downwards.
AACCCCCTTAAAGAATTGATTGAAGTGAGACTATGCTGAAACTATTTAATGATTTGACACGCAAGAAGGAAACCTTCAAAGTGCAAGAACAAGTAGTGAAAATATACTCTTGCGGTCCTACAGTTTATGATTATTGTCATATAGGCAATTTAAGGGCTTTTTCTTTTGATGACTTATTAGTCAGATATTTGAAATATAAAGGGTATAATGTAATACATGTTAGAAATCTGACAGATGTTGAAGATAAAATTATTAAAGCCCTCAACAATAATCCTGACAGAAATCTGAAGGATTATACAAAATATTATATTGATGCTTTTTTTGAGGATTGCAAAAAAATGAGATTAACAGATTCTAGTTATTACCCAAGAGCAACTGAATATATAGATAAAATTGTTGATTTTATTTATGAATTAATTAGAAAAGGGTTTGCATACAAAGTGCATGACGGTTCAGTTTACTTTTCCCTATCAAAATTTAAAGAGTATGGAAAATTAAGTCAATTAGATAAAAGAGATTTGAAGCAGGGGGCATCAGGCAGAATATCAACAGATGAATATTCAAAAGAAGAATTAAATGATTTTGTTTTGTGGAAAGCGTACACCCCCAAAGACGGCAAAGTTTTTTGGGAAACAAAATTAGGAAAAGGCAGACCTGGCTGGCATATTGAATGTTCAGTAATGAGTATTTCTTTATTAGGCTCCACAATAGATATTCATTCTGGTGGAGAAGACCTGATATTTCCACACCATGAAAATGAAATTGCACAAAGCGAAGCATTTTCATCAAAACCTTTTGTGAGATTTTGGTTGCACTCCAAACACTTATTAATAAATGGCCAGAGAATGGCAAAAAGTTTAGGAAATTTTTACACAATAAGAGATTTAGAAAAACAAAATTACAATCCGTTAGCATTAAAACTGCTGTTTTTATCTTGTAATTATAAAAATCAATTAAATTTTACTTTCGATTCATTAAATGTTATGCAAAAAAATTTAAATGATATAAATCAGTTATTGGGTCAGTTGACAAATTATTTTTCTGAAAATCAATTTAATGAAGAAAAGCACGATGCTGTGCAAAAAAAGTCTGAAGATATAATAAAAAAAGTGAAAATTGCATTAGATGATAATTTGAACTCGCCATTAGCATTAACACATTTATATGATTATATATCTTTTGCAAATTCTTTAATATCCTCAGGAGAAATAAGCAAGAAAATTGCAGAATTAATTCTAGATTATTTCAAAGATTTGGATTCTATTTTTGGTTTGTTCACATTTCAAGAAAAAATATCTGGAGATTTAGAGGCTAAGCTTTGGCAAAGATACAATGCAAGAAAAACAAAGGATTTTGCAACAAGTGATGCATTGAGAAAAGAGTTTGATTCTTTAGGTATTGTTATTGGTGATATTCCAAATGGTTTTACAGCGACAAGAAAGATTTAAACTAAAAAGAAAACCAAAAACGCACAGGGAAGAATAAATAACAAATACCAGATAAATTTCTTTTTATTTCCATCTACTAATGCAACAAAGAAGCTGGAAATAACAGACAACTCTGCTAAATAGATGTATGTTGCAATTGCTGCATATTCCTTCATTTCTGGGCTCTGGCTTATTATTTCTAATGTTTGAAATGTTGAAACATCAAAACCCGCGATTATATTTTTAATCCAACCCAGGATCAAAGGCACTAAAACTGCTGCAGAAATTAATAAAGTGTATTTTTGTATTGCCAAACTCGAATACCTTTCTCTTTCTAATTCATGAATGTGCAGGATATATTGACTTATTTTGTTAAAAACAAAATGCATATCTTTTCCTGATTTATATCCTATTATCAACAAACCAATTACTCTTTGCAGTAATTTACTTTTGTTCCTAGTACAGATTTCTTGTAAAGATTTTTGTACAGAATAGCCTTTTTTTATTTGTTTTAAAGCAATTTTAAACTCAACAGAGGTGTATTTGTAATTCTGGTTTGCTATATAATCAATAATTTTAGTAATTTCTGTGCCTTTGGGAAATAAACTCGCCTGTAACAGAATATCTTGAATATTTTTTTCAATTGTTTTTTGTCTTTGCTCTTCTTTAAACAACTCTAAACTATAAACTCCAATAAAAATTAATGGTAAAGAAACCAGCCATAACAAAATATAAATAATTAAAGACAAATAGCTCAAAACAAAGAGAGCAGTTATTACAATTATAAATAGAGAAAATATAATTGCAATCTCTTTTTGAAAATCCTGTTGTGTTTTGTTGCTCTTGTTCAAAACCAAAGCAAAATAATCATATTTTTGCAGCCCTAAAACCTTTTGCAATGTTGTGTCTAAAAACATAATTCACCTCAAGAAACCAGGCATAATGTTGAAAATAATAAAAATTATCACTAAATCAGCACAGGGAAACAAAACTGTAAAAATCAATATTAGTTGTATTGGTGTAATTCCCAAATCAAGTATTATGCTTCCTATATTTATAAAAACCAAAAATAAAGCAGGCAAAATTGCAGTTACCGCAATAAAAAACAATGAAATCATCACTAATTTGTTTGAATAAAGTTTTGTCTTTGTTGTTTGAATATTTATTAATTCTTCTGCTAATTCAAATAAAGGGCCCTTTTCTTTAAAATTCTTGCCTGACTCATATATATTTAATATTTGCGTCAAAGCTCTTTTGAAATCTTGCGAATCAAAAATTTCTGCATATTCTCTAAAACTTTTCTGCAAAGATGTTCCCTTATTGTAATTATCAATAATCTTTTGGAAAACAGTTCCTAAAAAGTCATATTCCTTTGACAATTCTTTTAAAGATAATAAAAATTCCTGGCCTATACTTAATTTCATGTCCAAATCGATTAAGAAAAAAGGTAGATCTTTCTCTATTTTTCCATTAAATACTTTTTTTAAAACAAACGGATAATAATAAAAAAAAGCAATAGAAACAACACCAATACTAACAAAAACATACATTGTGTATTCTAGGTTTCTGAAATATAGAAAACATATTGTTGAAAAAAACAAGGTAGTAATTATTGTAACAAAATACATTATTTTTTTATAGCTACTCAAATAGACCCAAGGATACTTGAATTTCACAAATCGGATGTTTTCTTTTAAATTAATATTACTCAATATCATGATAAATTATACTCCATAAATCATTTACACTTTCAAAGAATTGCTGCATATTTTGTGTTTTTGTGTTTAAATCACTCAGCTTATTTTCATATACTCTGAAAATATCCTCAAATTTATCTTTGAAGATTATTTCTATTTTGTTTTTTATTCTTGTACTTTCATTTGTTTTTTGCCAAATGCCAGTTCCAAAATCGTATTTGTATATTGGTACTGGTTTTTTATCTACTAATTCTGCAATCTCAACTATTTTTCTTAATTCATACTGTTTTTTTGTTTTCAAATCTATTGTGTTCCACCGTCTCTGAAGAATTATTAAATCCAAAGCATTCAGGTCCTGTTCTAATACCCCTAATTTCAATAATCTTTCAACAGTATCAGGTATTGATAGACCATGAAAGGTAGCATAAGAGCCTTTTCCCTGTCCTGCTAAAATAGTATCTATAAAAGAATTTACTTCTTCTTTACTGCGTATTTCTCCAACTATTAAACGGTCAGGCCTCATTCTTAAAGTTGAAATTATTAATTCATTCATTGTTATTCCTTTTTTCTCATCAATTTTCAGTTTTACCTTATGTTTGTGAGGTATATTCACTTCGGGTGTTTCTTCACAAATTATTACTCTTTCATTTTGAGGAACAAAGCTAAATAATGCATTTAATGTTGTTGTTTTCCCTGAACCTGTGTTGCCAGCAATTAATACATTGGAGTCAGTTAGCATTGCAAGCCATAAAAAAGTAGCTACTTCTTCTGATAAAGTATCATATTTAATTAGATTTATTGGTGTCAAAGGATTATATTTGAAGCGTCTCAGTGTTATTATTGGATCCCTATTACTTACAGGGGCGATTATTGCATTTAATCTTGATCCATCTGGCAAAGATGCATTTAGCAAAGGATAGTTTATTGATATTTGTCTTCCAATATTTCTTGCCATTTTATTAATTAATTCTTTTACATATTCTTCATTTGTAAAATAAAGGTTTGTTTTTGTCCACCCTGTATTTGAAACATATGCAAAAACAGGATTATCTATCCCAAGACCAATTACTGCAATTTCTTCAATTTTATCTTTGTCTCGTAGTATAGGAGTTAAAGCACCAAAACCATTTATTTCGAAATCTATCAAATTGTAGAGGTATTTCTTTTGATCAGAATCGAGCAGTATTTTATTTTCTTCTAAGAATTGTAAAAAATAGCTCTCTAATTCCTTTTTTGTATTGCTTATTGGTAGTTCTTTCAGGAAATCAAAGAATTTTTTAAAAACTCCTTTTTCCTGAGCAGACAATTTTACCAAATCTCTTATTAACATTTTTGGTTCTTTTTTATCAAAAAGGTAATACAGGGCGCATTCCTGAAATATGTCTTTTGGGTTGTCTAACACTAATCTTTTAGAAAAAGCAGAATCATAGCCTATATTACTTTCAGAATACTTAAAATTCGTTTTATAATTCTTTGGGCCTTCTTTCTTAATATCTTTTTTGAGCCCTAACTCAAAAAGCATTAGATAATCTTACTACAGAAGAGTTTTTATGCCTTTACTTCAAATATTATTAAAAACCCTATCCTTATATATTATTTGATTTCTTATTAAATGTGGTGTTAAAATGGAATTTACAAGTGACGAAATTTTGTGTTTGAGTTCTTTGGGTTCTAAGTTTGTATCTTTTCAGGAGTTATCAGACTCTTTAGGCATAAATATAGATTCTGTTAGACGAGCAATTAACATTCTGCAGGAAAAAGGTTTAGTAGATATTGAGAAGAAAGAGGCAAGCACATACAAATTAAGTAAATTTGGCAAACTCTACACAAAAGAACAATTCCCCGAAGAACTAATTCTAAAAGTTTTGTCATCAGACAAACTTTTATTGGACACATTTAGAAAACAGTTGAGGGATAAGAGTGCATTTATTTTTGGTTATGCTATGAAAAACAAATTAATAGAATGTCATGGCGACTTTGTTAAAAAAACAGATGCTTTGAAGGATTTTGGTTTTGCTAGTTTGCATAATGCATTGCAAGATTTAGATTCTGGCAAAGAAATATCAGACAAAACAGTTATTGGGAAATTGTTGAAAATGAATTTGTTAGAAGCGCATTTCAAATCAGATTATTTTGTTAAAAGAAATACTTTAGGGGAGAAATATTCAAAATTAGAAGTACAAAAAACGCAAACTTATTTAACACAAGATATGTTAAAAACTCAAAGTTACAAAAAAGTAAATTTCAAACCTTACAATGTTGTTAGCGAAGTTGACCCTCTTTTTTTAGGCAAGTATCAGCCATATTTGCGATTTCTTGATTTAGTAAAACAAAAATTAGTTGGAATGGGCTTTGAAGAAATGCCAACAGATCTAATTACAACAGAATTTTATAATTTTGATGTTCCATTTCAACCTCAGAATCATCCTGCAAGAACATGGTCTGATACCTATTCATTAAAAAGACCCAGTTTAGGTGATCTGCCAAATAAGGATTTAGTAAATAAAGTAAAAGCAGCACACGAAAGTGGTGGAAATACAGGTTCTAAAGGTTGGAAATATAATTGGCAGGAAAGCATTGCACAAAAATTAATGCCTGTTGCGCATGGCACTGCATTCTCAGCAAGATTATTATCACAAGGAGTAGATTCTCCAAAAAGATATTTTGCATTTTCAAGAGTATACAGGCCAGATGTTATTGATGCAACACATTTATCTGAATTTAATCAATTAGAAGGATTTGTTTTAGGAAAAGATATTTCATTTAAGCATTTGCTGGGGTTGTTGTCTCAGTTTGCAAAGGAATTTGCAGGTGCAGAAGAGATAATGTTTACTCCTTGTTATTATCCATTTACTGAACCCTCAGCATCATTGCATGCTAAACACCCAAAATTAGGTTGGGTTGAATTAGGGGGTTCAGGAATATTCAGACCTGAGTTTACTGAAACTTTGGGAATTAAAGAACGGGTTATTGCTTGGGGTATAGGAATTGATAGATTAGCAATGTTTAATTTAGATATAACAGATATTAGAGATTTGTTTAGTACAAAATTAGATTGGTTGAGAAACAAGCCAATTGTTGAGAAGATTTAATGGTGATAAAATGCCACAGTTGAAAATTTCTTTTAGTTTGTGAAATATTTCAACAGATAGCATAAAATTAAAGGGGAAATATTATGCCAAACATTGTATTTAGTAAAAGAGATTTAGAAAGTTTAATGGGTTTTGATATTGATAATAATCAATTAGAAACATATTTCTTCCCAGCAAAAGGAGAATTAAATGATTTTGTTGATGGCGTTATTACAGTGGAGATTACTGATTCTAATAGGCCTGATTTGTGGAGTGTTGAAGGTATTGCAAGAGAATTAAAAGCACATTTAGGTTTAGAAAAAGCATTACCTAAATATAGGTTTGCTAAAAGTGATTATATTGTTGAAGTATCTGGAGAAAATAAATTCAATCCAAAAGAAACATCAGCAATAATAAGGAATGTTAATGTTACTGAAGATTTACTAATTAGTATGATTAATTTTCAAGAAAAATTATGCAACACTTTTGGACGGAAAAGAAGTGAATTTGCAATTGGTATTTATGCATTAAATAAAGTTAATGGAAAAAGGTTAAGATATACTGTTGTTGATAAAAAAACAAAATTCAAACCCTTGGAATTTAATGAGGAAATGACTTTGGAAGAAATATTAAAAGTACACCCCAAAGGAAAGGAATTTGCACATTTAATGAAAGATATGAATAAATATCCTGTTTGGATTGATGAAGCAGGAAAAATAATGTCTATGCCTCCAATTATTAATTCAAATGAATCTGGAAAAGTAGAATTAGGATTGCAAGATTTATTTTTAGAGGTTACTGGGGTCAGTCAAGAGAAAGTAGACTTGGTTTTATTGATTTGTGCTTTGGCTTTTGCAGATCGTGGTGCTAAAGTTGAAAGTATAACAGTAAACTATTTAGATGAAAAAAAAGCAATTGTTTCATTAGACACAACACCTGGAGAAATTAGTTTTGAAAAACAAAAAATATTTGATTATTTGGGTGAGTTTCTGACAGATAACCAAATTGTTGAATTTTTAGAAAGAAAACACTACAATATAAAAGTAGTTGGCAATAAAGTTAATGTGCAATATCCAAAATACAGGCAGGATATTTTACACCCTGTTGATATTATTGAAGATTTGATTATTGAATATGGTTATAATGTTATAAAACCAGCAAAATTTAGTTCTGCAACAACTGGAAAGATATTGCAAACCACAGAATGGAGTAATTTAGTTAGAGAAGCAAGCATAGGTTTGGGGTTGCAAGAAGTTGTTACATTTACATTGACAAATGTAAAAAAACAATCCGATTTATTGAACATTGATAAAAAAGAAAGACCATTTGTTGAATTAGCAAATCCTATGTCTGGGAGTATTGCAATATTTAGACAAAGGATATTGCCAGAACATTTAGAGTTATTATCTAAGAATCAACACATTTCTTATCCTCAGAATATTTTTGAATTTGGTAAATCAGTTCATATAGAATTAAAAAACAAAAATGAAATTGTAAAAGAGGAAAATAATTTGTGTGTAACTCTTTGCCACAATGAAGCAAGTTATACTGAAGCAAAGCAAAGATTAGATGCTATTTTGAAAGCAATTGATGCTAAAGATATAAAGTATGAGCCTGTAGATTTATCTTATTTGATTTCTAAAAGAAGCGCATTAGTAACGTTTAAATTAGGCAAAAACATATGCACAGGATATATTGGTGAATTGCATCCAGACATTTTATTGATGTTTGGCTTGAACATGCCTGTTGCTTATTTTGAAATCTGTGTTGATAAATATTGATTAAATTTTTAACTAATACATAAATTAGTTCTGTTTAGTGTTATAGATCTTGTTTATTGTCAAAATCAAACAAAGTTTTTCTACCCAAATCTTTTAATGTGTTTTCAATAATTAGTTTTGTCCATTCTTGTCTCAATGTATCTTTGGACTTTGGTTTTGGCAATTCAATATATTCTATTTTCAAATCTTGCAGTAAGTTGCGTAATTTGATGTCAATTTGTCTTTGAAAATTTAAGTCTGTATCTCTGACACCATCTTCTTGCAATTCTTTTTCATCGTTTGTTATTGGGATTAAATATAATTTATTATAGGGGTGTAATTTCATATGCCCCAAAACCATTTCCAAATATTCTTTTTGTTCCCCCAAGCTGTTTATCATGTAAACAAAGTTATCAAAAACTGTTCTATCGCATATACACACTTCATAATTATACATTTCAGCTTCAAGCTCTAATGAACTTTGTGTATGAAAAATCCATCCTTGTGCTTCTAAAGTAGTCCCTTTATTAATTGGAAAGCCTCTTTCTATAGCTATTGTAGCCATTTCAGCAATCGGCTTTACTTTAATGCCTTGCTTCTTGAACTCTCCAGCTATTGTGTAGGCCAAAGTAGTTTTTCCTGTTCCATGGGTTGATATTAGTCCTATTTTGTACATGTTAATATAATATTGTAAAAGAATATAAAATGTGTTTCAATCTATGCCCATTGCATTTCTTGTTGCCTTGTCTTGATTTTTTGCTAATAGATCCCGTAGATATTTAGGTAATTGTCTTATTGTTTGTAAATTAGAAATTAACAACCCCTTTGCTGGGTGAGAATTCTCTTTGCTTAAAATGTTTGCTAATAATTCCGCAGCTCGCTCTTTTGGGATCTCTGACATTTTAGGATCGCTTAAGACGCAAAAACAGAATTTTGCTAATACAGTATATTCTGGTATGTATTCCCTTGTTAAATTTATACCTCTGTATAATTCTCTATGTATGTATTCAACAAAATCTTCTTTTTTATCTATTGTCAGATCTGGCCAATCTTCAATTAAAGGCTCAACACATATTTTTATTGTTACTTTTATTCTTTGGAACAATTGTTGTTCAAATGTTAATGGTCTTCGTCTTTTTGGTTTATTTTTTCCCAACCATTCTTTTAATCTTTTCCTGACAGCTATAAAATAATTAAATCCAACAGATTTTTAAAGCGTATACCAAAGCATTTAATTATTTACTGTGTTATTTTAATATGTTTTCTTCAATCAAAGGCCAAGTAGATAAATACACTCAAAGGTTGAATGAAATCTCTAATTTGGCCAAAGCAATCAAATCTAAATTGATTGACGGTTCAATAAAAGGTTTTGTTGAACAAGAACAATATCAAAAAATAGAATATAGTTTTAAGGGGACTGTTATTGGCGTAGACTCAGGATTTTTTGAAAGTTCATTAACTGGTTTGGATTTTTGTTACATTAAAACAGCAGGTTCCTTTTTTGTCTATGACAAAAAATTGTGCAGATATGAGAAATTGTTGCAAAATCCAAATTACGAATTCAAAACATCTGAGAATTCTTTACAAAAAGAAGAATTGCCCAAATATGTATCCATTTCAAGATTGCGCCAAGAATTAGCACTATTATTTTGCGGGTTGCAAAATAAAAATCCAGAATATGCATTAATTGATGGCAATGTTTTGCCTCAAGCTGTTGATAGACCACAAAATAACTCTGTGTTGTACAAAGATTACGAAGATTTGCTGCAGGATTTTGTTAAAATATATGATTATTGCAATTCTAACAATATTAGTTTGTTAGGTTGTGTTGAAGATTCAAGAGCAAACTCTTTCCTGAAATTAGCGCAAAACGATTTTGCTTCAAAATCATTATTGAATAACATTAATGATGTTATCTTTTTGAATTACATTTTGGAAAAAGATTCTTGCATTTCTTTTTTCCCAATTTTTGCAACTGAAAGCAATTTGATTTACAATGATCTCCAGCAATATGGCAAATTCAATTTTTATGCATCATATATTAAAGTAAATGAAGATTATCCTCTGCGCTTAGAACTTTTACAAAATAATTACTCTTCACAAAAACTAAGAGATATAAAAGGTTTTATCGCACACATTTCAAATTATGCAAAAGATTATTGCTTTCCATCTGTGTTGTTAGACGCAGATAAACAAGCTAAATTAACACAGAATGAAGTTAATATTGTTAAGAATTTAGTTGACTCAGCAATATTAAGCCATGGAATAAAACATTTAAGACGAGAAAGAAGGATTTAAATGCATTTTTAACCAAAAATTAAAATTAATAATGGGGGTATTTATTGAAATTGTGGATTTCAATTTAAGAATAATTGGTATGATTTATAATTTGAATAATGATACTTTGGATTATTTTGGTTTACTCAAGATAATAGACAATTCAAAATAACATTTAAAAACATATTAATTAAGTGACTCCCATGTATTTTACTTCATCCAAGCCTCTAAAAGGAGCAATGAAACACAGATATACTGATTTTATTGCTTTGAAGCCGATATATTTATAAACGATTGTTACCATAATATGTCTGTTTTAGAAATATGGATGTAACAATTATGGTTAGAATACAAAAATATGGGTTGTCAGATAAAGAAGTTCAAGTTATATCTTTTTTAGAATCTAAAAGCAAGCGTTTTTTTAAGCGGGAGGATATATGTAGTTTTTTTAATAATTACAATACTTTAACCTTATTTTTGCGTAGGCTTTTGTTGAAGGGAAGAGTGGTAAGGATTTCAAAAAGGAAATATTTTCTTGTTCCAATATATGCCAAAAAAAGTTGGGTAGAACATTCGTTTATTGTTGCAGATGAGCTTTTTGATTGCAAGGATTATTACATAGGGGGTAAAGCAGCAGCACATTATTGGGGTTTAATTGACCAGATACCTACTGTTATTGATATTTTTTCAAAAACAAAGCAAGGTACAAAAGAAATCCTAGGAACAAAATTTTGTTTTAGAAGAATTAGAAAATTTCGTGATTTTGTCGAAAAGAAAATAAAAGAACACAGTTTTTTAATTGCAACGAAAAAGGAGAGCAGAAAATGGATCTAATAAATTTGTCAGATTTGATTGATATTGCTGAGGAAAATAAATATACAGTAGAATATATTGAGAAAGATTATTTTTTAACTGTACTGTTATATTTTTTAAAAGATATTGATGGTCTTTACTTTAAAGGTGGCACAGCTCTTAATAAAATCTTTTTAAATCAGAAAAGATTGTCTGAAGATCTGGATTTTACTACGAAATTAGAAATTTCTGAATTAAAGAAGATAATTGGCAAGATTGTAGCTGAAAATAAACCCTTTTTTATAAAAGAAGAGTATGATAAACAATTAAACGATTTTATTCGCATAAAAATATATTACAAGAGTTTTTTTTCTACAAGTAGTTATATTTGGCTAGATTTCAATAGGCGACCAACACTTTTATTAGAACCTGAAAAATATGTTTTGCCTAATTTTTATAGTTTGGATTTCCAGATTACGACACTAAACAAAAAAGAATTGTTTGCCGAAAAATTGTGTGCAACAATAACAAGAAACCAACCAAGAGATTACTTCGATCTTTATTTTATTCTTAAGAATGATTCTATAGATCTAAAATTAACAGAGAAAAAACTGTTATCTGCAGATAAAAAGCTCGATTTTAATATGATTTTCAAAAATGCGAATAAAATTTACTCTCGATGGAAAGACGATATTTCGAAGTTAACTAATTATAATTTAGGTTATATAGAATGTATTAAATTTTTAGATTCCAAATTAAGGAAATAATGATCCCCATGTATTTCACCTCCTCCAAACCTCTCAAAGGAACTATTAAACATCGATATGCTGATTTTATTGTTGAAACCTCGGTTTAGGTACAGAACCCCAAAAGTTCTGTCATACTACGATTAAAACCGTAGTTACACACGCGTTTATAAACTTTTCTATTAATTATATCTTTATGGTTGAAGAATATACAAAAAGTTTAGGTTTACTGAAAGAGTATGACGATTTAATAAAAAAGCAGAAATCAATAACACAAAGAGTGATTTATACTAAAATTAAATCAAAAATAGATGCTTTTTTAGAAAAAGGTGGTTTAAACATTATTTCTTTGATAGGTTTAAGAGGTACAGGAAAAACAACAATATTAAACACCATTGCCAAAGAATATGATACTCTTTATACAAGTGGTGATTTTTTATCAAATTATTCTATAGCTCTAAAAGAACTAATAAAAATATATTCTACTTTAAACAAAAGAATAATTATAATAGACGAAATAACTTATATTGATAATTGGCAAGATCAATTAAAAATATGGGGTGATGTTTATCAAAAGTTTTTATTTATTATTTCAAGTTCATCCGCCCTAAATTTAAAAGAGCTATCTGCAGATATTAGTAGAAGATTAGATATATATAAAATTGAACCTTTAAGTTTTTCAGAATATCTTTTCATTGTACAAAATATCAGTTTGAATGCAAAAGAAAAATTGTTTGATGCAATATTTAAAATAAATAAAAATGAGGATAGATATAATAAATTGAATAAAATATCTTTAGAGCTGCCATTTGATTTATACAAGTATTTTGAAGATTATAAATTAAGACAATTCCCTTTTTTGTTAAATGAAAATAACACATTGCCCAAAATCAAAGAAGTTATTGATAAAGTAATTTACAAAGATATTTCAAAATTAGATAATTTGTATTCCGAAAATCTTACAAAAATAGAAACCATTTTAAGGTTTTTAGCAGTTAATGAAAAAACAAATTATGATAATATTTCTAAAAACACTGGTTTGAAAAGAGATATTGTAGAGAAAATATTTGGTCTTTTAATCAGTTCGCAGTTGATCTTTTTTGTTCGTGATGTAATCCCTACTAAAATTTTTAAAACCACTAAAAAGATATTATTTAATATTCCTTCTTTAAGGTTTTCTTTAGATCAAATACATATGAGTTCTATAATTGGATTTGGTAGAGAAGATTATTTTGCATTTGTAATTAGAAATCTAAATCTAGATATTGCTTACAACTATAAACAAAATGGCTACGATTACTTGGTTGCAGGAGTTAAATTTGAAATAGGTAACAATAAAACAGCTTTAGCAAAAGATGTTGTTGTAGTAGGGGACTTTTTGAATATGGAATTAAAAAATAATGTATTATATATTCCATTTTATTTATTTGCATTGTTAATTGATTAAGAGGATTTTTTCATGTATTTCACTACCACAAAATCCATAAAAGGAACTATTAAACATCGTTATTCTGATTTTATTGTTCAAGAACTGCCTTTGTATGGTACTGTTTGCAGAGTATTACCCGAAGGTGTCTCAGAAGAATATAGCATTCCAGAAAATTCAGACCAAAGACAATTTTTACATTGTACAATGCATAAAATAAATGTTGATGTTCAGAGTGCAATAAAATCAATTGCATTATGTTTGAAATGCGGAAAATCAAGAATTGGTTTTGCAGGATTAAAAGATAAAAGAGGAGTAACATCACAAAGAATATCTCTTTTTGACCCTAATTTAGATCTGCTAAGAAAGTTCAATTACAAACAAATAAAATTATTTGATTTTAGTTGGGAAAATGAAAAAATAGAATTAGGAAATCTAAAAGGAAATAGTTTTACAATTATAATCAGAGATATTAATTTAGAGGAAAAAGAAATAAGAAATATTTTAAGTGAATTTGCAATGCAAACCCATTTTGAGATTCCTAATTATTTTGGTGAGCAAAGATTTGGGGGAATTAGGCAAGTAACACATTTAGTTGGAAAATTGTTTTTTGAAAACAAAACAAAAGAAGCTGTTCTTTTATATTTAGGAAAACAGCACAGCAAAGAATCTGCAGAAATACAAGAAGCCAGAGAATTAGCATCCAAGGAAAGATATTTAGAAGCATTTAAAAAATTTAAAGGCAGAGAATTTAGATATGAAAGAGCAATATTAAATTCACTAATTAAAGATCCTAATGATTTTGTAAAAGCATTTCAACAACTCCCCAAAAACCTTATGATTTTATTTCCTCACGCATATCAATCATATCTTTTTAACAAATATTTGGATATGAGAAAAGAGAAATTAGGAAAAGATTTTTTCAAAGTGCAAAAAGGCGATAAATTGGATTCAGAAGGCAATATTTTAGGACCATTATTTGGTTTTGATTATGAGTTTTCTGAAGGCTTTTTAGGAGAAATCGAAAAACAAATTTTAAAAGAGGAAAATATTGAATTGGCACAATTCAAAGTGGGTGGATTTCCTCAAATGTCAGTTCAAGGAAGTTATAGACCAATCAAATTAGATATTTTTGATTTTAAGTTAGTCGAAATTGGCAATGATGAATTTTTTGAAAATAGATTATATGCAAAAATATCATTTAATTTAACAAAGAATTCATATGCTACAGTTGTTTTAAATGAATTAATGAAAAATAATACTGAATAATTATCTTAAAAAGTTTATCTGGATAATTAATAGTAAGATAAATTAAAGCAGTAAGTAGACAAATCAAATCTAAGCGTTTGCAGATCAATAATGGTTTGGTTTGTCGCTTATCTTGCAAATATTAAAAGTGATTAGATGGGTTGTAAAAAAGATGAAATTAGGAAGTATTGTACTTGTACATATTTAAGTTGTAATCGCAGGGGAATCTGCTGTGAATGCATTAAATATCATTTAAGCAATAATGAATTACCAGGTTGTGTTTTTGCAAAACTAAGCAAGGATGCAGAAAAAACTTATGATAGAAGTTTCAAACATTTTGCAAAATTAGTTAAGTGAGTAGATAATATGAATAATGTATTTATTAAAGATGAAAAATTATTAAATGAAAAAATCGAGCAAATAAAAAAAGAAGGTAAAGATAATCTACACATTATTTCTGATTTTGATAATACATTAAGCAAAGCATATGTAAATGGTGAAAAAGCACAATCTATGATTGGTCAAGTGCGTAGATTAGGTTATTTGGGAAAAGAGTATCAAGAAAAATATGATTTATTATACAATACTTATCACCCTATAGAAATTAATTCTGCTGTTCCTTTTGAAGAAAAATATAAAGCAATGGAAGACTGGTGGTCTAAACACATTAAAGTGTTGTCCGATTTTGGGTTATCAAAACAAATATTGGATCTAGTTCTAAAGGATAGTAATCATTTTGTTTTACGTGATAAAATAAGAGAATTTTTTGATATTTTGTATACGAACGATATTCCTGTTTTAATTTTTAGTGCTGGTGCAAAATACTTTGTTGATGGTTATCTTAAGAAATACAATTGTGTTTATTCAAATATTTCAGTTATTGCGAATGAATATGATTTTGATTCTAATGGTAAAGTTATAGCATATAAAAACAAGATAATTCATTCATTAAACAAAGGGGAATTAGCTATAAAAGAGGATTTACATTACAAGAATATAAAGCAAAGAAGAAATATTGTCTTATTAGGTGATAATTTAGGAGATTTAGAAATGTCTAAAGGCTTAGAACATAATGTTAAGATAACTATTTGTTTTTATAATGATCCTAAATTGGAACACTTAGAAGAATACAAAAGGCAATATGATATTGTAATAACAAATGATTCTGATATGAGCTACGTTAACGATTTATTGAAAAAGATTTTGTGAGAATATGGCATTATTTGATTTGACAAAATACGACTTGAAATTAGAATTAGAGAAACCAAATGATAAATGGGAGTATTTTTTTGGAGATAAAATAAAAGGCAAATTACAATTAACAATAAAAAGACAGTTTTATTCAAAAAGACTTTCATTAAGATTAGTAAAGGAATCAAAAATAACTTATTTGTCTAAATTAGATAATAAAGAAACAGTAGAAACAAAGCAAGAGTTTTTGTTTAGTGATGTTTTAGATGTTCAAAATAATTATAGTCCTACAGAAACTGGAGAAAGAACAATAAAAAAGTGGCAATTTCAAATTTTAATACCTAAAAAGCAAGAACTGGCAGATAAAACATTAATGAAAAGATTCTTTGATGCTTTTTGGCCTGCAAAAATAGAGAACAAATATTATATTGAATTAATTTTTGAGTTGCCCTGGCCCTACAATTATAAAATAATAAAAAAAGATTTGATTGTTAAAGAGAAGATATAATTATGAATTATAAGAAAGTAATAATTATTGTTATAGTTGTTATAATTATTTTATTTCTACTAATTTTAATTAATAGTTAATTTAATGAACAAAGATATTTATTAGATAAAAATATCCTTTTGGTTAATGAATTAAAAAAAGGGGACATATTATTTAGTCATATATTTACTTATGATAATATAATTCCAGGCTATTGGACTCACCAAGGAATTATTATTGGCTTTGACGAAAATAATATTGCTAAGGTAATAGAATCAACAACTTCTGGTGTTAGAATTGTTGATTTGAACTTTTTTCTGACAAGAGGATCTGTTGGTATTGGAAGGTTAGATTTAAATGATTCGCAAATTCAAACAGTTATTGATTGGGCAAAATCAAAATTAGATTACGAATTTGATTGGCAATGGTTAACTAAAAATGATGACAACAAGTATTATTGTTCCGAACTTATTTGGCTGGCCTATAAACAAATAGGAATTGATTTGGATTCGAATCCTGGTTTTAATTGGAAATATATTTATTCTGTTTCACCTCAAGAAATTTACGATTCAAATAATATAAAAATAATTGGTCTATTAAAGAATTAATTTTTATATCTTACTGTTATTATTTTTGTAAGGTGATATTTTATGATGTCTAGTTTGCCAATAGATTTGAAGAATGTGAATAAAGAATATATTAATAAAGAAATATTGAGATTAGGGATGATTGCAGAATTAGATGCTGTTAAT
>PEXK01000045.1:4459-4879 GCA_002779075.1 Candidatus Diapherotrites archaeon CG08_land_8_20_14_0_20_30_16 | reverse complement strand
ATCTAAGTCACTTATTACCCCTGAAAAAATAAAATAGGGCCCCATTGTGCATGGAATCAGGAATACTGTCACAAAAAGTCCTATGAAAAATGCTCCAATTGGGGATGTTATCTTATTTATCAACAGTTTTACTCTCGGCCTTAATGAAAGAGGCATTTCTGTGGCTATTCCTCCAGGCCTGTACCACAAATAGTCTTTTACATTAAGCAGTCCGAGCATTATTGCCAGAACTCCAAATCCTCTAAATATATACAGGGAATAAACTGAAGTTGCAGGAATAGCGTGCTTAAAGAACTGAACTATCACGAAACCATAAAAGAAATATCCCAGAAATATCGCAAGAGTGAACATTAGTCCTGCAAACAAAACTTTTTTTCTATTCTCAGGGTTTTTTAGTAGTATTGTTGTGAGAACCATTGT
>PEXK01000045.1:0-4318 GCA_002779075.1 Candidatus Diapherotrites archaeon CG08_land_8_20_14_0_20_30_16 | reverse complement strand
CGTTTATTATCCAACTTGGTACATGCATAATCTCATTTTCTGCGCATTTTTGTGTCTCAGTCATGCAATCGATCATATTAAAATATCTTATATAATCGCCTATTAAACTTTTCTGATATGCACAGGCAGAACACGTTCTTGAGATATAAATCTCTGATTTTGAAGCAATGCAGAGTATTTCCTCTTTTTTAGTATGATTCTGCATAGATTTTTTTATTATTATTATTGCCGATATTGATGATATGATTAGCACGATTATTCCTATCATTATGAGAATATTTACAGTATTGCTCCTTGCTCGGATATTATTAGCACTAATTTCCATCTTTTATTTGATAATAAGAAATTCAATATTTTTAAAGCTTTATGATTAAACGGCGTTAGTCAAATCCTCTATAGTTATTTAACCTCCTTAACCATTTGACTGGAAAAGGAGGTAATAAATAACATGATTAAACAGAGTTCTAACTATTTAATGTTTATTGATATAGCTTTTGAGGTTTCCAAAGTTTTGCCAGACTACTCTAGCAAGTTTTCTAAGCGAAGTTTTACTCAAAGACAATTAATGACTTTATATCTTTTGAAACAAAAATCTAAACTAAGCTATGAAGAATTTCTTGAAGATTTTTCTACAAGAAATTGTGCTATTGAGGACCTACAATTAAAAAAGATTCCTTCAGACAGCACAATCAAAATGTTTATTTCAAGAATTAAACCAGGTGTATTAGAAGAGATAATAATCAGAACAATTGAACTAACTGAAAATAAAAATGTTGAAACCGCAATTGATTCTACTGGTTTTCAATTAGAAGATGGAAGTTATTCTTATATGAAAAGAATAGGAACAGCGACGAAGAAAAGAAAGAACTTAAAATTAAGCGGATGTGTAGATACTAAAAAGCATTTGTTTCTTGCTGTCAAAATCCATAAATCAAATATCCATGACAGCAAGGATTTCAAACCATTAATCCTAAAAGCGAAAGAAACTGGAAAGAAAATAAAATTTAATTCTGCAGATAAAGCTTATGATTGTGAAGAATTGCATGAGTTTTGTGAAGAGCAGGGTTTTGTGAATATTGTTCCCTTAAGAAAAAAGACAAAACAATTTTATAGGATTCATGGAATGCATAGAAAAAGGTTAGCAAGAAATTTTCCTAAGAAGAAATATCATAGAAGAAGCATTATTGAAAATATGTGGTTTTGTGTTAAAAGGTTATGTGGAAAGGTAGTTTTTGCAAAGAAATGGATAAATCAGAAGAAAGAGTTAATAGGTAAAGTAATTGCATATAATATTCATAGACTAGTGCAATTACTTAGGATTTGACTAACGCCCTATCAAATATCATTGAACGATATCCATTTGGATTAGTTTTTTCTTCCAAATAAACATGATTAACCAAGCCAAGCAGGATATGTTCTTTTCTCATTAATCTTATTTCTCTTTGTACAGATATGTTCTGGCCAGCTAACGAAAGTGCAGGGTACACCCCCTGATTAAATGCTATGCCAAGACTTAAAGATTTTCTCTTTAATTCTTCTGTTTCACATCCAAGCTTTTGTGCCAGCTCCCCTATTGAAAGTTTTAACGTCTCTCTTACGAGATTGTGCCCTTCTGTGTCTATTTCTACAATGCCTTTCTCTCGAGAGTAATATCTCTCTTTATCCGAAGGTGTTCTGTTATGGTATGTTACTATGCGCCTTGCCATGTGTTTTTGTAATAGATGCCGTGTTGCATGAATCCTAAAAAATAACACAGCTATCGCTATCTACTA
Organism: Candidatus Diapherotrites archaeon CG08_land_8_20_14_0_20_30_16; assembly: GCA_002779075.1. Lineage (GTDB taxonomy): Archaea > Iainarchaeota > Iainarchaeia > Iainarchaeales > 0-14-0-20-30-16 > 0-14-0-20-30-16. The sequence continues at coordinate 2,546 of PEXK01000045.1, read as the reverse complement.
ACTTTCAATTAAGATTTACTAATTGATTGTACGCCCAGAACTTTACTTTCACCTCGTGATACATGTTTCTTTTCTTTGTTGCGCTCACATCTTCACCAAGTATTCTTTTACAACCAGAAAATATGCCTTCGGTTAGAGGCCATCTTTGTCCATAATTCTTTTCTCTGACCCATTCTTCATGAGGCATACTCTTGTAAATTCTAACCTCTTCTTTTCTTCTTGGAGAGCCCTTTGCCTTTGTTTGAGCATTTTTTCTTATCTTTATTGCTGTAGGAATATCATATTGTTTGCAAAGATTGAATGTTGCTTTGCAATCATGCAATCCATCAGCATCGAATTTACCAATATTCTCGTGATTCTTTTTTATCATCTCTCTTGCGACAGCTCGTTCATTTAAATTTTCAGTTCCGACTCTAATATCAATAACATATTTTTTATCTTTTTTGTTTTTACACCCCATTATAACAACTTTAATCCATCCTTTCCTAACTTTCCATTTCTCCCTCATCCAGCCACCCCTTTTTGTTGATTTTTCTCCAGAGCCATCAACACCGACTTCAAGATAATCTTTCATATCTTCTTCAAGTATTTTGAAGTCAATATTCAGGGCGTTATATCGACGAGAAATCTGAGAATAACTTATAGTTGGAAATTTGTATTTGTAAGTTTCAGATAGCCATCTCATAAAACCTTCAAGCCCCCTAAAATCAAACTTACAGTGCAAAACTGCAAGAAACTTTATCATAGATTCTGGATATAGATAGGGTTCTCCAACCTTTCCTGCATTCATTTGCTCTATCTCTTCGTTCCATTTAGATAAAAATTCAGGATTAAAGTAGAAGTAGCCCCTCATTATTAATTCTTCATTATATTTTGACCAGTTTCTATTATCTGTGTATTTTCTTTTTTTCTTAGCTTTCATACGTATTATATATAATACGTAGATATATTTAAATATTATGATTGCTGATTATAAGTATGAAAGCTAAACTTATTGTTTACAAATTGGCAAAATTAAAACAATATCACAAAGTTCTTGTTAATAGGGCATTATTTGGTTTTACAGATAATTCAAATAAAGGAAGTTATTTGTACAAAAGGGGCGGGGTGCTGTCAAATCTTCCCCATATTAGGCTTATTAGAGGAGTAATTATAATCAAAGATAAGGATAGTAATAAGGTCATTTCATTATTACATAGTTATAAAGTGAATCCCATGGTGTTTAACATAACTCTTAAATCTTCTATGTTGCACTAATCATGCAACACAGCTGTAATAGAATAATATTTTTAAACTTAATTATAGTGAGGTTAGTATGGATGAGTTTACAGAAAAAGAGTTAATTGATGTTTTGAAAAGTATTAATCTTAATTTGAGAGATGTGAAGAATGAGCTTTGCGAGATAAAGCTGGCGGTAAAAGAGTTTGTAGAGGATGTTGACAAAGAGGATGAAGACGAAAAAGGAAATTTTAAGGATGAGGATAAGGCTGACTAAGAGGACGAGGAAGAAATTGAGATTTAAGCCATAAGTCATCGTGCATTGTTGCATCTGCGGGTGTTTGAAAATTTTTAATCAGCTTCCTTAAACTGTTAGAGCCAGAGTATATAGTTTGTGGTGATTAATCAAAAGGATGATCTAATAAATGCTCAAATGGCATTTTTTCTGGAGTTATTCCTATTGATTTTTTATTTTTTATGGCTGGTTAAACGCCCCCGCATTTTTCCTAAATTTGAGATAAATTTTAATAATATTAAGTGTAACTAAATAATAACAACAATGATAAGATTTTTATACTCTCTTAACAATATTCTTTAATGGTAGATATGCAATATTCCGATGGAATTGAAGATTTAGTAGCTGGAAGAATAAAAAATGTTAGAAGTCTTGGGCATATATTATTTATTGATATAAATGCTGAAGGGCGTTTAGTCCAGGGAGTATTTAGAGAGGATCTTCTTGGAAAGGACAAATATACTGAATCACAACATTTGAAAGAAGGCGATGTTATTAGAGTTTGCGGTGTAAAAGTTCCTTCAAAGAAACGATCGGATAGCATAGATGTGGCCTCTTATACTATTCTTTCAAAAAATTTAACAGATCAAAGAAGGAGACAAATTTTAAATCCCGAATATCTTAAGATAAGATCAGATATTTTATTCTATACTAGGGATTATCTTAGAGATAAAGGTTTTATAGAAGTCGAAACTCCAGTAGTTTATAGGGGTACTTCTTCTTCTAGATCTAAGGAATTTACAACAAAGCATAACCATTTGGAGGGGGAACTCTCTCTTAGGAAGTCTATGGACCTTTTTATGAGGAGATTATCAATCCAAGACTTTGATAAAATTTATTCAATTGGGCAAAACTTTAGAAATGAGCCAATAACAAAAGATAAACTTCCTGAATTTACTATGTTAACGGTTTTAACAAATTATATTGCAATGGAGGAAGGTATAGAACTTTCAGGAGATTTAATAAGGAGTGTAATTAAGGGGTTGGGAAATAACTCCGCAAACCTAACTAAATCTTATGATCTTGCTACATT
>PEXK01000032.1 GCA_002779075.1 Candidatus Diapherotrites archaeon CG08_land_8_20_14_0_20_30_16 | reverse complement strand
AGTTTCTACAAACATAATCTTTATTTGCATCTATTGTTGTTACAATCTCCTGATTCATTAAAAAAGAACCTGCTTCAAAATAAGTTAAATCGTTTTGATAAGTAGTAATTTTAGGGGTTTTTATTTGTGTTATAACTGCTAGTGCCAAAACAACTATCGCAACGCAGAAAACTAAATCAAGAATAAAAATAATTCCTTTATTATCTTCCAATATAGGGCTAATTCCAAACATACACTCTCACCAATGTAATATTTATGCCGCAATTTCCTTCAGTACATTCAAAATATTTTTGTTTAAATAAAGTATTTGAGGGTACCAAAAGAAAAATATCTTTTGCAATATATTTCTCTGAATTTGAAAGCACAAAAGGATGTATTTGAAAACAGGGCACAAATAGGTTTTTAGAGTAGGCGTAACAACCTATAGAAACGTTATAATCCAAATCATTAATCAGATTTGACAAATTAGTGTTAAGCTGTATACAAAAATTCACTTTTTTAATACTAAACCCTAGATCATCTACCATATCACAACTATGTTCTGAGCTTGCTAATCTATTGAGTACAATATTCATTGTTGATTGCATTTTTGCATCATCTTTGTAGGTTGCAAAGTCTTGTATTCCTGAATGCAAATAAGCCCCTAGAATTCCAAACAAAAAGAATACTGCAACAACACAGATAATTAAATCTAAAGATATGAAAAATCCTTTTTGCATATAGAATCACTTACCACAAGCCTTTATTTGCGGCTTGCAAAAAATATTCTTTGTAGATATTATATAATTGTTATTTTCGTCCAAAATTATTCTTTTATTGGTTGTATCGTAGGAAAAATTAATGTCTTTGAAATAAAATATTACGTTTATATCTTTTATATAATCAGTGCTTTTTACCAAATCGTAGGTTAAAATATATGAATTAAATAAAGAAACATTTGAAATATAATCATCTGTTGTTTGATTCAAATCATTAACATAATTAAGAAAGAAGGTTACAATAACCAAAAATAAAATAACTGCAAAAAGCAGATCTATTGCTACTTGCCCTTTATTCATATAATTCCTCTTTTGATATTGTTGTTGTATTTCCCGATTTTTTAAATTCCAATAAATAGCTCCCTTCGGACAATAAATAACCATATCTAGTAATGGGAAAAAAAATGCAAGGCTTAAAGTTCCCTGTAAGCGTACATACTATTTGAGGTGTAGATATTTGCTGGGAATTGGTTATACATATTGGAGATGTGTTTGTTGAATTTAGACAACCATTAGAACTACATGAGCCCACATTTAAATCATAAGATTTTAAAACATATGAATAACTTATAGTTGTTGATACCAAAGGTCCCGTAAAACTTACATTTGTAATATAAAAATTTGCATCTTCTGGAACGTGAATCTTTAGTGTCAATTTTGCTTCTGAATAGGTATTCAAATCTTGAATTACGCTTTGAATTTTTGATATGTTTTCTTCTAAATAACTTATTGCAACCATATCCTCAACAGATGCCTGTGAATAATCCCTTAATGGAATAATTATTGTTTCTATAATTATCAAAACAACCAGCAAAATAAGCAAAAACTCAACACTCAATTGCCCCTTTTTGCCTATATTAAAGAAACCAGCAACCATACAACATCACCAAAAACAATTAAAACAACATATGCAAGCAATATGCTTGGAACTAAAGGCGTTGTTTCCTTTAATTCAATTTCCTTCTCAAAATATCTTTTCTTTATTTGTGAAATTTCTTTTTTTGACACCCCTGCTGCCAAGGTATTATTAATAACAATTTCTCTATATAAATGCTTTCTCTTTTCCAACAATTCAAAAATAGGTTTTATACCTTTTTTCAGACTCTGTTTAAATGCTATTTTTAGGTGTAGCCAAAAATCAAACTTCAATGGAATTAATTTCTTATTATCCTGTATTAAATTATGTGCCAATAAATCTCCTTCCATCAAATCCGCGACTCTTTTTTTATAATTGAAGATTCCAGATTTTGAAAGTACAAACAAGTTAATCATTAAAGCAATAAACAAAGCAATCACAATAGATAATAGCATAACAGAAATAGTACTGCTCGGGTTTATTATTACAGCAACTACAAAAATTACAACAGATAATGGGTACCTTATTCTCTTTGATACAAAACCCAAAAATATGGATATTATTAAAAATATCCAAAATGGAAGAGTAAAAAACGAAAATACAAAAAAAAGAGAAACAACATACAGAATATTGAAAACAAATCCTGCAAAATTTTTTCTTAAACTACTTACTACTTTTTCTTTTATATTTGCTCTTTTAAAGTATACAAAAAGAAGTTTTACTGATACTATAGGGAACATTGCTAAAATAGACAAAATAAAAAGAGATAAAATAAATGGAAACCCAGACCACCCCATAAAAAAAATTGATTGACTCAATATAGGAATGGTTGCTGCAATTCCAGAAAATAGTTTTGCATCTCCGCCTGCAAAAATTCCTAATTTCCAAAGCAAATAACAAATCAAAAAAACAAGAGCATCAAACATAAGAAAATATATAGTTGATAAATAGCCCTTAATCAGAAAGAAATAAATTGCATTTGCAATTGTACCATATACCAAAAGGCCAATAGTGATATAATTTGATACTTCTCTTTTTTTAATATCAGTAATTGTTGAATAAAGAAGACAGACAAAAACAATAATACAATTTATTAAGAAGTAGATAGACATAGTAATTCCTAGCAACACAACCACACATCCTAGCACTACATAAAATTTGTGTCATTAAGGCTTTGTATTCCAAAGATCTTGTGACACTTTGTAAAATATTTGTGTCAATAGACATAAAATATTCTACACTGTATGCCCAGTGTGCTAGGCGAAGATTTTTTCAAAGTATTTTGTTTTATAATTTTTTATTCTGTCCTTTGCAACATCACCTAAGTAATGCACATTTAAAACAAAGACAGTAACTATTGCAACCAAAACAATTGCAAAAACAATAGTTAAGAGGTACTCTAAAGATACTTGAGCCCTCTTTTCTTTAAAATACATAAAAGGATCACTGCTCTATTTCTGGTATTGCATTTTTTCCGCTTTTTAAGGTATTCGTGTAAACTTCGGTTTGGCTATTTACATCTGAGCCGCCTTTCTTGCCCAAATTAATTACAATAGCAATAACCACAGCAGCCAGAACAATAGACCCACCAATAATTAAAAGGTACTCCAAAGCGCCTTGTGCTTTTTCATCTTTTAGAAATTTCATTTTTTACCCCTCCAAAAATAATTTTATTTTCCACTTGTTTTTTCATACAATTCTTTCCACTTGTTTTCATCTGGTTGAGATTCAACAACCTTGGTTTTAATATAATAACCTATTAATGTAACTAGTACCAAAACACCAGCTACAATCAATATTACTTCCAAAGATGTTTGTGCTTTTTTATCATCAATATAACTTTCATTCATAAATGCTCACTAAAATTACATCATTCCTATTAATAAATATTTCGAAAGGTACTTTATGCCGTAGAATGCAATATACGCACACAATAAAAACAATGGCAGATACAAAAAGGTTTTTGCAAATTTACGTTCACGCATGAAAACAACCATTATAGATGATGCCAAAGCCTGAATAAAAACAAATATAGTTAATACGCTTTCGATTAAATTTCTAACACCTAGTGCAGTTGCAACTGTTTCTAGCTTTGCCAGTCCTGCAGATGATGTTACAGTAAGTAAAAAATCGATTAGGGTTAAAACCAAACCATAGATTGCGGGAGCAATTATTGCTCCAGCTGCAAAAATAAAAAGCATTTGCATCATTGTTTTTGCTTTTCTATCTAATTCTAATTTGTATAATTTTCGCATATCTTCAGACAAATCCTCTAAAATATCTGATAAAGAAGCACCAGCTTTTATAGAATCTGAAATTATAGATATTGTCTTTTTCACCATTTGTGAATCTACATTTTCAGCAACAATAGATAATGATTCTTCAAAATTATAACCTTGTTCTAATCTTAGCAAAACATTTTCAAATTCATCATTCAATGGCCCATAATCATAAGTTGTCAACTCTCTTATAGCGTATTCGTACGTTCCTCCGGTTTTTAAAAGATATGCAATTTCTCTTAATGCATTTGGAAAATACTTTTCTATAAGAGAAATTCTTTTCTCTTCTAAAAATAAGGGATAACCTATAAACAAATCAAATGCACACAAAAATCCTACGATCCCTAAAACTATATTTCCTAATAAAATAAACAAAAACAAAACTATCAAACCAACAATCAAAGCAAGGAGAAGCCAAAGATTAACATTTATCTTTATTTTGTTCCTGTACAAAACAGTTTGGTATTTTTGCAACATCAAATTTATATTGAACATAAAATATCACTATATACTTGGCCTTATACTTCTAATATACAATAACAAACCCAATAATATCAGCGGGAATATTACTAAAAAAGAAATTATTATTACAGTTGGAGTTAAAGGAAGAGCATCAAAAAAGGAAATGCTCGATCCCAAAGGCGCATTCCTTATTCCAGATAATATTGCCAACATTACAGGAACAACAATTCCAACAAAAATATAAATTACTCCTAAAAAATTTAATTTCCCAGAAAAGGTATCAATATCTGCAGACAATTGATAAGACACATCATCTGCAATTGTTGTCATTATTTCTGACAAATTTCCTCCGCTCTTTAATGCTCTTAACAAATGATTTATTGCGTTTTTCAAAGCAAATGATTTTGTTCTGAGGGATAATGCTCTCAAAGCATCTTTAATGTCTTGGCCTTCTTCAACTTCCATTATTGTTTTTGTTAATTCTTGTGACAAAACACCATAATCAGATACAGCAACTGTTCTTACCACTTTATACAAGTCCACCCCAGCTCTCAAGAGAGTTGCCATGTGCCTTAATGCAAAAGGCAAATTAGTATCTATTTCTTTAGCTCTCTTTTTTGCAATCATTGAGGGGTATTTCAAAGCAAAAAATGCACCCCCTATAAAAAAGAAGATGCACAATATTAAAGGTATTAAAAAACTTACTCCTAACAATAAAAATACAGAAAATAATGCAATAATTACTACCAAATTAAATAAAAAAACAGAAACTGATGCTATTGCCAAATATTGTGAAACACTATAATTTATATCTGCAGAATAAAGTTCGTATGCTAACACTTTAGACTCTGGCAATTTTCCTAAAATCTTTTTTGCAATAAATCCAAAAAACTTGCTGAATTTAGTATATATTGTGCCAATATTTCGTACAACAGGATTAAAACTGTACGATAAATCAGCAGGCTTCAACACTTCTATCTTTGCTCTTTTTCCCTCGGAGATCAATGATCTTAATTCTTTTAAATTATATGTTTCTGAATCCCCTAACAATCCTTGCTTCTCATATTTTTCTTTTATTCTATTAACTATGGCATCAACTTTAGACATGTCTATCTGTTCTTGTATTTCAACTTTATTTTTGCTGGTATCTGAAACAAAGGTTTGTTGATAAGCCATAAAAATTCCTCTTTTTATTTTTTTGGACCTGTTGTTATTTTTCTTTTTGAGAAAAATAATTACTGGCCATATTCATCACAAATTTTAAGATTCATAATATTTCGCAATATATTTTGCGACATCGTCTTTTTTTCTTATATTTTTTTCTAACAACAAATCAAAGAATTGTGCTCTATTATCTATTTCGTCTTTTACATTTTGTGTTGTTCTTCCAGAATATGTTGAAATATTTTTAACTACTCTTGAAGGTATAGAAGTATCATATATTTTATCGCGTTTAGGATCCCATTCAAATATCCTTTGTGTTTTAATTTGATCTTCAATAACGCCAGAAACTTCAGAAATCTCCACAATTCGTCTTATTGTTCCTTTTTTTTTGTCGTGCAACCTATTTTGAACAATTATCATATCCAATCCTGCCAACATCATCTTAGGAACGTTCATTGGTGGGTTTGTAATTCGTGTTAAAGTTTCATCAGAATTGTTTGCATGCAATGTTCCCATACTTCCATCGTGTCCTGTTGACATAGCAGTAAAAAGAGTATCTGCTTCAGCACCTCTTACTTCACCAACTATTATTCTATCGGGTCTCATTCTCAAAGCATTCTTTGTAAGCATCTCTAAAGTAATTTCCCCGGTGCCTTCTATTCCTGGTGGCCTAGATTCTAATCTAATCCAATGTTTCAAAGGGAGATTTAATTCTGAAGTGTCCTCGATCGAAATAATCCTTTCATATTCAGGGATCAAAGAACACAAAACATTTAGAGTTGTTGTTTTACCTGATCCTGTACCTCCAGAAATAACGATATTTGCTGGTTTTGTACTTAAGCCTTCAACACAAGTCCATAAAAAACCAGCAACATAAGAATCAAATGTTTTATAACTTATCAAATCAACAACAGTATATGGCTCTTCTCTAAATTTTCTAATAGTTAAGGTAGAGCCTTGAACAGATGCTGGGGGCAAAGTAGCATTTACTCTTGATCCATCAGGCAAACGAGCATCCAATAATGGTTGTGAATAATCTATTCTTCTTCCTGCATATCTTGCAATTCTTCCAACAATATCTTGAATCTCTTTATCAGTATAAAAAACAATATTTGTTGTCATCATTTCATATTGCCTATGAAAAACGTACACTGGGTGGTTTGGGCCAATAATCATTATTTCTTCTAATAAATCATCTTTTAACAAAAGATCTATTTTTCCAAAACCCACCATTTCTCTTACAACACTTTCAGCATAAAAACTTAACATGCTCTCTGGAATTTTCAATTCTGGAGATGAATTAATTATTTCCATAACTTTTTGATAATAAACATTCCATCTTTGTTTCTCGTCCCTTATTTTATATGGTGCTAGAGAAATTATTCTTGTAGCTGCTTCCTTTATTGTATTTATTATTTCTTGTTCGCTCGTATTTGCTTTTGGCACAGGCACTTCATAATGCAATAATGGGCGTCCTTCTAATTTGTATATTGTAACTTGATTATATTTTGCAACAACTGTTTTTTGAACTTCTCCTAAAGAATCTACACTTATTTCTTTTGTTGTATTCAGTATATTTTTGAGATTTTCAAAATGTTTTGAATCAATTTTTTGAATTGGTACATCTTTTGTTGACTGTTCCTCTTCTGGCAAAGAAATTTTCTTTGGCGAACCAATTATACTCTGCAATTCTTTATTAAAATCGTCTTGTCTAATATCTTTCTTTTTCTTCTGTTGAGTATCCTTAAATAAATCTCCCATTATTTCTCCCATCAAATCACCAATATTTATACCTAACCACAAATTTTACTGTTTAGTGTATTAGCCAATACACAATCGATACATAAAATTTACATATAAATTTTACTGCTTAGTGTGTAAATTAAACATGGCCAACATAGCCTCTATTTGAAGCCTATCGTTTGCACCTTCAGATACTCTAAAATTAATTTCACTTATAATCTCAATTAAACTTACTTTTTCTCTCGAATTCAAATAATCCTCTGAAAAATCAACTACTTCGCGATAAATTTGATTCAAAATATCTTCTCCAGACATACCATAATTAAACATCAGTTTGTATAAAAGATCTCTTGCATCTTTAAATTTTCCATCTTTTGCGAGTAAAACCATTTTTTTTACTTCTTCAGGCCTTGCCCTGGCACTTACTGTGAATACTTCTTGCTCACCAATAGAATCATCCAAAACACTACACGCTTGTAAAATATTTATTGCTTTTCTCATGTCGCCTAATGAAACATAAAATATTGCGCTCAATGCTTTATTATCTATTTTTAGTTTTTCGTTTTTCGAAACCTCTTCTAGTCTGTTTATAACAGATTCTTTTTCCAAAGGCTTAAACCTAAAGACAACACATCTTGATTGTATTGGTTCAATAATGCGTGATGAATAATTGCAAGATAAAATAAATCTGCATGTTCTTGTATATTTTTCCATTGTTCTTCTTAATGCTTGCTGGGCATCTTGTGTTAAAGCATCCGCCTCATCCAAAAAAATAATTTTATACTCAGCCTCTAAGGGGAGGGTTCTTGCAAAATCTTTTATTGTTTTTCTAACAACATCGATGCCCCTGTCATCACTATTATGAAGCAAAACAGGGGCTGTGCCACCCCAAAAAACTTCAGCACCCGGAACAGAAACATCATACACATAATCATTATGTTTTTCCTTTTTTATTTCTGTTACCGCTAGAACATATAAATCAGAATTTACTAATTTGTTGAGCTTTTCTAATCCTTTTTTATTTTTTAATAATGCCAATACTTTTTCTGCAGCAGTCTTCGAAATACGATCACACATTTTACTATAAAGTGAATGTCTCAGCAAATATTTTGTCTTCCCTTTGTATTTTTCTGCTAATTTGTTGAATATTTTTGATGGCAAAAGTTCTGCTTTAGTATAACTAAAAGATTTATTTGGCCAAATTAATCTTGTTTCTTTTGGAAAAACGCTTGATTCAACATTAGATAGTCTACTTAACCAAACAACATCTATAAGACATTCTTGAGATACTGATGATATTCGTGCAACTTTTTCCCAAATTCCGGAACCATCACCATCCCAATATCCTTTTATAAATGATAATCTTTGTTTTGAATTTGTATCAAAAATAAAGGTGGGTACTCTTTTTGTATTCGCTTTGTGGGATATATCGCCACCATAAAAATTAGCTTGCATAAACTTTGCTAATTGTGTATTAAAAACTCTTGTCTGCAAAGAGGTTTTCTTTGTTCTATCAAAACCAGATGCTCCTAAATAACAAGAATAGTTTAATCCTAAAGAAGTACTTATTTTTTGTATATTTTCTATATGCGGTACATCTTTTGGGTTGGGATAACCCAAAGTATAAATAATCTGACCACTAGTACCTGTGTTTGACATAGAAGTACAACCTTCTGCTAAATACATTCCAAAATACCAACTTAAATCATCATCAATTGAAAGTGTGTCAAAATTTTTTTTGAATGTAGGATTTGGTTGAATACCACTTCTTAATTGACAAAATTCAGCAGATTTATATTTTTCTAAATCAATATAATTTGATTGCCCTTCAAAATCTGTTTTAAAAGAAATCAAAAGATCGCCTTTCTTTATTTCTGAGGCTTTTTTAGTAATTATATTGCCACAATCATCAAAAACCATTATAGAATGAGATAAACTTGTTTTTACTTCGCCACCTTCATATTTTATTTTTAATATTTCGTTTACTTTATGTCTAAACAAATGTCCTACTTTCATAAATTTAACATTGTTGCACTTATCTAAAGATAACACTTCTAGATCATCAATACAAACCCGCTTAGATACAAAATCTAAAAAATATTTCTCTGCGAGCCAACCAAAATTAACTCTATGTATTTCTTTGCCTTCTTTTATTAAAATTGGTGTATCTGGTGTTACACTCGCATTTAATTCTAAAAAATTTCTCTCAGCATTTTCTTTGAACAATTGTTTAGATATTGCTATTGCACTGGTTGTTTTTCCTGTACCTGCGGGCCCTGCAAAAATCATATTTGGAAGATCTTTATCCTCTGTGTATTTCTTTAATCTTTTTACAACTAGTTCGTTTCCTACAACATCATTTAAAGAATCAGGCCTATATTTTTCAACCCACGGCAAATTCGCATCTTTGTGTGTCATAAAAATCCCTCTTATTTAATCTTGTTTCCAGCATACAAACTTGTGTTAGTAAGGCTTCGACTTGTGTCAAAATGGCTGTGAGCTTTTGACATTTTGTATAAAATTCTTGACAGAGTCTTGAATTTTCTACACTCTAACACTTTGTATAAAATTCTTGCTAATGCTTAAAATTTCATACACTTATCTGTTTGATATCACACCTTAGCAGCATATAAATTTACACTGCCTAGTGTGAAGATATATGTTATATATATATATAAACATTTCCTTAAGAATATCTTATATGGCAACATTAAGATTTAAAGAGATACTTTCAAGGATGCTGAAAAGAAATAAAAAACCAAAATATACAAAACCAGAATTAATTACTGTTAATAAAGAAAAACTACCAAGGGTTGGCGGATTGTTAAGAAGAACTAGACTTGTAAAAATAAAAGGAAAAGAATTTGTAATTAGAGAAAATGTAACCCAAGAAGAATTAGATATCGCTTGGAAATTAATAGATAAAGGAATTCCAGTTGAAGAGTCTTTATTTAGAAGGCCACAAGGCATAGATAAAGTTATGATTTACCAAAGTACAGGCGATCCTATTTATTATTTGTATAAATATCGTCAACTAACTGGGTTTTCAGAAAGTGATTGCACACATGTTGCACAGGAATATGCAAG
>PEXK01000041.1 GCA_002779075.1 Candidatus Diapherotrites archaeon CG08_land_8_20_14_0_20_30_16 | reverse complement strand
TGTAAATGGTTTTTTGAATATGTTTTGCGAAGCAACAAGAAATGAAGATTTAATTAGACAAGCAAGATTTGCATTAGACAAATTAAAGAGACCAAATCCTAATGCAAGAGTAAAAATAAATCCTCACACTACTGAACTAATTCCAGGGATGGAAAGATTTGTTTTACAGAAAGACCCTCTTCCAAAAACTGAAGCATTAGCTCAGTTGAAACTGCAGGAACGAGATAAAAAAAGAGAAAGAAGACAAGCCGTAAGGCAATTAAGAACTTAGGGATGGTGTACACCCGATGACCATACAACAATACATTTAAATAACATTCTCTTCTTATTATATAGGTGATTTTGAATGCATGTTAATTTAGGGGCACCTTATGAGAGTATTATGGAAACAGCAATAAAGATGGGTTATGCTTCAAGTCAAACTGAAGTAATGAGACAGGCTTTAGTGAGATATAAGGATTATTTAATGACTGAAAATGAAGAAAAATTAGTAATAAAAGCTATGGATAACGATATTGCTGAAATAAAGAAAAATAAAGAAAAGTGGTATACTTTAGATGAAGTAAAAAAAGATTTGGGCCTGGAAAATGTCAACATATAATGTAATCTTAGCAGACAGAGCACGGGAAGAATTAAAGAAAACACCCTCAAATTTACAATTATTATTTCTTAAACACATTAAAAAATTGGAAGATCATGTTCCAGGGAAACATTTAGGACATTCAAAATATTTCATAGAAAAAGTTACTGATTCTACAAGAATTGCCTGCGAATTAGAAAATGATACTATTAAAGTAATACATTGTTTTAAAACGCACAAAGAATATGAAGATTGGTATAGGTCACTTTAATTAAGGCAAGAAATCCTTGTTTTTGATTTTATCTGGCAAATATTCTTCTGTTATGAATCTAATTCCTTTTCTGCTTAGGGCTTCTAATTCTAGTTTGTAATTCCTTTTTTTCATTAAATCCAATTCGTTTTGCCAGGCTTTGTTTTTGAACCAAGGGTAATCTTTCATTTCTTTAATTCTTTTTGTGTCTTCATCATTCAGTTTGATTGTTACATTATCTGGAATTTTGTATTTCTCAACATCAGATACTGTCAAGCCAATATACTTTGTGTCTGGTGTTGCTAGTTTCTCTTCTGAGTAACTCAAACTTATTGACCCTCGTTTGATTACTGAATAGATGTAAAACCCCCAAGGATCTGCATCCATTAATGCATAAACTGGCAAATTAAATTCTTTATTAAATCTCTGCACAAGTCTTCTTTCTGCTCTTGCAGGCTGGCCTTTTCCTGTTATAATTATACACTTGTGTTTTTGCCAGAATTTATCTTCATTAAATCTTTTCCAAACTGCATCTTTTTCAATAAACAAAACAAAATCAGCATCAACATTTTTTATATCAATTGTCTCGGGCTCAACATTTGAAGGAACACCCCAACCACCAGAACCCATCTTCCCTAAATCAATAATATCTTTTCCATCTTTTACTGTCAAACTCCCTGCAATAACGCCTTTTGTTGATGCAGTTAAATTCAGTTCTTCTCTTAATAAACCCAATGTTGCCTCTAAGTCTTCTAAAATGGGATCTGATTCTGATTGGTTTTCTAGAAGATTTTCTTTTGATCCTTTTAATGTGTGTTTCAAAGCATAATATAAATCTCTTATTGATATTGTTGCATCTTCTTTAATTATCTTTTTAATTTCAGAGGCTATTGATATTGTCTGGGCATATTTTCTTGTGTGTGCAGTATTAAGAAAATATCTTTTGCTTGTTTTATCGCCCATCTTAATAGTTTTTGATTTTTCATCAAAGAAAATATTTGAAAGAGATCTCACAGGTAATTCAACATATGGTGGCTCTTTTTTGGTTATCATCTTGAGAGTATCTTGTCCTAACTTTTCCAATTCTTTTAAACTTTTTTCATTTCTCATTTTTATCACACTAGACAGTAAAAATTTATGTGTTGGTTATTTTAATGTTAATAATGCAGTTTTTGCATAATGTTTAACAGTTTCTGTTATATCATAATCTTTAGAATCCAAATCTTCTAAAGCGAACCATTTGCAACCTTCACTTTTTTCTTTTTCTGATAATATTAGCTTATCTGTTTTGGATTTTCCAAAATATGTTAATGTAACATGTTCGTGATTTTCATTTATTCTGTTTCTATTCATAAACATTGGTGGAATTAATTCTCTACACCTATTTATGTTTATCATTTTTACTTTTGGATCTTTATATAATTCAACATCTAATCCTACTTCTTCTTTTGCTTCTCTAATTACTGCTTCGTTTGGGTCTTCATCTAATTCAATATGACCACCAACACTTAACCACAATTTATATTTATCATGCATTCTCAAAAGAACATTATTATTATAAACAATAAATACTTCAGCGGTAAAATCTATTTTATCGTGTAAATGTGGCATTTGATTACTCCTCAGAAAATTCATTTAATTTTTTATCTTTTAATTTTCCAGTTTTAGTTTCCTCTTTTTTCTCCTCATCAATAACATTTTCTTCCAACTCTTCTTTTATTTCTTTGTTTTCTTTTTGCTCTTGTTCTTCTTCTAATTCTAGTTTCTTCAAAATAATTTCTTCTATTTTTGGCAACAGTTCTGCTTGTTTTGTGCCTGTTAATATTTCTAAAGCTCTTGCAATTTCATAAGAATAGCGTTCAAACATTTTTTTTCTTTCTAACTTCAAACCGTGTTTCATTTTTCGCGATATGTAATTTGATATTTGACGAGCAGCAGTCATTAATGCTAGTTTGATTTCATCAATTATTTCCTGTTCTTCAGCAACAGCTTGTTTTCCAACACTTGTATAAGGTATATGCACAGAACACAGATTTACAATTATTGTAATAGGCTCATTTTCAAAATCTCTTATGTGATATCTTTTCCAGTTTATTGAGTTCACAGCATTTGTTATTGCACAAGCACCAGGATCAAATAATAATGGTGTTCGGTTTGCAAATCTCATTATCTCTGATTTGACAGAACCATCTTTTAATAATCTGCCAGAATTACCTCCGTACGAAATTGCGACTTCAACAACAAAAGGAAAACCGCCTTTGTAAGTAGTTGGTTTCCTTGTAAGTACATAAAAGATTTCTGGCTTTAAAATATTTTTAATTGATAGTGTCAAAGAGTCTTCACTTATAGGTATTAAAGCATCTGTTTTTGGGCTTATAGTTTTTGTTTTTTGTATTGCTTTAACAATTTTTTCTGATTTGCCCCAGTCAAGTTCTTTCTTAGTCATATCTTTCAAGTTTAGATCCTTGCCTAAACTTTTTTGCAGGTCTTCAAAGAATCTATCACCAACCCTATCATAAGTGTCTTTCATATATCCAATAACTGTTTTAGCATCACTTGATTTTGCATTAGTAAGCAAAGTGTCAGTGTCAACACTTTTTATGTGTGGATTAATTTCAAGGGGTTTTGGAGGAATAACATTAACTGAACGCTCAAAAACAAACATTTTGTTAAAAGGGTCTAAGAATTTTATTGTTACATGGGGATTTGCAATTGCTGTTCTTTTCAGATACTCTAAAGCATTTTGATTGCTGTCCTGATAATCTACTTCCTTAAACTCAGAACTGATTGCTAGGCCTTTGAACTCTTTATCTAAATATTTTTTGCTTGAAATCAAAGGTTCGTTTCTTTCAACATTAATTCCCAGCTCCATGTAAACTGATTTGCAATTGTTTCCTGATATTACTTTTGTTGGCTTGCCTGTTGTCATCTGGCTAAAAAGAATACATCCTGAAGCACCAATACCTTGCTGTCCTCTCATCTG
Source organism: Candidatus Diapherotrites archaeon CG08_land_8_20_14_0_20_30_16 (assembly GCA_002779075.1). Classification (GTDB taxonomy): domain Archaea; phylum Iainarchaeota; class Iainarchaeia; order Iainarchaeales; family 0-14-0-20-30-16; genus 0-14-0-20-30-16. The sequence continues at coordinate 10,990 of PEXK01000041.1, read as the reverse complement.
TATGAGCCTGTGGAATTTTGTACCTACTAAGAGTTTTCCTAAAGCCTTGCTTAAATTTTTCTCATCGATTCCTGGGCCATTATCAATAACATGGACTTCAAAGTGTTCTTCTCCTAATTTGACTAGTTTAACTTCTATTTCTGGAAGAACTCCTGCTTCTTCACAGGCATCAATTGAGTTTGCAACGAACTCGTGTACTATTGTTGTTAATGACCTCAGCTTTCCAAACAGTCCAAGCATATGCCTATTCTTTTTGAAAAATTCAGCAACAGAGTGCTCCTTAAGATTGTTATTTTCTACCATTATATCACTAAATAGTGTAAACTCTAAAAATAAGAATAAGCTAAGGGTTTATAAAGGTTAATGGCTTAGAACGATTAAGATTATCTTAATATATTTAATTATATATATAAAATATGTCAAAATTAACTGTTTCACAAGAGAAAGTAACTGATTTTTTAATTTATAGTACTCCTGAAGGGAATGTCAAAGTAGAAGTCTTTTTACATAATGAGAATGTTTGGTTAACTCAAAAGAAGATAGCTGAGCTGTTTAATGTGCAAATACAAACTATTAATGAACACCTAAAAAATATTTTTGGCTCGAAAGAATTAGATGAAGATTCAACTATTCGGAATTTCCGAATAGTTCAAAAGGAAGGATTTAGAGATATAGAAAGAGAAATCGAATTCTATAATCTAGATGCTATAATTGCAGTAGGTTATAGAGTAAATTCTAAACAAGCAACCCAATTTTAAGTAGTAAACAAAAGCTATTTATATAACTTATACGTAATATTAATAGTGATTTAAATGAATATTACAATAAATATTGATGGGCACCTAAATTTAGTATTAGAGAATTTAATTAAAAAAGGTGTAGTTAAAACCAAAAGTGAAGCAATAAGATTAGGTTTATTAGGTTTAGAAGATAAATATAAATTAAATAGTTCAACTTATGAAAAATTGATGCCGGCCTTATTGAGTGAAAAGGCCTTGGCAGAAGATTGGCTAAGTAAAGAGGACGAAGAGGCATGGAAAGATTTGTAAAAGGTAATGTTGTAGTGGTACCTTTTCCATTTTCAGATCTGTCTGGAACAAAAAAAAGACCCGCATTAATTGTTGCAAATATAATTAGTAATGATTATATTTTATGTGAAATAACAACAGTTCCAGTAACTGATAATTATTCTATTTTATTGGAAAGTATTGATTTTGAAGATGGTGGCCTTAATAAAAGTAGTAAAATAAGACCAAATAAAATATTTACATTAGATTCTTCTATAATATTTTATTCCACAGGCAAATTAAAGGATTATAAAATTAAAGAAGTAGAAGATATTTTAATAAAATTGTTTAAACAATAAATTATTTCATAATTTAGAAATCTTATCTGCTAATCCAATATATGTATTTGGACTTAGTTTTTTGAGTTCTTCTTTTACCTCATTTGTAACATCTAATTTGTCAATGAATTCTATGAATTCATTTTGGTTAATTTTCTTGCCTCTGGTTAGTTCCTTTAATAGTTCGTAGGGTGTTTCAATGTGTTCTCTTTTTAGAATTGTTTGAATAGCTTCAGATATAATTTCCCAATGAGAGTCCAATATTTCAGATACTTTTGTTTCATTTATTTCTATTTTAGTCAGACCTTTTTGTATAGATTTGTATGCAATTAAACAATATGCAAAACTAGAACCTATGTTTCGCAAAACTGTTGAATCAGATAGGTCTCGCTGTAATCTAGATATTGGTAGTTTGTTTGAGAAAAACGAAAACAAACTATTGGCCAGACCTAGATTACCTTCTGCATTTTCAAAATCAATTGGATTAACTTTGTGAGGCATTGTTGATGATCCTACTTCTCCTTCAACTGGTTTTTGTTTAATAAAATCATCACTTATGTAACGCCAGATATCTTGTGAAAAATTAATTAATATTAAATTAATTCTACGTAAAATGTCAAATAGTTCAATTAAAGAATCATGAGGTTCAATTTGAGTCGTTATTAAATTTGTTTGTAAATTTAAATCAAATGTTTTATTCAAATGTTCAGTAAATTTTTGTGAAAAAGAAAGCCAATCAAAATTAGGATACGCGCTAATATTAGCATTATAGTTGCCTGTTGCTCCATTTAATTTGATTAAAAGCTTATGAGCTTTTAACTGGGCTAACTGCTTTTTTATTCTTTCTGCAAATACTTTGAATTCTTTTCCAAATGTTGTTGGGCTAGCAGGTTGACCATGAGTTCTTGCTAATATTGCTGTATTTGCATACTTTTCAGCTAAACCATTTAATGTATTGTAAATAGTCTCTATTTCTGGAATAATTACTTTTTTGACAGATAATGAAACCATTAATCCATAAGCAATATTATTGATATCTTCTGAAGTTAAAGCAAAATGAATCCATTCTAATTCTTTTTTCAATGAAGAATTCTCTAGTTTGTCTTTCAAATAATATTCGACAGCTTTAACATCATGGTTTGTGGCTTTAATATTTTTATAACCTTTGACTTCAATATCTTTTATTATTTGAGCATCCTGCAGAGATAATTCTTCTAATGCCCTTAATTCTTTCAATTCATCATTTGTTAAAGCTCTTAATCCCAAGTTTTGTTTTGACAGGAAAATGAAGTATTTGATTTCAGCAATGGTTCTATATTTAGACAAAGTCATTTCACTAAAGTATTGCCCCAATATATCTGAGATTCTTTTATATCTTCCATCTATTGGAGAAATGCATTCTAATTTATCCATATTAATCATCTAATATATCCTTATCTTTGTTATCTTCTTCATTGTAATCAATATAATTTTCAGTATTTGAGATATCTAAGTTCTTTCTTGCTTTTTCAATAAAGGTTCGAACACCTGCAAAATTAGCGCCTTTCAACAAACGCATTATTGCCTCGTGACAAATTCTTATGTTAGAAACAGTGCCAATAATGCAAATTGTTTTTCCTTGTATTGCAATATAGCAATCTAAAGAATCTTCCAAAAACTTTCTTATTGTTCCTTCAGTTCCAATTACACGTGCTCTTCTTGTTTTCAATGTTTTCTCAGTATGAATTCCCAAATCGTATAAACTAATAATGTTTAAAGTTGTTTTATCATCTAAAAGCAGTTTTGCGTGATCTGGAGAAAAGCCTCTACCAATTGCTTTTAGTACTGTTTCTAACCTGTAAAAAGTAACAGGATTTGCTTTTTCTGTACTAATCTCAACATCGCCAGTGTGACTGTCAACATGTATTTTGCAATCACTTAATTCTTCCAACTCTCTTCTTGTTTGCCCTTGCTTTCCAATAACTGCACCAATTCTCATTTTTGGTATCTTCAATATAAGAGTATTCATTTTTATTCCTTCTGTAAATTATGTTTTTTTCTTTGTTGTATAATGTGATTCTAATGCCTGGCTACTATAATCAATACTACCAAAATCAGAATATTTTCCATACCACTTATTATCCAATGGAACTACTCTATCTAATCTAACTGGAAAAAAAGTAATGCCCTTTTTAGTTTTTGTTATTATAATTAAATCTTGCGCTGATATATCTACGGATAAATGTGGATTGTACCTTTCAACAAGTTCTTTTAATTGAATCCTTCCCAAATATAAACCATTTAAATTAATACATAAATCAATAGTAAGAATTAGTTTTTCAAAAACTTGCAGTGCATCACAACAATTTGTTATTACTCTTAGTTTGTCAGAAAAATATTCAAAGCTATGCACCCCAAATATTAAATCAAATGTATTTTTTGGTAATCTATCTAGTGTAATATCACTTGCTTTAACTCTTGGATTTTGTTCTGATGTTAATACATCAATTCCATGATATTCAACTTTTGGAAACCAGTCTTTTCTATACGGATATTCAGTCTCCAAATCTAATCCTAATTGCCCAATGCCTGCACCAACATCTAACACTCTAACTTTTGGTTTTTTGATTGTGTGAATTAGATGTTGTATAAAATGATACTTTGTTGTATAGTAATTATATTCTATAATTCCTCTTTTATACGCATATGCTCTTTTTTGTGTTTTTAATTCCTCTGCAGGCAAATATCTTGGAATGTTTGATAAAGTACCTCTGTTTTTAATAATCCGTTTAACTGCTGCGATTATTTTTAGTGTTCTTTGTTTTCTCAACTCTTCTTTTTTTTGTTCTTCTGGGGTTTTAGTCCTTTTAGCCAATATACCTTTAGCCATTTGTTGTAATTCTTTTATTCTTTTTGGGGTTGGTCTTCCTTTAATTGGTTCTAACGGCATAAAGTATCACTAATTAATTTTGTCTCTTTTAATATCATCTTTTATTTGTTGTTCAGTTACTTTTAATCTCTTTGTATTAAAGAATTTTGTAATTATTTTTATATCTCTATTAACAAATTCTTTTGCTTTTGAATATTTTATTCCTACACTTTGACCCATATCAATGAAATACAACCGCCCCTTAAAGAAGATCATGTTATATTCAGATAAATCTGCGTGAATCATTTTTGCTTTGTAAATTAACTTGTTCATGTTTTTAATATATTGTCTGTATATTTCTTTTATGTGCTTTTTTGCATTAGAATCATATTTCAGAACTGGCCAAGCCTCTCCTTTTTCTCCTATTAATCTCATTACAACAATGTTGTTTTGCTGGTCAATAGGCTTAGGGACAGATATTTTATTATCATAGCAAAATTTTAAATTAAAGTATTCTCTTTCTGCCCAGGCATAAATTCTTTTTATTGAGTTTTTAGCAATTTTGCTTAATATTTCATCATCAATATAATCTCTTCTATTGTGAAAGTTTGTTGTTTCAATTCTATATATTTTAACACAAACAAACTCTTTTCCTTTTTTTGCGATAAAAAGATTTGCTTCCTTACCTTTTGATATTGGTCCAATTAAGTAATCTATATTTTTGCGTTTTTCTATTGCAAATAATGATTTCTCAGTACGGTCATCAAAAACATCTTTGAATATTTTTCTGCGTACTTTATCTTTCTCTTGTTTAGTTGTTGCAAATATGTATTCTTCTTCCATAATTTCACTTTAAGAAACTTAAATTAATTAATTCTAATATTATCTTTTTTATTTGTTCATAATTGAGTTTAGAATCAACATTGTAGAATTTGCATATTTCCTCTTTGTGTTCTTTGAAATTCTTTTCAAAGTCGAATGAATCTGTTTTATTTGTGTTTAGAATAAGCTCTGCATTTAGGTCTTTAATCTTCTTGTGTGTGTGCTTGCCATAAATGAAATCAATTAATCTTTTTTCAGAATCTCGAATATGATATTCTAGGTTTTGCAATCGCAATAAGCCAAAAGCAATTTGCTCTTTACAACAGATTAAATTAGTATTGATGTTTGGTTTTGAAGAATTAGTGTTAATACTATATTTGGGGGGGATCATAAAAATCACATTATTTTTTATGACGCTGTTGCAAAATTTTCATCATTTTGGAGAAAATTTGACAACTGATCATAAAAATCACATTCACTCTAAATGCTTTGCTTTGTTTGCAAATATTTTAAATTTGTCTTTTCCACAAATTTCATCATAAACTTTGCTTGCAATGTTTTTCACAACTACTTTGGTATTTGCTCGTTTTTCTAAATCCTTAATGCTTTCAAATGGTTTCTCTTTCCTTGCATCGAATATCTTTATAAATGTTTTGGGTCCAACACATAGTGTTCTTATTAGCATATTTTTGAACTCATCTTTCAAAACATTTTCATTAATGAAATTAATGTAATATTCTTTTCTGTCAATAATTATCTTTTCTATTGCTTCCAGTGCAATAGATTTACTTACTTGTAAGAATTCTTTTTCACTTATCCATTTAACAACATTTTCTATTTTGTCTCTTTTGTCATCACCAAAATAAACCTTTTCACAAAGCTCAACATTTTGGTCTTTTTTAATAGAGAGTTCCAAAGGGGTAAATTTTTTATTCCCTAATACATATATGTTGCTACTAAAACTTATTTTGTGAATAACGTAGCCAAACTCTTCTTTCTCCATACCCACCGCTTTCTTTTTAGAAAAGAAAGTAGAGGTTTCGCAAAGAAAACCTGTTGTCAGTGGGCGCAAAACCTCTACAATCTAATGATTGTTTATTGCAAGATTTCTTTTATTTGTTTTACAGTATCATCGTTGAATTCTGTTCTTTTATACAGAATTGTTTTTATGATTTCTTCATTTTTTGGCATTATATTGATTAATTCTATAATCACATTCTCATTTAAGTTTAAAGCTTTTAGTTTCTGTGCTAATTCTTTTTCATCTTTTTTTTGACCTTTTGGAATCTTTCCTAAATAGTCTTTAGTCTGTTGTATTTCATAAGGCACTTCTTTTTCTTTCTTTGTAAATTCTTCTTCAATATCTTTTAAATATTTGTCAGCTTCTGCATTGGTTATAGGTTTAACACTTAATATCTTTTTTGCTACCATAAAAATCTCCTCTTATTTTTTTGGACCAGTTGATAAATTTCTTTCTGTATAATATAAATTTAAAACAGAGCCACAAAAATCTCCTCAATATAAATTAATCCTGTTTAGTATAATTTCACCAACACAAAATTAGGATATAATGTTGGCATATAAATTATACTGTTTAGTGTATTGATTTTATGTGTGCTGGTCCAACTATTACATCTTTTTTCTCTTTAGCAAGATGTACCACATAACTTCTTCCTCTTTTTTCAACAATTTTTCCTACCTTTCCTGCAAATCTTCTGAAAGGTAAAGCATTGTGATATCTTCCATTTGGTTTTATAACTACCTTATCACCAACATCATAATTTTTCAAAAGGGTTTCAACACTTAACTTTGTTCCTCTGAATAAATATCTTGTGTTAGCTCTTTTTCCCACTGGTTTTTTATTAGTCATTTATTTCACCTATTATTAATTAAAAATTCTAAAATACGAGTACTAATATATAAAAAAGATTAATTTATAAAGGTAACTGAGTTTATTAATTTTATGCCTAAGGTAGAAAAACTCTTTGCAGGATTGTTTGAGTTAAAATTAGTATTAATTACTTTATGCTGTTTATTGATTTTCAAGTTTCTTATTACATTAAATCTTGCTTTGATTTTTTCAACATTCTTTTTTGAATCCGCGATATATGTTTTGATACTTTTACTTTATTTGGTTCTTGCAAAGAAATTAAATGTTACTGCAAAAATTATATTTTATGTTTTATTTGCTTTTCATACATTTGCCACTTTGCTGAGTACCTATTTTATGCCTGATTTTTTGTATAGAAAATATTCTATTTTATCAATAAATGCAGGAACAGCGTCTTTTGTAATCAAAGATTTATTCCCAATAAAATATATGATAATTATTGTAGGTGTACTTGCAGGAATATTTTTAATTGCCTATTTCTTGCCAAACTTAAAATTAAATATTAATGCAAAAGCAAAATGGATTGCTTTTGCTGTGTGTGTTATTTTACTTGTTCTTATTCCAAATTTGTTTAGTGGGAAATTTGAAAGTGTTTACACAAATACAATTAATGATTTGTTTATATTTGGAAAACAAGACATTCCTATAAGAGATGTAAATTATGATCCTAATGTTGTAAATCTAGAAAAAACGATACAAAATTATAACTTAGGAGAGTTAAAGTATAAGAGGATTTTCTTTTTTGTTATGGAAGAAATTAGTTCTGGTATGTTTGAAAAAGATTTGCAGAATATTTCCAAAGAAAAAAACTTTTTTGAAAAAGTAAAACAGCAATCAAACTATTATGAAAATTATTATACAAATCATCAGGATAGCAGAGGTGCGTTATTGGTTTTGTTATCTTCTATCTTTGTTTCATATGAATCTTATAGTTATAGTGATTGGTATGACCTCTATGCAAGACAGATAATAGAAAGCAAAAATTTAGTAGAATTTTTTAATCAGAATAATTTTTCAACTGTTTTTCTATCTTCAATTGTTGATGCTCCTTTTGAAATGCAAAAATATCCTTGGAAGAAATTTGATACTTTGTCTGAAAACGATTATGATTCTGCAAGTAATGACTATCTCTGTATGCACGTTTTGCAATATGAAAAAGCATGTGAAGATAGAGTTTTATTAAAGAATCTTGAGAAGTTAGCACATTCAGAGAATATTTTTGTATTGGACGAGTTTATCTATGGTCACACTCACAAATATATCGAAGAAAAAAAGCAAACAAGATTAGAATATTACAATGATTTTTTTTATGATTTTTACACTTATTTAGAAGAAAACAATCTTCTAGATGATACCTTGATAGTTATTACAAGTGATCATGGTTTAAAAGACCCCTCTTCAAGTTTGACAATAGAGGGTTATAAAATACCATTAATATTTATTGCAAATGACCTGAATTATTTTTTAAATAACAACCTTTTGTCACATATGGAGTTCAAAGATATATTGTTTAGCTACATTTTGAAGAACCATAAATTTGAGAATCCTGATTGTGTCTACATTACGGGTACTACTCAAAGCAATCTTTTTGCATATGTGTGCGATAAGGATTATGCTGTTGTAAATTATTTGGGAACACCTTATTTAGTTTCAAGCAGTAGCACAAATATCTTAAATAATATATCTTATAATTTTTCATTCTTTTTAGGATATAAAAAATACTTTGAAGGAAATAATTAAAGGAAATAACTATTACAAGACTGAGGGAAAGAGTTAGGTTTAGCTTTGTTGAAACCTTAATTTTCAATCTAATAATTTGACGAGTAAATATTTTAAAGACAAAAATAAGTAAGTATGTGACAAACAAAATCTTTGCGTTTCAAAACAATAGTGGTTTGATTTGTCACTTATTCAATAGATTTCAACAGAGCAGTTAGGTTTAAAAACAGCTCTTTTATAATTATTAAATATGTACATTGATTTTCTCTTTTTGATAAGTAGCGCAGTCATGCTGTTTATTGGAATACTCTATTTGTTGGGTTATTTTTCTCGTGATATCAATGATCCCAAGCCAGAGAGATTTTATGGGATTTCAGTGTTAATACCTGTTTGGAATGAAGAAAAAACAATTGTAAATACTTTGGATGCTTTGAAAAGTATGAAGAAAAATTATAAAGGCAAATTAGAAGTTGTTGTTGTTGATAATAACTCAAAAGATAGCAGTTATAACATAGTCAAAGCATATATCTTCAAAAATAAATTTGTAAGAGTAATTAAAGAAACAAAGAATCAAGGAAAAAGTTATGCTTTTAACAAAGGAATCAAATATGCAAAATATGATTTAATTGCGTGTGTTGATGCTGATTCATACCCTAGTCCAGATTCTTTGAATCATATGATTGGATATTTTGATGATAAAACAGTAGGTGCAGTAACAACAAAAATGACTGTGAAGAATCCAAAGAAAATTGTTGAACACTTTCAAGATATTGAATACATATATTCGAATTTTTTGCTAAGTGCATATGATGCCTTAGATTCAATTTATGTTACAAAAGGTCCGCTAAGTATTTATAGGGCTGATGTTTTGAAAAAAATAGGTGGGTTCTGGCATCCTAATATTACACCAACAGAAGATATGGAAATAACATTTAGAATTAGGAAAGCGGGCTACATAATCAGAGCAAGCAAGCAGGCAAAAGTATATACTTCTGTAATGCCTACCTGGAAAAGATTGTTTTGGCAAAGAATAAGGTGGAACAGAGGTTCAATGGTGAATTTTGTTTTGCACAGAGATATGATTGTTAATCCTAAATATGGTTTTTTTGGTGTTGTAACAATGCCATTAGTAACATTAACAATGTTTATGATTACTGTTTTGGTTTATTATTGTGTTACAAGATTCTACAATTCAATATACCTATTTTTTGAAAGATTGTTTTATTATATTTATTATGGCCAGTTTCCTAACCTTTCTATTTATTTGGAGGGTTTGTTTAGCAAAGGGTTGTTTGTTGTTCCTGTATTAATAACTTTGTTTATAGTTATAGTATTTGTTTGGCTTGGTGTGAATTATTTGGGGTTTAGAGAGAGCAAAGAAAAATTAGGAATAAAAAGATTGGTTTTGTTATTAGTTAGTCCATTCTTTTATCTGCCTTGCCAAGTTTTCTTTTGGGTTTGTGCGTTTATTATTCAAGTGTTTAAAGGCACCTCTAAATGGAGATAGATTTTTATGTTGAATGATGGACGAAAAAAGGTTTTGTACAAAGCATTGACTTTTACTTTTGGTATTTTGTTTTTTTCAGTTATTATTGCTGTTTTAATGGTCAATTGGCAGAAAACTGATTTGGATAAAGGATACATTGATGTAATAAATGAAGCACAAGAAGTAAAAATCTTTAATCAATTTTACGATACTTTGACTGCTAATTCAAATTCTTGTGAATTGATGGAAAATCAGCTTTATGGCTTGGCAAGTAAAGTATATGATTTGGGTGAAAAAGTTAATTTGTATTTTGAACAGAATAAAGATTCTGATGATGCCAAAGAATTGCAAAAGCAACATGTTTATATGAATTTAGAACTTTGGTTGAGATTAATCAAGTTTAACAAGACATGCGATGATAATAGAAATTATTTGCTTTATTTTTATCCTTACAATTGTACTGAATGTTCACCTTTAGTTGAAAGCATAAATGATTACAGGAAAAAGCTTGGTGATAAATTGTGGGTGTTTAGTATTCCTGGACAAATTGATTCAAAAATGGTTGAAATATTGATGCTGTATTTCAAAGCAGATTATCTTCCCAGTTTAGTTGTGAATGGCAATACAATCAAAGGCCCAGAAGCATTCAAGGATATTGAAAAGTATATAAAATAAAGGCAAATACAAAAGAAAACCAAATAGTTTTTATTTTTTATGTGTTTATCTATTGTTTAATAAATATAATTAAGGTGGATTTATATGTGTGAATTTTTAAAACCTACAGGAAAGAAAATAGAGGCAACAGTAGTTACTTTAGTAGGGGTTTATGTTGCATCTTTAGTTGCAAATGGATTCACATACCTTTTATTATCTAAAGAA
>PEXK01000022.1 GCA_002779075.1 Candidatus Diapherotrites archaeon CG08_land_8_20_14_0_20_30_16 | reverse complement strand
AAAATAGGAGATATTTTTGCAAAAGTGGTTCCATTAAAAATAAAATACGAAAGAAACAAAATAATAATTCCTATTTATATTGAACAAAAAGAACAAGAACCTATAAAAATTGGGCTAATTTGTTTTTATGGCAAAGATTTAACATTAGAAAAAACAAAACAAAGAATTGCAAACATTCGCGATACTATGATTTTTTTGGCAACTATTTTCAGTAGCATTTCTCAAATGATATACAACAGGTTTGACAAATTAACAAGTATGATAACAAGAAAAGAATTCGATTTTGAAATCCAAGAATTATTATTAAAGAAACCAAAGAGATTATGTGTTTTAATGCTGGATATTGATTATTTCAAAAAAGTAAATGATACTTATGGACATGATACAGGAGATTTGGTTTTAAGACAAATGTCACAAAGAATATTAACAAAAATAAGAACTATAGACAGAAAAAACAATCCGCGCGATATCAGTGTACGTTGGGGCGGAGAAGAATTTGTAATTATTTTATCAAATGCAAATTTAAAAATTGCAAATATGGTTACAAATAGAATTCGTGATGCAATAATAAGCAAACCTTTCTTTATTTCTTCAAATATAGAAATTCCTGTAACTTGCAGTTTTGGACTAGTCTGCTCAAATCAAATAGAAATAGAAAAATTAAATGAAAAAAATATTATGCATTTAATTACTTTGGCAGACAAAGCACTTTACGAGGCAAAAAATACAGGAAGAAACAAAATATGTGTTTATGGTGAAAAACAACAACAAAAATTGGAATTAAAATAAATCTTTTTTTATATCTTTCTTACTCTATATTTTATTATGGCACAAATAAAAAGACCAAAATTAAATCCAACACAAAAGAAGAATTTTTGAAAGATTGCCTAAAGGCCATAAAGGCAAAGTGCTTAGTAGAATTTTAACCTCTAGAAGTGTTTTTGAATATTACTTGAAATTAAAACCTGCGGAAAGACACGAATTTATAAAAGCAAGATTCTTTGGTCACCCAAAGTCCAGAGAAATCGCAAAAGCAATTGCAAGAACAAATCCTCATAATGATGCACGGACCCTGATTTTGTTGGAAGAATCGGGCTTTCAATATGAAGTTAATGAAGTTGCATTAGAACATCAACTTAAAGAATTAGGCCAAGCAAGAAAAGGCAAAACTCTAGTTATAAAAGAAATTGCAGACAGAGAAAAAACAATAACACTGTCAATAGTTGGGTGGTTTCAAAAAGCAACTTCAGAAGACAAAATGAGATTATTGAAAAATAAACTGTACGGTGCAGAACCAGAACTGTTTATTGATCCTGTTTTTGCAACATTTAGAGAAACAAAAAATCCAGAATATATACAAAGATTAATTGCATTATCCCAAAAAGTAATAGGAAAAGCTGTAGAAAAGTGGTACTTAAAGGATCTTGCTAAAACTGGTTATTTTACTTATTTAGTAAGTAGATATTACAAAGAATTAGCAGACTTGGGATATATTAGGGATATAATCAAGGATGGAAGCGCAGTAAGAGCATTAGCAAACACAGATATCAACGCTAAAAGAAAATATTTGGGAATGATTGCAGATGTTGGACCTGAAGGTATTTTTGAATTAATAAAAAATGGTTTTGCTAAACAATTATTTGAAAGTGTGCGAGATTTTCAAATTATTGATGCTTTAGGAAAAGAAAAATATGAAAAATTAAAAGCAAAATATTCACAATAGTTGGTCTAAATATAGTGCAATTTTCTTTTTTGCTTTTTCTCTTTCTTCTTGATGCTTTTTCAAAAACAGTTTCAATTTGTCTGCAGTTATTTGTTTTAATTCCCCTGTAAGAAGTTTACCGCTTTTGTAATCATCATGTATTTGTTTTAACTTCTTGTCATCAGGCTCTAAACCAAATCTTAAGAATTGATATGATACATCAACATCCGGATTTCCGCCTTTTTTTCTGTGCTCTTCAATTGTTGGTTGACCACCAGAAAATGCATATTTCTTTATTTTCTTTTCTGCTTCTTCTGGACTGTCAGTTAATGCAATAAATGATGTTGGATCACTTGAAGACATTTTTCCCCCACCTAATCCTGGCAAAAATTTATGATATGTTGAACTCAATTGTGTGAAATTAAATTCTTTAATTCTTTGAGACAAATCTCTTGCTAATCTTAGGTGTGGGTCTTGATCTGAACCTACTGGAATTATTGTAGGTATTTGGTCATTCTCAAATTCTGGCAATTGTGGATGTAACATATCTGATGCCTGCAATAGAGCTGCACACATTTTTCCAGGAGAAATTTCACCATAAACTGCTTTGAATTCATTGAATGTTGCATGTCTTGCTAACAAATCTGCAAGCGAGTAATAGGCATTTGATTTTTTTCCATCATTAGAACGTTTTGTTTGAAAATAAAAATCTGTTTTTTTCAAATCCAAACCTAGAGCAACATAATTAGTTAAATATTCTTCTATTGCACATTTTCTCAATTCTTTTAAATCTGGATTCCGTGAATTATATGCCTCTATATCAGCTACAGCCAGATATATTTTTGCACCAAGTTCTTGATAGTACAAAATTTCATCAACAACCATTTTGTGACCAAAATGCATTTTTCCAGATGGCATTAGACCAGTCATCATTACAAATGGTTTTTTGTTTATTACGCAACTTACTATTTTCCCAAAATCCCTATGAGCAAAAATAACTCCTCTTCTAAAAAGCAAGAATTTATCAAACTCTTCTGGCAGAGAATCAAATGCCTGCAATCCAAACTCTTTAATCAGTTTATCATAATCAATATTTCCTTTTACTTCCCACGGAGTTACTTTAAACGCCATAATATCAAACCTCTTTTCTCTCAAAAAATTCATAAACTTTTGTCTAGATTTTTAATAAACCTTTCAAATAATGGGTCCACAAAAAAATAATGTCCGTTTTTTTCAATTATTCCTTTTTCAAGCAAAGCGTTCAAAGATTTATTTAATATTTGTGCATTTTTAATTTTGTATTTTTCTAAAATACTATGGCCAAATATATTTGTATTTTCTGATGCCAATACTATTAATGCCTTTCTTTGATTTGCATTAAATTTTGAAAAGGCATCATCATAAATATATTTATTGCTTTCTAGAACATCATTAATGATTATATTACTATCTTTGCCAGAATTTATTCCATCCCAAAAATAATAGGCTAAATATTGGACATAAAAAGGAATATTATTAGAATATTCTAATAGTGTTGAAAGATCCTCATCATTGATAGTTGATTTCGTTTTCTTAAACCAATTTTTTATAAATCTTCTCCAGTCTGTTTCATCAATTTTATTAACTGGCATTATTATTCCGAATTTATAAAATGGGCTGTTTTGATCTTCAAATAAATATAACAATAAGTGTTTTTTACTTCCTAAAAATATGTGTGTTTTGTTTATATGCTGAAGTATTCCACGAAGTCTGCTAACTAATGTTTTATCTAATTCAAATACTGCTTGAAATTCATCAAAAACAATCAATCTATCTTTAGATATTTCTACAATCAAAGTTTCAAGACTAGAATAGTCAAATTTTTTTATTTTTACATTCACTATTTTCGCTTTAAATTCTACTTCTATATCCAAAATCTTTGATAAATATTTTACTTTATCTATAATATTGCCTTGTTTCAAAGAAAACAAATAATTTGTTATTAATCGATTTACAAAATCCTCTTTAGAATCCAAACGATAACAATCGACCAAAACATATTGCAATTTAATTTGCTCTAAAGCATTCACAATCAAAGAGGTTTTCCCATAACGTCTCGGAGAAACTAAAATCAGATTATTATTGGATTTGCAAATTCTAGATATTTCAGCAATTTCCTTTTGCCTATTGCAAAATTGGTTTCCTTTAACAACAGAACCAAAAACAAAGGGGTTATTCACAAGATATCACATATAATATATTATAAGAAGTTATTATAAACTTTCTGGTTTAAAACTATTTGGTTTATAAACTATATTTAAATACTCTTTATCTTAAAAAAACTCAATTGTTTTAAATCTAGCATTTTCAATACTTTTCAAAATTACTGATAATATTTTTCAACAGTTTTGACATAATTTAAAATATATAATATAATTCCTTTTGCATCAAAGTATTGTGTACTAATCATTAAATCAAAAGGTTCAAAATCTTTTGTAATATCAAAAGCATATTTTGTTAAATAGATTTTTTTATTATCACCATCTTTTTTCCTTACTGCTGATTTTGCGTCTTCTTCAGTTAATTTATCTCTTAACATAATCCTATTTGTTCTCACACCAAATGGGCATTTTAAATATATTTTTAAACTAGGTTCATTATATAACCAAGGCATTGTCCAGGAATCAATAACAAAATCATCTTTTTTATCGATTATATTTAAAAGATATTTATCAAATTTTTCATCAATATCTGTTTTTAATCTTTCATCATTAAACTCTAAACCCTCTTTATGTGTCCAATAACCATTTTGTTTAGAATCTTTTCCTGCGAATTCTCTTAATAATTTTGAAATGGAAATATACTCATAATTCATAGCTTCTGCTATTGCTTTCGCAATTGTACTTTTTCCAGTACCTGTTAAGCCACAAATCATTACTTTCATACAATCACTTAAAGCCTTTTAATTCCTTCAACCTGCTTTTAACAAGATCTCCTTTATTTAATGTGAGCTTCTCAGGATCTAAATTGGAATACTTTGACAGGGCATTCTGAAGCCTTGATAAATCACTAATTCTGGTTATATCATCATTAAAGAGAGAATTTGCATTCAGCAATGCTTCTTCATAATTTAGTTTTTCTTTTTTTATAGCCTTCATAAAAACCATCTGTTTCCTATAATATTATTGTTAATTATATATTGACATCTATAGATATAAAAATATACTGTTTAATGTACAGATACATAAAAATGTGTTGTAACATTGTATCCTCGCTGTGCATAAAATTGACCTGTTTAGTGTACAGATTGTTTGACAAAGACTGTTGTTATACCGGATTTACTTTTACTTACACCAATTACATTCTGTGCCTGATTTACAATCACTGGGTTATGTGTAATCATGAAAATCTGGGTATCTTTTGCAATTTCATTCAGCATATTAAATACTTTCTCAGAATTATTAGGATCTAAATCAGCATCTATTTCATCAAGCAAATAAAATGGTGCAGGTTCTAACATCAAAACGCTGAACAAAAATGATATTGTTACAAGTACTTTTTCGCCACCTGATAAAGAAATTGTTCTTCTTTTGCCACACACAATATTAACACCACTAATTTCATTCAATTCATTATGCTCTAAATATAAGAGAATATTTAGCAATCCTAATTTTTTTAAACAAGCCATAAAATTCTCATTTAATTTCTCAAAGCAATTCATAAACTTTGCTTCTTTCTCAGCTTGTATTTCTTTTATTCTTGCTTTTATTTCCTCATTTTCTTTTTCTAATTGTTCAATACGAGATATAATCGTATTGTATTTTTCAAAATATAATGAATAATCGCCAATAGATTTCAAATTCACATTTCCAAAAGAATTTAATTTGGAAAGAGTTTCAAAATACTTATTTTGCATCTCTTTTATTCCTATATTGTGTAATTGCAAAAATTCTTGTTCCAATTTTTCTGTTAGGATATTGGGGTTTGATTCGATGTATTTTTTTATCTCTCCTATCTTCTTTGTTAGTGTTTCTTCTTTCACAAACAAATTAGTACGTAATTCCTCTAACTCTTGTTCATATACCTTTATGTTAGTATTTGAATTTCCTTTCTCTAATTCGTATGTCTTTATTTTGTTTTCCAAATTGGAAATATCGAGCTCTAATAGTTTTAGTTCTTCTTCAGAGTCTAATTTATTTTTTGAAAATTCTTTAAAATCAGAATCTATTTGCTGTTCCAAATTTTCTTTGGTGTTGATTTGTTTTTCTAAATTTTTAATATCTCCTGAAATTTGTTCTTTTTCCTTTTTTGCTAATTCTGTTTGTAATTCCAAATCTTTCTGTTCGGACTTTTTCTGTGCAAGTTCTTCCTGCTTTTTGTTATATTCCTTAGATATGTTAAAGTATTCCTCAAAATCTACTCTTGGCAAGTTCTGCTTTTTCTTCTGAAGCTCTAAAATTGCTGTCTCCAAGGCTTTTAAATCGCCACTGAAAGGATCTACAGAAAAACTAACTTTTTGAGACTGCAGATCTTTCTTTCTCTCATTAAAATACAACAATTGTGATTGAACAAAGTCTTTATGTAGGGCTTTGCTTTCCAAATCTTTAATTTGTTCTTTTAATTCTTTTTGTTTAATCCCTAGTACTTGCAGTTTGTGTTCATACTCCAAAATATATGTTTTGTTTTCTTTTATTTTATCTTCTTGTTTTGAGAGTTCTTTTTGCAATTCTGAAATTTTTTCTTTGGGGTCAATAGTCTTTACAATTATATGTGATTTTACTTGATCTAAATACTTATTCAAAACAAAAAAGAACGCCCCATAAATACCTTTTTCAATATTTTTTTTCATGGCAGATTCAATTTCTCTTTCTGAATTTACCACTATCAAATCAGAACTTATACTCTTTGTCTGATTCAACAATTCGATTTCTTTTTTGTTAGACTCCATTTCCATTTTTGATAGGGATTGTTTTTCTTTCGTCTTTTGTAAATCTTTAGTGGTATCGTTAATAACTTCCTCCACATTTTCTAACTGATCTAGTAATTTAGATAATTCTTTTTCGTCAGTATTTATATTTTTAATTTTTGATTCAAGATCTTTTATTTTCGTTTCAACAGTTGTTGTTTCTTGGGCCAACTGTTTAATTCTTTTTTCATTATCTTTCTGCAAATTTAATTTTGAATGCGCATCATACAGCCTCACTTGTTTTATTTCCAACTGTGTATCGATCTCATTAACCTCTTTGGTTATTGATTCTTGTTTCATTTTCAATTTTTTAATATCATAATCCTCTAATTTCTGCTTAGCCATCTTTAATTCTATCTCTAAGTTTGCAATTTCTTTTGATTCTTGCTTTTGTGAAATCAAGCTCAATTCTTTTAAGTGGAAATTCTTCTTTTTTATAGTTTCTTCTAGAGCAATTATATCTTGAGAGCTTGTTTGCTTTTTGAATTCCAAAAGTTTGTATTCAGCATCTAGCTTAGAATGTTTTTCCAACCCAGCCTTATATTTCTGTTTCTGATTTTCCAGTTCTTTTTCTAAGTTTATAATTTCTGTTGATATCTCATTTATCTTTTTCTTTTCTTCAGGAATATTTTTCTGTAGAGTCTCAATTCTTTTTTGTGTCCTTTGCAAATCATGTTCCTGCGCTTGTTTTTCCTTTTTGAGAATTACTGCTTTCAAGATTGCTTCTTGCTCTTTAATAGAAAGATATTCTTCAGCAACTGTTTTTTCTTTCTCAAGATTTTCTAACATTGATTTTCTCTCGTCCAAAATAACTTTTGCCTGGCCTATTTTTTGTTTGACAAACTCTAAATTCTTTTCTGATTTTTCTCTTTGTTCATCAAACAAGCTTACATTTGCAATTTCTTCAACTAACTGTTTTCGTTCAATTTCAGCCATATCAACAATTCTTTTATTATTACCTTGCTGCACCAAATTGTGTCCTTCAGAACTTATTTTAAATTCTTTAAGAAAACTAACAATTGCTTCTTGCGTTGTTCTTTTGCCATTTAATCTAAAAATAGAATTGTCTTCTGTTATCACACGTTCTATTGATGTACCATCCAAAAAACAGAGTCTAACATTTGCTATTTTTTCTTTTTGATCTTTACAAATCAAATCTGAAATCTTTTTATATCGCAGTTTATTAGAAGAATTATTTCCCAAAACAAAAAGAATCGCGTCGTATAGGTTAGATTTGCCAGATCCATTTGGCCCAGTTAAAGCAGTAATGCCTGGCAAAAAAGTAAATTTCTGATATTTAAACGATTTAAAATTTTCTAATTCTAATTCTTTTATTTGCATACAATTCACTAGGCTTCAGAGTAATACCAGTTGTACGTAAAATGCAAACCCCAAAGAACAAGTACTGATAAAACCAACAAAAACAACAAAACAGAAAATTCAGTCCCAATTATTGCACCCAACAACCCAAAAAGGTATTCCAGAATCATCAACACAATTACAAATAGGAATTGCAAAACAATAATTCCGAATATGTGTTTTTTTGCAAATCCAAATGACTTGTTTAATGCGCTATTTAAATCTTTGTTAATTAAAAGAACTGGAACACAAAACAAAACAGGAAATAAAAAGAAAACATAAAAAAGAGATAAAATAAAGAAAAGAATAGCTACAACAAAACTAGCGATAAAGTAATTCGCAATCAAAGTAGGCACCAAAGAGATTATTAATAAAAAAAGTGAAAAACCAAACAATTTGCCTGTGCCTGAAAACTGTTTCTCTGACCCTGCTTTTTTATTTAAAACATAGGCACAAAACAAAGAGAAAAGATACATTGTCAAAAGAATTGCCAACAAGTATATTAAAAAGACAAAAAGGTGATTTTTAATCAAATAAATGAACGCTAAGGCAAAATTCCCTTCTGCATTTGCTAAATAATCCAAAGTATAATCGTAAATTACCCCAAAACCTATTCCAACAATTATAGATAATAAAAAAATCCAAATCAAAAAATATGGTTTTTTAAATGTATCCAGAAAAGACGTTCCTAACTGTTTAAACATACTTCCACCAACACAGGTTTATAAACATTTACCTATACTATTTATTAGATTAAGAATATATAAACTATATTTATATAAAGGTTACTTAATAACAATTAGAAAAATAGGCTGATTAGTATTACATCCTAGCTATACATAAAATTGTACTATATAGTGTGAAAAAGGTGAGATTTATGAAGATTCCAAAAGAGAAGAAGATATATTGTAAACACTGTAAAAAACACACTTTACAAAAATTAAAAGAATACAAAGCAAGTACAAAATCAGCATTGAAGAAACATGCAAGAATACACGAACGAAAGCATGTAAAAGGTTATGGTGGAAAAGCTAGACATACAATATCTGTTAAAAAGCAGTCAAAACGACCTACATTTGTAATTACTTGTTCAATATGCAATAAAAAATCATATTTTGTAGCAAACACAAGAGCAAAAAAGAAAGCAGAACTGGTGTAAAAGGGGATCTTCATTGAAAGTGGATTTTTCTTCTAAATTTGAATTAATAAAATCCCTTCTAAAGAACATTAAGGGAAAGACCCTTCTAATTATACACTACGATGCTGATGGTTTAACTTCTGCTGTAATATTTTCAAGGATACTGGAAAAATATGGCCAAGAATACAAAAAAGACTTTTTTTGTACTGTTGCAAAAGATTCATATAGAGAAGAATATGAAAAATCCGAGGAAACAAAAAAACACATACTTGAATTTGATAACATTATTCTTTTGGATTATTGTTTTGACAGTTATAATGATTTAGAAACTAGAAACATTTTTGTATTTGATCATCACAAAAGTGGACAAAGAGGCAAGCCATATATAATAAATCCTAGCTGGGAAGTTTCATCAGAAGAATTGCCAAGCACTTCTTCAATAATATATGATCTTTATTATTATTTGTTTGGGCCTGACAAATTACTAAAACAAACAACATTTATTGGTGCTTGCAGTGACTTTATGGTTTATGGTTCAATACCTTATCTTCATACTAATTCTAAAGATTTAGACTTATTTATGAGCAATTCTATTTTGCCAAAACCAATACTCTTTGATATTTGCCAGAATCTACAAAACATTTACGAACACACTGGTAAAGAAATTAAATTATTTGAACATTTGTTGGAAAATACTAAAGAAAATCTTGATGGCTTTTTTGTTTTTAATCCAGAGCAGCAAAAAATAATATTAGATACTGAGAAAGAAGAATTAGAAAATATTAAAGAATTATTAGAATGGGTAGAAGTAGATGAAACTAAAAAACTAATAATTATTAATTTACCACCTGAACATAAGGCCTTAAAGAAATATATTCAAAATATTTTAGAACTAATGTACACAGATTATACAAAATTAATTTATACTAATAGAAAAAATAGGTTTTCTTGTAGTATAAGAAGCTCAAAAGTGGATTTATTAAAAATAGTTAACGAATTAAAAAAAGAATTTCAAGATTTCAGTGGTGGCGGTCATAGTTTCGCAGCGGGCTGTGCTGGACCTTTAGAAAAAAAGGTATTTCTAATTCAAAAAATAAAAGACAAACTATGACAAAAACAATCTTATGCGGAGCTTATTTTAAGTACCAACTAGGGAATGTTGTCTGATACATCAAATTGGTGTTGGTTTTTAAAAAATCATATTGTTCTGGTTTCTTGGGTCTAAACAGAAAATAAAGAACAATACCAATAGCTATTAAAAGTCCAATACCTAAATACAATAAATAACTTTTTGTTTTTGTTGAGCTTTCTGATGTTAGGACATTATTTGATAATTCAACAAAATCACTTGGTGTACTAATATATCCACTAATGACTTCAAATTCCCCCTTAACTTTGGGGTTAGGATATGGAACTTCTAATCTGTATTTTCCTTCAAACTCTGGCAAGAATTCTACTTTGCCATTTTCATCTGTTTTAAACTGCCAGTTTTTATCATTATATACAACCAATAAATTTAGGTTTTTTCGTGGTTCTTTTTTGCCATTAAAAACAAATATTGTCTGTAATTCTCCAAATCCTAATTTTGATTTATATGTCAGTAAGAAAATATCTTCTGGCTTCAAAACAATATTATCTCCTGAAGTTTCTTTACCTGATCCTTCAGATCCCTCTTTACCTGCTTTTTCTTTATCCTCAACACCCTCTTTACTTTCTAAAACATAACTTAAATTAAAATTAAACTTACTGTCTGATAAATCGCTACCTGTGAAAATTAGTTCAAACTCATCCTCTAAACCAGCAAACAAAATCTTGTCCAAAAATAAATCTAGATCTACAGAAAATTGATCTTTCTTTAAATCTGCTATTATTTTCTCTACTATTTTCTCAGTTTCTGGGTCCTTAATATCCAAACCCAAAACAGATATTATAGTATCTATTGCTTCTGTTTCAGACATCAAATCCAGCAAATTAATATTAACTTCATAATCCATTGTTTTTTGCTGTTTTCCATTTAATTTTCCTAAATCTAGAATTTGTTCATTTATTTTGTGTGGTTTTGTTTTGTTTCCAAAAGTCACCTTTGCAGATCCTGCTTTATTAATAGAAGTATGTTCAAGCAAACAATGCAATTTATAATTTGTTTTTATTTCAAACTCTGCTTTTCCTGAATTTGTCAAAGGGATTTTATTTTCACCTTTCAATAAGTATGCTTCTTTCAATTTCAAATCTAAATATTCTATTTTAGAATAAACAGATTTTGTGTTATTACCTAAATCACTATCGCCATCAACAGATAATTCCAAAACAAACTCTAAAGTGCCAGAATCATCTGTTGCATCATACAAATTCACTTTGCCATTTAAATCATTTAATCCTATTTCTTTTATAAAATTATAAGGCAATTGAGAATTTGTAAAACTAGATTGTGCAATCTCTTTCTTTTCTCCTTTTTCTAAAGCATACAATTTGACAGTTCCGGCATCTATAGATTCTGTGCCTTGCACTTTAGTTACAATTCCTGTTATTGTTGCTTTATTAATTTTTGATATCTTCCCAGTAATAGACCCTAAAAGTTTGAGATCAAAATATTCTGCTGGCACATTTAATGTTTTATTATTATCCTTTTTGTCTTTATCTCCTGAAACATCAATCTCAACAGAAAAGGTAATTTTTTCATTATCAATAAAATTTAAAAAATTAAGATCTATTTTCAATAAGTCTGCTTTTGTAATAGTTTTTTGAATGGATTTTGGGAGATCAAAATTAGCAAAATCCTCACTATACAATTCTTTTTTTGACCCTTTATCTAAAACATATAATTTATATTTAGAGCTGGGAACTACTTTAGACCCTGATTTTGATATGTTACTTGTTATTATTACATTTTCACTTTTAGATATTTTGCCAGCATATACTGCAGATAAATGAACATCATAATCACTACCTCCAACAGGGCCATCAGTTCCCGATGTAATTGTAAATGTTTCTTCTCGATTATCATTCTCTGAATTTGTGTCTGTACCATTATAATCAACTAAACAATTCAAATCATATGTTACAGCACTAGCAGTCCAACTGAATGATGTAGTATTCATTTCTCCAACGTTAATATCTGTTGTTACATTTGTTGTTGTTTGCAGGCTATTATCAACATAAAAGCTCACATTATAATCGCTTGTAGCATCTAAGCCACCTAAATTATTTACATCGCAGTAAACAGTAATTGTTCCTGCTTGTGTACCACTTAATCTAATATCTGTTGGTGATAAATCAACATCACTATAATCTATTAATGCCAAATGATCATAATAATTTTCATCTGAGCCTAATAATTGTATGTTTGAGTCACATATTCCATAAGGTGCATCATTATCTGTTGTACACAGATTATTTCCATCTAGATTTAACCACAGATTTCCACCAACATAATTAGAATCATCTATTAACCACACCTGACGCTTTGCAGAATTCA
>PEXK01000051.1 GCA_002779075.1 Candidatus Diapherotrites archaeon CG08_land_8_20_14_0_20_30_16 | reverse complement strand
AATAATACTTTCATTTTCTCACTTTTTTATCACTTGCTTTTTCTTGTCTTTTTCTGTATTCTTTAAATAATTTTCATTAGATGATATAGGTCTACCTATTTCCTTTTCTGTTTCTTTTCTTGCATTACCTGCAACTTTTCCACCACGTTTTGCTGCATCTTTACATTTTGGGAATCTTTGAGCATCTTCTTTTTTAGTAATTTCAGTAGATACTTTCTCACTTAACATTGTAAATATTAATTCTAAATCATTCATATGATCTCTTAGATTTACATTTTATTGACACAATTCATTTTTTGTTTTCCTCCAGGAGTATCAACTAAAAGGGTAGGTACAATCTGTACCCATCCTTGCGATAATATCGGATCTCTTGATCTAACTCTTTTAATATATTGTTTAGGATCTTTAGATTCGGTTAATGCAACAATAATATCATCTAAAACAAAGCACCATTCATCATTGTGCCAAATTCTTCTAATCTTTTTGTCTTGAAAAACAACCAATGCATTTTCTCCAGTCATATTTCTCAATTTATTTCTTCCAATATGATTTGGTCAACTTTAACAGGTTCTATTTTCTTTGCAAGATTTGTTGCATAATTTAATTTGTCTTTGTTGTCTGCAAAGATTTTGAATAAGAGATCACCTTTGTCAACACTGTTGTTTTGTTTTTGCATTAACATAACACCACTACCTTTGTCAAATGGTGCACCAGAAGCCAATGCTATTTGAGTGAAATTTGCAATACCTATATCTCTTACATAACCTTGCTTTGTTGAAAAAACATCTTCATGAAATTCGCCAATAGGAACTTTGTCTGAGGAATCAAATTTCTTTCCTTGCGTTTCAATAATTTGTTTCATTTTCTTTAATGCCCTTCCATTTTTTAGAATTTCTCTTGATTTTGTGTATCCTTGCCCTCTTTCAACAACATTACACATTTCTAATAATTCTCCTGCTAATTCACAGGCCTTTTCTGCTAAATTATCATATGTTTTGCCTTCTAGAATCTCTAAAACAGAACGAGCCTCTAAAGCAGGTCCAAAAGTATTTCCACAAGGTGTGCTAGCGTCTGTTATAACTGCTCTTATTTCCATTCCTAGTTTTTTTCCTGTTGCAACAAACTTCCCTGACAAATCTTCTGCTTCAACCAAATTCTTTACTTTTGTATCTTTTCCCATAGGTACATCAACAATTACTTTTCTTGCACCTACAGAAAGCTTTTTTGACAAAACAGATGCAATAACCTGTCCTTGAGGATCCATTTGTAAAGGTCTTTCTATTTTAATTATTTTATCATCAACAGGAGCAAACTCAAATGCTCCGCCCCAAACCATTGCACCATGACATTTTTCAACAACAGTTTGTAATTGTTCAGAGTTTATGTTTACATTTGCCAAGACTTCCATTGAATCTGCAGTGCCTGATGAACTTGTTATTGCACGAGAACTTGTTTTTGGAATATATAATTCATCAAAGCATGAAACTATTGGAACAATAATCATTGTTGCTCTTCCATTTATTCCACCAATACTGTGTTTGTCTACTATTGTACCATCTACATTCAGATTTAGTTTCTTGCCATTGTCTGACATGTTTTTTGCCATTGCATATATTTCATCAATGTTATAGCCATTTATTTTTACTGCTGTCATATATGCAGTTAATTCTATAACTGACAATTTATTGTGTCTGATGTCTTCTACCAATTGCTTAATTTCATCAAAATTTAGTGCTTGATTATTAATTTTCTTTATTATATATTGAAAGCTTTCTGGTTTTTCTGCTCTTGTAACTTCTATTGTATTCGACGACTCCAATTCAATTTCCTGTTTTATAGAAGACGATATTCCTATTTCTCCTGATTTTACAATATCCTTTGCTAAATCAACAACTGCTGCAACAAACAGTCTATTACTGGGATTAGTTAATATTAAACGGTCATCTCTTTCTACTCCTAGTTTTTTTGCATCAGATTCATTTATTATACAAACAGAAATTCCAGTTTCCAAATCAATATTCACAGGTTTCAACATCAAGCTATATTGTTTTATTTTAATCCCTCCAATTCTCGAATTCTAACCACAATTCTTTTTCTTTTTTTTTCAGGTTATCAGTTTTTACTAACTCTTTTGGCTCAATTATTCCTTTTTCTGTAACAATTTTTTTAATTAAATATTCAGGAGTAATATCAAAAGCATAATTATGAACAAAGATATTCTTGTTATGTTCATCCCAAACTTCTTGTGGTGCTCTTATTTCAATATCTTCTAAACTCCACTCTAAGAATACAGGATCGATTTTATTTGATGTTGCAAAAACATAATGTTGAATTCCTAAATGATGCATACAAAAACTTATCTGGCTTGTTCCAATTTTATTTATTAATTCGCCTTTTCTTGTTATAACATCTGCGCCTGTAAAAAAAACAATATTTTTTTCTCTTTGTTTTAATAATCGAGCATAGGCATAAGCGCATGAATCAACAATATGATGAACTTTTATCCCACATTTAGAAAGATTTTTTGCTGTTGTTCTTCCTTGAAACAAAGGTCTTGTTTCTGTATTAACAACAAACTCTATCAGCCCTTTGTGATGTAAACTTTTAATTGCTGTTTCAACAATTGATGAATGACAATGAGTAAAAACAACAACTTTTTTGTGTAAATCCCAATTCTTAACAATCTTGCTAATTTTTTTAATGTCTTTTTTCTGGTTTTCTTTGTAACTTTTCACAAAACGAATCAGGTGATTTTTTACAACACTTAAATTTCTTTTTTTTGAAAACTGATCCAATTCAGAATAGAAAGAAACAATAAAATGTTTCATTGCAGGTTCTGTTGGTCTTGTCCTCCACAATTCTTTGCATAATGCAAAGAAATATACTAATAATTCCTCTTTTGTTTTTGTGTAATGTCCTAATTCGTAAAGTAGAGCATCTTGACAGGCAAAAGCTATATTTGATGCTCCTTGCACTTTGAGATCATCAATGTCTTTTATTATTTGCAGAGTTTTAGCAAGAAACTTATGTTTAGTTTGCATGGAAGAAATACTCTAAAGAGATTTATATATGTTTCTGTTATCTGATTCTTGCAATTTTTCTTTCAATTCTTTTGCATTTCTTATATAATAGATTTGCCCGCCAGCTTTATTAATGTATTCTTCAATCTCGAAATTCAGTTTACCTTTTACAAATGGTTTGTAAATCAAAACAGTAAAAGGAATTGTTTGGCCTGCAACAATTTCACTATTTATTTTATTCACATACTTTCCTAAGATTTTGTAAAGATAAAAAGCATAAACTAATTCACCCATGCTACCTAAAGAAAAACCTAAAAAAAGTATAACATCTCCAAATAAACATTTAGTCATATCTTGTTTGTACCAATTGCCAGTATTAATTTGTGCATCAAAAAGATTTTTACCCCCTACTTTTAAATCAATAAACTGCTTTAAATGCTCATAACCCAACTCTTTATCATCCAAAGGAATTGTTGCAATAATTTTATTATCTCCATTTTCTTTTACCTTTTTTGCAATATCTAAAGATAATCCATAATCTGGTAGCAATACAAGCTCAACTTTGCTTTTAATTAAAACATCGGCTATACTCTCTATGTGCTTTATTAATCTGTCTTCAGACATTCTAAGAAGCTCTTTAAAATGATATTCTACATTTCCAGGGCCTATCAAAGAAACTCTCATAATCTCACCAATACCTAAAAAACAGGGTATTCTTTATAAATGTTTTTGTATAATAATTTATATTGACTAGTTATATATTATTAATTACCTTCTAAGTCAAATTATGTTATACTTGATTAAGTTTTATAAATTTGTGGGGGATATTCATGAGATCACTTATTAGAATTGCTACAAATAGTGCTGTAAATGGCGAGAAAAAGCAAATAGAGCCAGATAAAGATTTATTGTCTGTTTTGGAAAATGCAAAACCTAGAATAGTAGTAATTGGTGCTGGTGGTGCTGGTGGTAATACTATTGTTAGATTAAAGGAAATGAGTATTACAGGAACAGTTTTAATAGGATTGAACACTGATGCTCAAGCTTTAGCTCATTTAGATTGCGATAAGCGCGTTTTATTGGGAAAGAAACTTACAAAAGGTTTAGGTGCAGGCTCTGATCCAGCAGTTGGAGAAGGTGCTGCAAAAGAATCAAAAGGAGAAATTGAAAAGATAATAAAAGAATCTGATTTAGTTTTTATTACTTGCGGTTTAGGTGGCGGAACAGGTACAGGAAGTGCACCTGTGGTTTGTGAAATTGCAAAAGAAGGAGACTGCCTAAGTGTTGGTGTTGTTACCTTACCTTTTACAGTAGAGGGTAAAACAAGAATGGATTACGCATTAGATGGTTTAACCAAACTTAGAAAAAGTGTTGATACTGTAATTGTTATCCCAAATGATAAAATATTAGAAATAGCACCAGATTTACCTTTAGACGCAGCATTCAAAGTCGCTGATGAGGTTCTGGCAAATGCAGTAAAGGGAATAACAGATATGATTATTAAAGTCGGTTTGATTAATTTAGATTTTGCTGATTTGAAAACTATTTTGAAGAGTGGTGGAGCAGCAATGATTGGTTTAGGAGAATCTGATCCTGGCGCAGCACCAGATACCAGGGCTTTGCAAGCTGCTGAGGATGCATTGAGCAGTCCTCTTTTGGATGTGAATATATCAACAGCAAACAGAGCTTTGATAAACGTTGTTGGTGGAGCAGATATGACAATTAAAGAGGCACAAACTGTTGTTGAAGCTGTTGCAAGCAAAATTGATCCTGAATCCCATATTATTTTTGGTGCAATGATTGATCCTGAAATACCAAAGACTCAGATAAAAGCAATGGTTGTAATTGTTGGAGGTTACTTCCAATATTTAGATGCTGAGAAACAGTCTAAAAGAAAACCAGTTTCTGAATTTGATGATGAATTAGATATTAAGTATACCGGCTAGTACATTAAACAGGTCAATTTTATGTGTTGCGAGGATACACATTAAACATATTTAGTTTATATATTGCAAGGATGAAAAATAGGTTATAAAAGAGAAGTGAGATTATATGACTTTTTGGGAAAATACTAAACGTGTTTTTTTGGTTGCAAAAAAACCAACAGGAAAAGAATACTGGAACCTAGCAAAAGTTGTTGGTCTAGGAATAATACTAATTGGTGTTTTAGGGTTTTTAATCATGTTGATTATGACTGCTTTTTATTCGCCATTGTAATGAGGGATATGAATGATTTTCACATTAAAGATTGTACCGGGTCAATTAGAATTGGTATCTGCAATTCTTAAAACCAAAGCAAAAGACTTGCCATTATATTCAATAATTATACTACCCAATATTAAGAACTATTTGATTGTTGAAGCTAACAATGACAATACATTGAAGAGAGCAATTACCGACATACCTTATATTAGAAAAAATTCTTTGACTGTTGGAAATGTTTCTGAAAAAGAATTAGATTCTTTATTGCATTTAGAAAGTGTAATGGAGAAACTAAAGCCAGATGCTGTTGTTGAAATCAAAAGCGGTTATTTGAAAGGGGAGAAAGCACGTATAATCAGAGTAAATCCCACAAAAGAAGAGATAACTGTTGAAATATTAGATGCAACAATCAAAATGCCAATCACAATCAAAGCAGAAACAGTTAAGTTGTATCAAGAGTAAATTAGAGAGAATATACTTCTCTTATGTTTCTTTTTAACATCCTAATTACAAACAGCAGTCCTATAAGTTTTGATATTTTTACTTTATTTTTTCTTGGATTTTCAGCCATCATCTGTCTGATTCTGTCAGGTATTTCCTTTCCTATTTCTGTTAACAGATCAAGAACATTTTTTGGACCCAGGCCTTTAGCTCCACAATAAGCCATAATAGACTCCTGTTTTTCTTCAAGACTTTTCTTCTCACACAATATTACCAAGACATTTGTTTTTGGATCTTTTCTTTGTTTATAATCATTTAATAAATGGACTCTTGTTTCTTCTTTAGGTTTCCTAGGTTCTCGAGGTTTATTTGGTTTTCCCATATTTATTTATAATACCTAAATCTTTTTATTTCTTACTTTTCTTATTTTCTTATGAATATTGTTTTAGAGCTATCCCTTAAAAAAGAAAAACTAGATTGTGGTTCGCCTTTAGGGCCCCTATTAGCACCATATGGTGTTAACATCAATAAAGTTGTTGATGCTTTAAACAAAATGCTTGAGCAAGGCTTAATTGCAATAAACTCCAAAGTGCCTATTGAAATAAATATGGAAAATAGAACCTGGAAAATTGTACAGGCGCAAAAGAAAACAACCGAGCAAATCAAAGCTTTTGTTAAAAATGGAAAAATAAATTATTCAGATTTATTTGCATTAGCAAAAAAATCAATAGAACAAAATAATCTGCAAGAGTTGTCAAAGAAAATAAAAGAATTAGAAGGCACCTGCAAAAGTATGCATTTAGAAATTATTAAATAAATATTAATTATAAGCATCATCATGATGAGTTAATTTTACAAAATAAATAACATTATTTGATATATCTACTTTAAATGTTAATACAAAACTTTTTAGTATGTGAACTCGTTTATAATCTGACATTACATTACCTAAATTTTTATAATGCTTTATTGTTTCAATATCTTGATTACAAATTTCTTCAATCTTTCTAATAGTTGCATTAATTAATTCTTGATTTTTGCCTTTTTAAAATATTTTCTCAATATCATCAGAAATAATTTGTTGAAACATAAATTCACTTTAAGTACTTCTTTAATTCACTAATATCTTGAGAGATTCTAATGGGAATTTAGTTTTAAGTCAAACTTATTCTGGTTTTGATTGAATTCTAAAGTCTACTTCTTTAAACAGATTAGAAAAACGGTTATCCTTGTTAAGACTTTAAAAGCAAAAAAAAGAAAAAGGGTTACCCCTTAATCATTATAGTACTACCGAAGGTGTACAAATCGTAAACCTTTTTGAAGGTTTAGCCGAACAAAGCGCCCAAACCAGCAGAAGCTTCTTCAACTGTTTTTTCTTTTTTCTTTTCTTCTTTAGGTGCTACAGGAGCTGTGCTTGCACTTGGTGCAGGAGCACTTGCTATTTGAACAATTGATGCTTCTTTGATTACAGCCTCAAAATCAACATCCTTTAATGCTTCAACTAAAGACTTTATTTTAGGAGCATCGATTTGCAAGCCAGCAGCCTTAATTATACCACTAATATTTGCTTCATTAATTTCTTTCTTTGCACTATTTAATAACATAGCAGCATAGATATATTCCATTATTTTCACCACCTATAAATCTAAATAACCTTTTTGCCCAAAGCATTTGCAATTCTCTGGGCCTTGCCTAATATTTGTTTAGCTGTGTCCTTGTTGACAACGTTGCCAGCAAGAGCTACTGCTTTTGAACTTTTGTATCCTTTAATTAATAAAGGCTTAATTGTTTGCTTAGAAACGTATCCTTTACCTATTGCTAAGTAATAACACCTTAGATAACCTTCTTTAATCTGAACAATTAATTGTTCAGCATTTATATCCAATAAATCTTTTTTGTATAATGTCTTTGTTGCTTTATCAAAAACTGTTTTAACATTCAATAAAATTTTCATAGGCTTAATCTTTAATTTTGTTAATAAAGTTGCGATTTTTGCATCTATCTTTGATCCTTTAGAAACAACTAATGTCTTTTTTGAAATGTATATTTTCCCATTTCTTATTTGAGTATCAATATGTGCTACTTTAAAATCTGTTAATGCTGGTCCTGGAGGTATTCCTGTATCTCCTTCATTTACATAAATATCCTCTGGAGCAATGCAACCGTCCTTTGCAAAAGAACTTGATGCATTCTTTTTAATTTCCTTGTAAAGTTTGAATGGACTTTCATTGGATAAAGCAAACAAAGTAGGACCTTTTAATTGAGAATCCAATTCAGTAATTCCTTTACTGTGAAGGCCTCTTAATGCTACTTTAGAATTCATTACTTTTGTGAAACAGCCAGCTTTTTTTAAACAGTCCCTGAATTCTCTTTCTGCTTTTGCAGGTAATTCACTTAAATTACCAATTAAAATGTAATTGCTTTTTTCAAGAGCACTTTCAAAAGTAGATCTTTCTGATTCTTTCCATTTCTTGAAGTGTTTTTTTGTTTCTACTTTAGTCATTGTTAATCTACCTTTTGAAAATATATTTTATTGGACCCATTGTTGTTTTAATGTACATTGATTTTAGATTCTGTGTATTTGCAGGTAAAACAGAAACTAATTTTGTGTAACAAGCTAAAAAATTCTCAGTGATATCTTTCTCTGACATGTCTTCTTTTCCAATAGGAAAATGTAAAACTGGCAAAGCATCCCCTTTTTTGTTTGAGACTGTTACTGTTTTTATGTTTGCATTTATCAAAGCCTTAATTGCATTGATGTCTGGGGGGCAAGGTTTTGGCATTTTTTGCCTTGGTGCCAAAGTTTGACCCAAATACTTGCCCACAAGAGTTAATGTTTGTGGTTCTGCAAAGAAAAAATCAAAATCTTTTGTTAATTTCTTTCCTGATTTCTTATCAAAAGTAGGTATTTGCTCACCAGTAATAACCTTATCGAATGCTTCTTTCACACTGGTAATAAAGTTGGGAGTAGTTCCAAAAAGAGCAACCTTTGGTGCCTTTTTAAAAGGATGAGGTAATATAACATCAAAGCCTATTCTGTTTGTTTGCTGTTTAAAGTTAATACCCATTAGGTTAATTCCAGCTTCAACAGTTTGGATAAAGTTTCTCTTGCTCGATCCTTTGACTTCAAGAACTGCTTTAGAAAGGAAGTCCAGACTAGTATTAAGCTTAGAGACATCTTCTTGCTTTTGCTCTTCAGGATTGTCTTTTGATTCTTTTTCTGTTTTTACCACTTAATTACCTCCTGCTCGATTTACAGCAGTACACGGCAGAATTAGCCTTTTTATAAAATTTATAGTATATTTAGGTGAAGAAAGATTTATAAACCTAGAGTGTAGCTTTGCATTAACTTCGATTTTGTGGTTTTTGAAAGTTTCTACCCAACCACATTGATATTAGCTTCATAACATAATTGTATGCATCTGGATTATTTGTCTTCAAATTATTTAAATCTGCTTTTATCTGTGGATCGTTTTTAATTCTTGCAATTAATACTCCTGTTGCTTGAGTATAAGACTTAATTTTACCATTTCCAATATCATCAATAATTGAACTCTTTAATTCTGACATTTTTGCAGAATGAGTTTTCATAAATCTATTAGCTATTCCTCCAGGTTTCAGTTGATCAAAAGGCTTTGGCTTACGTCCTGGTCTTTTACTTGGTGGTTTTTCAGGCATATAATTATTCCTCAAATACAGTTGATAGAATAACCATATAAAGATTTAAATATACAGAACATAAAATTATCTGTATTTTTCGAGTATGTGTTTTGCCATTAAATTTAAGGCATTTGCAGATAATTGAGGATCTATTTGTGCTAACTTAATTAAGAAAGGTCCAATTTCAGGAGATCTTAAAAGTTTAAACCTCAATGCAGCTAAAAGGATTCTTTCAGATTCATACCTACGAACCAAAGCACTAAAATCTGCTTTAGTAAATCGTTTCACAAAAGCATCAAAACCATCTAAAAGATCATAGGCTAATTGGCTGACTCTCAAAGTATGAAGTTCATTTAATGGTCTTATTCCTGCTTTTAATTCTCTATGGAGTTCCTCATGTTTTAATGGTTTATATACTGGCATAATCTCACAATATTAATCTCGCAATTAATCTTACAATAAAATACATGCGAAAGTTTAAATTATATCTGTTTTGCTTCTAATCTTATTCTTTCTGCAATTGCTTCTCTGAGTTTTTTAGAAAAACCAGGATCCTCTCTATCTAATCTTTCAAGTAATTTATGTAATTTAGGATATTTTGCAAATAGTTCTGAAGTTATTGCAACTTCTCTATGTCGTAAAGGCAACCCTTTTAATTTTAAAGCATTTTCAACAGCTACCTTTGCAATTTTTTTAGAAACATCAAAAAGTGTATTTATTCGGTCTCTTTCTAAATCGCTAATCACTCTAGGCACTTTTGAAGGTCTTTTATTTATTTTTGGTCTTTTGATTTCTTTAGTAATCATTTAAATCACAAATTAAGTATATAACAAAGTATACAACAAATAAATTAAATATACTCCTGCAAAACAAATCACTTGTAAAGGAATTGCAGGCAAAGCATAATGCTTCTTTGTGAAAAGCAAATATACTGTTAATTCCAAACCAAATAAAACAACAACAAAACTAACCAACCCAAATATCCAGTTTGCTGCAAATAATGTCATTACACCTATTAAAGGCAAAGCAAAATCCCCAGTTCCTAAATGTAAATGATTTCTTTTGCTAGGATCTAATTCTTTTTGTTTTATTTCTGTATTTACATTTTGTGTTATTTGTTCTTTGTTTCTTTCTTTATTAAAGAAAGAACTGTGGAAATCCATAACAAATAGTGTATTTTTATTGATGATTTTGTCTGCTAAAAAAACCATATGCTTTGTTTTGAAAACAGCAATATAATCATATATTGCAATTAAAACCAGCAATAAAAATATAGGGCAGATTCCCAAAGTGTAACCTATGTACGCTGAAAAGAATCCTACAACCAAAAATACAATTGCATTTTTGAACCAAACCCAGCCACTTAGTTCTTTTACAAGAACTACAAGAAACGAAATTAACAGTGACATAAACCAAAATTCAAAGAAAAAAGAGGCAATACTGAAAACACAAACAAGACAAACTAAAATATCAATTATTTTAATGAAGTTTATTTTCCAGAATATTCGCAATAAAACAATCAAAATAATAGTTTCAACAATAATCAAACCAAAGAAATAAACTGTATTCCAAATGCTATTTGGTGGGGCAATAGTCTCAATAGCTACATTGCTGGCTTTGAACAACAGAAACAACCATATTGCAATAATGAATGAAATAGAATAGGAGAAAAAGATTTGAAGCATT
>PEXK01000005.1 GCA_002779075.1 Candidatus Diapherotrites archaeon CG08_land_8_20_14_0_20_30_16 | reverse complement strand
GCAAGCATAATAAACTTTCTTAATGCGAGACCAATGAATTGCTGAAAAGCACATTGGGCAGGGTTCGCAAGTAGTATACAATTCACAATCTTTCAAATCAAATCTGCCCAATCTTTTAGATGCCTTGCGAATTGCAACAATTTCTGCATGGCTAGTTGGATCTTTTGAGCTTGTAACTAAGTTGTGACCTTTTGCAATTACTTTTCCTTTACAAACAATAACACAACCAAAAGGTCCACCCTCTTTGTTATGAATTCCTTTTAAATCTTCTTTCAATGCTTCTTTCATATATTTATTCATAGTATTAGTATAGTATTCAATTATATAAATTTGTTGGTTTAAAATATAAATTAAACATTAATTCCGAATTTGTTAAAGCAATACAAAAAATATGGACTTTTTATGGTTTAAGAAAATTTCTTGTGAAATTAGAGTTATCAAAAATATCAAAAATATATTTATATGGTAGTTTTGCTGATTTAACATATAATAGTAGTAGTGATGTTGACCTATTGACAATTTTTAATGGCGATACAAAATATAATGTTAAGGCAATTCAGGAATTAGAGGATTATTTTGGTAAAGAAGTAAATTTTATTAGGTATAACGATATAGATTTTTTTAAATTATTAAAAGAAAAAAA
Source organism: Candidatus Diapherotrites archaeon CG08_land_8_20_14_0_20_30_16 (assembly GCA_002779075.1). Classification (GTDB taxonomy): domain Archaea; phylum Iainarchaeota; class Iainarchaeia; order Iainarchaeales; family 0-14-0-20-30-16; genus 0-14-0-20-30-16. Next base: position 12,818 of record PEXK01000005.1, on the reverse strand, counting down.
TAAGTTTGCAAATAATGTCTTTGAGAAAGGTATAAAAATATATGATACGTTAATTAGTGATAAATTATTAATATAGTGATCCTATGAAATTTGAAGAGTGTTTAAAAGCAGGATCTATCAAAGAAGATATTAAAGTAAAATCCCTAGTTGAATTTTAATTAAATCAAGCAGATGAATTTATATCTTCTGCAGAAAGTATTATTAAAATAGAACAATATAGGTCTGCATTTATATCCATTTACCAAGCAATGTTTCATACTGCTAAAGCATTATTATATTCAAAAGGATATAAAGAACACAGCCATTTTTGTTTAGTTATTGCTTTGATTCATTTATATGCTAATGAGAAAAGATTGTTAATGCATATAAATCTATTAGAGATGTATCGTAAAGATAGAGAAAAAGCAGTATATGACGGAAAAGATATCTCTGAAAAAGAATGTAACTCTGCTTTCATAGATGCAAACTCCTTTTTGAAAGATACAAAAGACTATCTTAAAAAATAACCCCCCACAAACATAACTTGTCTGCAAATCACAAACATTTATAAACATTTTGATGACTTAATATTTTTATCTATTTTTTTAAGGTGGTTATTATTGACACAGGACTTACACAAAGAGAAACAAGAGAAAGAGAATGTAAAAGAAAAGGAAAAAGAGGTGTGCAACAATTGCATAGAATTAGAAAACAAGTTAACGACGCTAGTACAACAGAACAAATCATTGGAACAGCAACTCCAAGATATTTCGCAGCGTAATTTGTATTTGATGGCTGACTTTAAGAATTACAAAAAACAGATAGATAAAAGTTTGCAAATAGAAAGAGAACATGTAAATGAAAAATTACTGAAAGATTTGTTGAATATTGTTGATGATTTGGAAAGAGCAGTCTCCACAATAAGAAATGAAGAAAATTTTAAAGGGGTAAGTTTAGTTTATAATAGTTTAATGAAAATTTTAAAAGAATATCAAGTAAAGAAAATTGATTGTTTGGGAAAACAATTTGATGCAAATCTAGAAGAAGTATTAATGCAAGAAGAAAGTGAAAAACCAGAGGGAACAATATTAGAAGAATTACAAAAAGGTTATACTTACAAAGATAGAGTATTAAGATATTCAAAAGTTAAATTAGCACAGAAAAAAAAAGATATTGATGAAAAAAAGGAGTGAGAATATGACAAAAGAAAAGATTTTAGGAATAGATTTAGGCACATCAAACTCTCAAGCATCTATTATGATGGGTGGTACACCAACAGTGATTCCATCAGCAGAAGGTTCTACTTTATATGGCAAGGCATTTCCAAGTGTTGTTGCATTTACAAAATCTGGAGAATTATTAGTTGGCGAGCCTGCAAAGAGACAAGCAGTTTCGAATCATGAAGGAACAATAATGTGGGCGAAAAGAAAAATGGGTACTGATACTAAATATAAAGTACATGGAAAAGAATATACCCCTCAACAGATATCTGCATATATTTTGCAGAAAATAAAAACTGATGCAGAAGCATTTCTAGGAGAAAAAATATCTAAAGCAGTGGTAACAGTTCCTGCTTATTTTAATGATAATCAAAGAACAGCAACAAAAGATGCAGGAAAAATTGCGGGTTTGGATGTTGTTAGATTAGTTAATGAACCAACAGCTGCTGCTATGGCTTATGGTTTGGGTAAAAGCGGTAAGCACAAAATACTGGTTTTTGATTTGGGTGGCGGAACTTTAGATGTAACAATAATGGATTTGAACGATGGTGTGTATAATGTATTGTCTACATCTGGTGATACACAATTGGGCGGATCAGATATGGATAAAGCAATTGTTGAATATATTACAAACAGATTCAAACAACAAGAAGGCGTCGATTTATCAAAAGATAAAATGGCATTCCAGCGTGTATTGGAAGCTGCAGAAAAAGCAAAAATCGAATTATCTAAAGTAGGAGAAACAGAAATTAATCTTCCATATGTAACTGTAGATTCAAATGGTCCAAAGCATTTATTAATGAAAATTACAAGAGTAGATTTGGAAAAAATTGTAGGGCCTTTTGTTGACAAATGTAAAAAGCCAATACAACAAGCTTTGAAGGATGCAAAATTAACAAAAAGCGACATTGATAAAATTATTTTAGTTGGTGGTCCAACAAGAATGCCTATTGTCCAAAGATTGGTTGAGAATGAATTGGGCAAAGTGCCAGAAAAAACAGTTGACCCTATGGAATGTGTTGCTACTGGTGCTGGTATTCAAGGTGCTGTTTTAGCAGGAGAAATAAGCGATATTGTTTTATTAGATGTAACCCCTTTAACCTTAGGAATAGAGACTTTAGGAAGTGTTTCAACACCTTTGATCGAAAGAAATACTACTATTCCTGTAAAGAAACACAAAATATTTTCAACAGCAGCAGATATGCAAACAGCAGTTACTATACATGTATTGCAGGGAGAAAGAGCAATGGCTCAAGACAATGTTTCTTTAGGAATGTTTAATTTGCCAGGAATACCTCCTGCACCAAGAGGGGTGCCACAAATTGATGTTACATTCGATTTGAATGCAAATGGAATTTTGACGGTAAGTGCTAAAGATTTAGGCACAAATAAAGAACAGAAAATAACAATTACAGCATCAACAAAATTGTCTGAAGACGAAATTAATAAATTTGTAAATGAAGCAAAAGCACACGAAGAAGAAGATAAAAAGAAAAAAGAAGAAATTGACATAAAGAATACTTTAGACACTATGATTTACACAAGCGAAAAATCTTTGTCTGAATTGCAAGATAAATTGAATGCAGATGAAAAGAAAAAAATTGAAGACGCTTTAAAAGAAGCAAAAGAAGTGTTAGCAAGTAATGATTTGATAAAGATAAAAGTTAGCACAGAAACTTTGTCCAAGGTAATGCAAGAAATTGGTTCTGCAATTTATTCTAGGGCTTCTGTACAATCAGAACAAGGCCCTGAATCTACACAGAATGAACAAAATACTGAAGAAGAAACTGAAGAACAAGAACCAGATGTTGATGATGAAGTAGATGACATACGTGAACCTAAGTCAAAACATAGAAAAGGCAAAACAATAGATGCTGAATATACAACAGAAAAGAAAACTAAAAAGTAACAGGAGATTTTAAATAATCTCCCTATTTTTTATTTTATTACTAATTCTCGAAGGGATATTGTGAGTAAAGATTATTATAAAATATTAGGCTTAAATAAAAACGCAAGTGAAACAGAAATCAAAGATGCTTATATAAAATCTGTTAAGAAGTATCACCCTGATTTAAATCCAGGAAGCAAAGAACACGAAGACAAATTTAAAGAAGTTAATGAAGCATACGAAACATTGAAAGACCCTCAAAAAAGAAAGCAGTATGAATCATTTGGTTCAGAATATGCACAAGGAAATTATTCTCAAGCAAATCAACAACATTATTATTCCAGTAGGAATACTGGGCAGTTTGATTTTGAAGACATATTTAAAAATTTTGGAGGATTTGGTTTTAATTCTGATGACTTTTTTGATTCTGGTTCACAGAAACAAAGAAGAACAAGGGCAGCAGATTTACAATACACTTTGCAAATAAGTTTGGAAGATGCATTTAATGGTACAAATAAAAAAATAGAAATACCAACACAAGAAAACTGCCCGCAATGTAAGGGTTCAGGATATTTAGGTAATACAAAAACATGTAATCAATGTGGTGGACAAGGGCAAGTAAAAAGAGTTATTAGAAGCCCATTTGGTTCAATGGTTACAGTAACCGTGTGTGATAAGTGCGGTGGAAAAGGAAAATCATATGATAAAAAATGCGATGTTTGCAGAGGTCAAGGAATTGTTAAAGGCAAAAAAACATTAGATGTTAAAATACCAAGAGGAGTAAGTCCAGGAACAATATTAAGATTGCAGAATGAAGGTTTTCAGGACGGAAAATATAAAGGCGATCTTTATTTGAAAATACTTTTTGAATCTCATCCTAAATTTTCATTAGAACATTATGATTTGTATTCAAAAGAACACACTGATTTGATTACTGCAATTTTGGGTGGGGAAATCAAAGTTGATACTTTAGAAGGAAAAGCAAATTTGAAGGTGCCACAAGGAACGCAGAGCCATACTGTATTGAGAATGAAAGGAATGGGCATGCCTGAATTAAATTCAAGCAAAAGAGGAGATCAATATGTAAAAGTAATTATTGATACCCCTACTAATTTGACAAAAGATCAAATTGAAGCACTAAGAATTATCTTTGGCAAAGACAAAGATGTACCAAAAGACTTTTTGAAAAAAATGAGAAATCTATTTAATTAATTAGTCTATTTTTCAATAATTTCTTTGCTAAATCAGGTTCATTAGTTATTATGCCTTCAATTGTATCTTCATACTTTTTTGAAAGATATTTGTTTATTCTTTTTACATCAACTGTCCAGACAAAAATCTTTTTGTTCTTTTTTGTCCAATGAAAAAACAAACATTCAGTATGTTCTCCAGCACCAATAAAGTCAATATTATATTTCTCCAATATTTTATTTGTAAATAAATATTCATAAATAAATCTGACTAAGGATCTGAACAAACCAATTTCTAAATCTAATAATCCAATTATCAATCCTACATGAACTTTTGGGTCCAATTGTTTTATTTTGTGCAGGGTTTTGTAATCAAAAGAAATTATTCCAAAATCATTATATTTTAAATACTTTTTTATTAATGTCAAAACTTCAGTTTCAATATTTTTACTTTTTATTTCTATCAATAGTTTTATTTTCCCTTTTAGTTCTTTTAAAACAGTTTCAAATAAAGGACCTGTCCTATTTTGGTTAAAGATCTCTGCATATGTTAGGTCTTCGATAAATAATTTCTTTTTGCCGATAGTTATTGTAGGAATATGATAAACAATTAGTTTGTTGTCTTTTGTTTTGTGGATATCCATTTCAACAAAATCTGCTATTCCAATTGCCGCTTTGAAAGCATTTAATGTATTTTCGGGAAAATTTTTGTGAAACCCTCGATGTGCAACAATAAACATATTACTATTACTTTTGATTAGAATATAAATTTATGTAAAAAATAGAAAAAGAAAAAATTGCAGATTTAATTTAAATCTGCAAATGGATCTGAGTAATCTTCTTGCAACAAAGAATCAATTTCTTTTATGTCTTTGTCAATCTCTTGTATGTCTGGGTCTTCGGCTTCGATGCTTAATTCATCCAAATCTTTTGATATTGTTGTATCATCATTTTGTAAAGTTGTTGAATCTTTATTTAAATCATCTAAACTTTTTGTTAATTGGTCATCATCACTGGTTGCTTTGTTTTCATCTTTGCTTATGCAACCAGAGAAGACTAATACTAATGCTAATGCAAGAAATACGAGAGGGATTAAATATTTCATTTTAATCACCCTCATTTGCATCTTCAGAACCCTCATTGTCAGCATCTTCATTTACATCATTATTTTGATCTATCTCTTTTTTATCCTCTTTGATTTCTTTCATAAATTGATTCTTTAGTTTGTTGAATTCTACCATTGTCTTTACAATGCTCTGTCTTGTTTCTTGAATACTTTTGTTCAAGTTATGAATTATGTCATTAACTTCTTTCACTACTACCTTCTCATCATTTAACATAGTTTTTAGTTTTTCTTGTGTAAGGTTAATTTCTAATTTTAGATTTGCTACATTTTCTTGTGCTTTGTAGTATTGTACTCTAACATCGTTTGCATCTATGCCCGCTTTTTCAACACTTGTTATTTTAGAACCCAATTTATTTAAAGCAGATTCCATTTTTGTTATTACTTTCTTTGTTCCTAAAACATATTTTTCAGCAATTGCCAATCTTCTTTTATGCTCAGAGTCAGACCAAATCTTTTTAACATCTTTTATTGCATTTACAATATCTTCTTTTGTTGAATTTATATCCAAATTTGCCAAGACTTCATTTACTTCATCTGTTTTTGTTTTTAGGTATTCAACAAAAGGTCCATTTTTGTCCTGCAATTTTTCGAAATGATCTTGAACTTTTGCACCAAGAACCTGCAAATATTCTATTGTTGCAGCTCTGCCTTCTTGACTTTCCAACATTAGTCCCAAGCCTAGCCATTTCTTTTTATTTTTTGACCATTTATCTTTGAATTCTTTGTATTTTTCTATTTTTTCTTTGTATTTAAATTTCAGAGCATCAATTTTTTCTGTGAGATTCTTTTTCCCTTTTTCCAGTTCTAGTTTTGCTTTTTCTTTATTTGCTCCAAAATCATCTTTTAATGAATCATTGCTTGCAGCAAATACTGCTCCTAAAAGTACAAATACTCCAAGAGCAAGAAATAATACTTTTCCATATTGCATAATTACGCCCCCCTTGTGCAATTTTAATTAAATTTCAATATATAGGAATTGGAAACCATATATATACTTATTCGGAAACTGTTGGAAACTATCCTTTTTGGTACAAAGTCTCACAAAAAGAAAGAAAACTAATTTTCTTTTTTCTCTGCCAGTACAACTTTATTTACTTTGCCAACTTTTTTTCTTTCTATTAAAGAGTTGCGTTCCATTTTGTTTAATATCTTACTCATATTGCTCTTTTTTATTTGCAATGAGTTTGCAATTTCCTGCTGGGTTATGCTTTTTTTCTTTTTGACAAAATCTAAAATGTTTTTTTGTGTTGAATCTAAATAAAGATTTTGTTTTTCTTCTCTTTTATAGTTCTTTATTATTTTTGGTAGTATTAAAACAAGAACAATAATTATACAAATCAAAATAATAATCCAGTATTTGAAATCAACACCCTCTTTTTCTAATGCAATATGCACAAGAAAATTCTTTTCATTTGTCTGCCACACATAAGAGTTTTCGTCGACTGTATATTCTGGGTTTAATTCAAATATTTTTTTATCTGCATTAAGTGTTATAGTTGTTGGGGGTAACAAATCAAAATTAAAAGTTTTTTCTAAAGTTTTTGCGCCTTCTAAAAATTCTGTGCCTTTATATTTTAAAATTAAGATGCCTTTTTCATTTGCATTAACTACTACTTTCGAACTGTTTAAAACATAGTTTATGTCCTTAGGCAACACTTTTATATAAATTATGCTTTCAAAGTCTGGCAATGTCGTTGTGAAATTAGAATCAAACTTCAATGTAAAATCTATATACGGGGCATTGTCAACAACATCTATGTTTATCTCTGTTCCTTGACAAGACAAATTAGACAGGAAAAAGATTAAAATCAAACAACAAAATAGCCAGAAAAGCATCTTCATACATTATATATACAAATAAGGCTTTTTAAATCTAGAGCCTAAAGTTGATTGCCTGAGTGAAATGATAAATACATTTAAAAACCTTTCTCATCAAAAGATATAGTTAGAAGTGAATATTATGGGTTGGGAAACAAACAATATAACGATTTTGATTGAAGGTTTAATAATTGTTGTATTTGGCTTATTACTTTTGTCATTTGCAAGAACAATGCCTTCAAGCTACACTTTGAATTATGAAATATATCCTGAAAGTAATGAACTAACACTACAGCAAGGAACAGCCTACACTTTAAATATAGATTATAAGGTAAACACTAATGAAGCATTGCCTTTCTTTTTCAGTACTTTTTCTCCACAAGGAATTGGTGCTAAAATCAGCCCCAAATTAGAGACTTATTCTGATTTCATTCTCCCTTTGTATATTAATGTAAGCAACATAGAACCAGGAGATTATCCTGTTGTTTTGATAACAAAGGTTTTGTATGGTGGCATTGTAAATGAAAAATTAACACAAATAAATGTGAAGGTGGTTCCTAAAGAAAAAATTGTTTTTCAAACAACTAAATATACAAATGAACAACCAAAGTTGGTTTTGGAAGACATATCCACAAGAAATATATTGTTAGGGGCTGGAGAAAAACAAACACTTTTGTTGAAGTTTGAAAACACGGGCTCTGCATCAACTTTTTCGATGAACGCAATTGTTGACTCAACAGACAAAAATAATGTGTTGGTTTCTTTTAATACTGGGCAATTCTTTTTGAAAAAAGGAGAATCAAGAAATATATTGATGACTGTTGAACTTGATGAAAACTATGCAATAGTTTATACACCAATATATTTGTATGCACAAGAACAATCAACAGGAAATCAATTAGATTTAGGACAAATAAATGTTACGTTGAAGACACAAGATATTTTGATTGCATACAATAAAAATTTAAATTCTGTTGAGATTACAAATGTAGGAACAGATATTGTTACTTTGGATATAAACACACAGGCAAAAACTTTTTCAATGTTTTTACAGCCAAATCAAACATATTTCTTTCAAGCAGATTCTGTAGATAAAAATGCAGATATATACTTGGATGGTAATTTATACAAACAAATTGATTTGCAAGATAATAATCTTTTAGGGGCTGGTTTGGATGAAAACAAGCCAAAGTTAAGTGTTGGCAAATCAGTTTCTGGGTTGTTCAGCTTTGGCTCTGGTTTTGCAGGATGGATTATTTTCCTTGTTGTTATTATTGTTTTTATTTTGATCATTTACAAACTATTTTTTGCAAGAAGTGCAGTATTTGGCAAAACAGTTTATGCCAAAGACTTGAAATCGACTGATAATTAGAATATATGTTTTTACATTATTTGTTATTTTTTTGTAAAACAAAAATAGGTCTTAATTAATCTTTTTACCTGTGTGGCAATCAAAGATTATTGTTTCTTTTGTATCTGTGTTTGTTGCCAGGAGTTCGAGCTTCAAAAGAGTTTCGATATCTTCAATTCTTATTGTTTCCCACAAGGTACCTAATACATTGCGGACAGTTTCAAATGTTGCTCTTGCTTCTAAAATGTCTTCCCTTTTAACAGGTTCATTAATTACTGGTAGGTCATCTAATGTATTAAGGGCTTTGTGAAGAGGGTTAGTAGGCACTTCCAAATTCTTTATAATAAAATAAACATTTTTTGTTCCTCGTTTTTCTTTACGCACCAATCCAATTCCTGCCAATCTATCCATTGTGTTTTTTAATTTTATGTCTCCAAATGCAAAGGTTTCTTTTAAAAAATCCATGTCAAATCCTTGTTTTTTTGGCAATCCCAATAAAATGTGAATATCATCTGCATCTAATGTTCTTAATATGCTGAGGCCTGAAGAATATGCAAACTCTTTATCTAAATAATGCAAAAATTCAACCTTTATTGGATCAATGTAACAACAATTGTCAACAAAACATCCATCGTCATTAAATATTTTATAATTAACTTTGAAAATTGGCCTGTAAACTTTTTTTGTAACAAAATCTGACCAGCCAGTACCTCTTTTTATAAATCCAATAATTGCATCTTCTTCAAATTGCGGTTCTATTATGTGATAATTAACTGTTTCTTCATAGTGTTCAGTTTCCGATTCCTTTATCATAAAATATTTTTCTTTTTCAAATATAACATCATTTGCTAAAAGTAAGTCTGAGAATTTTTCAAACAAAATATCTGTTTTGTATTTCATATTCAAAATCTTCAATAAAGTTTTCAATGAAAGAACATCCAATTCTTCAAATTGCCTTATTTTATTTTTTGTAATATTGACCATTAATTTTAATATTTCTTCTTCTGACAAATTTATTACTGATTCTGCTGTTTGTATTTCTCTTCCTTCGTGCTGACTCATTCTTGGTCTGATGTTTATAACAAATGCTCTGCTTGTTGTTTCCATTTTATCTGCTACAAGAGGAACACCGATACTCAATTTTTTTATAAAACTAGGATCTTTGAATCTTTTTGGTACAATGGTAGGCATTCTTCTAAATACTGCTTTAATATCATCATCAAAAACTAATTTGTAAGTAATTAAAGTACCAACTTGAGACAATACTCTGCTATCAATTGCACTTGGCTGTTGAGTTGCAACAACTAATGAACAGCTAGGTTTCCTGCCTTGTTTTACATATTCTATTATTGCTTTAGAAGCAGGAGTTGCTAAACTTCCTGAAGGAATTAATGTGTGGCCTTCATCTATAAACAACCAGGTTGGTGGAACATCATTTTCTAAATCAACACGTGGCAATTCTTCATTGATTTTCTTACTTGCTTCTTTTCTTGAACTCAATTTTCTTGCAGTTAATATTCTACGTGCAATTATTCCAACAAGCAGAGCAGAAACATTTTCCTCCAAAAAACTCGTATCTATTATTGTTAATTGCCCAGGTACAGAAAGTTCAATCAAAGGCGTCCCCTTTTTTGAGAAGATGCCCCATGTTTTTGCAGCTTCGAATCTTGAAACTAAAGCTCTGACAGATTCTTTTCTATACCCCTTTTCCCTTGAATTTATTTCTGCATCATTTTCCAAACTGTAAATAATATCATTTAAATCAAAATTGTCACCTTTTGGTTTGAAAATTAAACCATTTATTGCCCTGTATCCATCTCTTACCTTTTTAACAACCTTTTCAAGCAAAAGACCAGATGGCGAAAACCTATCAATACCAAAAGTTAAAGACCAATCATCAGCAGTCAAAAAAGCAGGTTGAATTGTTATTGTTGAATCATATGTTTCTTTAGGTATTTTATCAATAGCGCCTTCAGGCACAAAAACAACAACATTTTCCAAACCCTTTGGCTCTAAACCAAACCTCTCCAATTCTAGGATTTCTTTGTCTTCTTTATTTGGATATTTCATACTCCAAAAAACACCAACAGGGTCTATTACAATCTGCCCAACATTTTTATTTTTTAAGGCTAATTCTTCTGCAATAATTCCCAGACTATAGGATTTTCCTGATCCACGACTACCACAAACAAAAATTACTTGAGGATCTAATGAATCAAAATAAACTTCTTTTTCTGGATATCCTGGCTCATTTACTTTGCCTAAATATAATGCTGCTTCTTCACCATATTTGTTGAATACGCTTGTTTTTCTTCCAACTATTGCATGCCCAGTTTCAGGATTTTCCAAAAAAGTAAGAGGAACGTCCTCGACACTAAGCTCTTCTTGCTCATCACTTTGTGATTGATTTTCATTTAAGTTTTCATCATTATATACCGGCAAATTAGTTTCTTGTTCTTGTGATCCCTCAGAAATATTCTGAGTTTCTTGCTCAAGTTTTGTTTCTATAGCCTTTTTTCTTCCTCTTTTTTTCAAGACTTTCGTTTCTGAATCATTTGGGCCATATTTAATAACTATTCTGGGTTTTTTTTCTGATGTGTTTTTCTTGTTTTCTTCATATCCTGGTGCTATAGTGTCAAAAATATCAAACATAATTGATAAATAAAGCAAAAATTTATATTTGGTTCTTTTTTATTATATGCATGGCTAATTTATATCTTAAGGACAAAAAAGGTCAGGCAGATACTGTTTTTGAGGTGCTGATTGCTGTAATTTTGTTGGGCTTTGTTTTGGTTGCTGGCACTTTAGCAATGTCATCATTGTCTAATACAAAGTGTTCAAAAAGCATAGATTTGGCAATGTCTGGCATAAAGCTGACTATTGAAAAGGCATCTGCAAGTACATTAATATCAACTGATTTTTTGTTGGATGTGCCATATTGTTTTGGTTCTAGTTTTATTGTTGCTTTTGGAAAGATGCAAAATAATTCAATATGCAGTAATTATTGCCCTGGTTCTTCAGGTAGTTGTTATCTTTTGAAATATATAAATGAAAAAGACAAAATAAACCCAATAAGATATTCGTGTGTTCAAATATCTCCAATAATTGTTTTGAATTTAAATTGTACTCCTGACACTGGTTATACATTTCCAAACACTCCAGTCTATAAGATAAATGATAAAGAATGGAATGTGGGATTAGGAGATAAAAGCCTTTGGTTAAAAAATGGAAGATACAAAATAGGAAATATTAGCATATCCAGTTCAAACCAAGCACCGACTTTATGTATTTCCAAAAAGGTAGATTAAAATGATTGATTTTATAATTTCCAAATTAGGAATTTTAATGTTTGCAGTTACAATGGCTGGGTTGTTATTGTATTTTTCTGGTAGTGTGAAAGATGTTTTTTTGTCTGATGAAACAATTCAAGTAAGTAATATTGTTGCTAAACAAATAAAATATATGGCAGAATCTGACAATTTGTGCGCATCAACAAAAGTTATTTTGCCAAAATATATTGATATTTTTGGACTCTCAGAAAATGCATCATTTACTGCAATATATTACATAATGGACATTAATGTTGTTTCATCAGGACTAGAAGACAATTTTGTTATTTTTTCATTATCCAATAAACAGACGAAAAAGCTAATAGCGTTGGAAAGTTTCAGAACCAAATCTCAAGTTATTTTGCTTGGCGAACACAATCAGACTGTAGATGGGATTTCAATTGATCCAACACAAAATAATGTTGTTTATATGGTAAAAAACAGAGCTTTTGAGGATAATGAAGAAAAAACAGATTTATTTTTTGTAAGCTGCAAATACGATCAATCAGCTTTAGGGAATTGTTCAAGTGCATCTGAAGAATGTAGCGGTCCCTTTAATGATTGTTACATAAAATTGGCAGAATTAAATGAAAGTTACAATTCGTCTGACACAAAATATCCTTTCTTTTGTGTTCCCTTTCCAACATCAACACCAGGAGGGTCTTAAATGAGAAAAGTAAAAAAGAGTTCAAGGGGGTTTATAGGGTCTATAGGTGATGATCTTCCTAGTTTGATACCTTTGTTTTTTGCATTAATGATTTTTTTTACAGCCCTCGCCTTTGCATTTACAACAATTAATGAAAAAAATGCAACAATAAACACATATCTGGATTCATTAACTATTGCAAAAACAGCTTTGAGCGATGGATCTTTTGCAAGTTTATCTGAATTCCAGAATACAGGCAAAAATATAGTGA
>PEXK01000010.1 GCA_002779075.1 Candidatus Diapherotrites archaeon CG08_land_8_20_14_0_20_30_16 | reverse complement strand
AAACAACAGGTGGATTCAATTGGTTTTGGTATATTGGGTTACCACTTATTGTAATTATAATTGGTCTGATGATTTACTTTGTGTTTATTCCTAAACCAATATAGTAAAAGGAATATAACCAATACAAAATCAGCACATATCAACACAAAACCAACATATAAATTATATGTTTAATGTGTTGTTATCTTATTTTGTTCAATTCTTCTTTTATTTTTGTTTTGTTTACTGTAAATAGTTTGTCTGCATAGCTGACAAATAATCCTGTTTCTAAAATTCCTGGGATGGTATTCAACTTATAGTCCAAATCATCAAAATCCAAGATTTTTGTGTTTAGTTTCAAATCTATAATGTAATTTGTTTCTAAAGTTTTATATCTTTGCCCCAGTTTTGTTGTTCGTATTTTAGCATCACCAAAAGCAAACAATTCCTTTTCAATTAAATGTGTACCAAAGCGTGAGACCTCTAAAGGTATTGCAGGAATATTTTGTGCATTGAAATCTTCTTCATAAGCAAAAACCATATTCTCTTTAGCATATTTTGCGACCATTTTGTCGCGGATTAAACTCTGTGTACTTGTTTTTATATAATTGAAATAAGAGTCTGCGTAATCTGCGAAATCTATGCATAAATCTATTTTATGATTGATTGGTGATAAACGAATATTGAACTCGTGTGCCAAATGTGCAATATCTGTGCTTGTTGGTACCAGTTTTAAGTCAAGATCATTGATAACATTGTGTATTGCTAATTCTTTCAACACCTGCAAAGAAACTGAACTTGTGCCTAATGCTATTGTTGATTTAGGGACAATTTTCTGCTTCAAGAACTTCTGTATAAAGTATGTACTCAACATTTTGACCACTAGGTAGGACAATTTATGTGTTATAAATATATGCTGATTGTGTGTTGGAAATAATATATATTATTATTTTCAAATATATAAAACTTTGCTGTCTAGTGTGTAGATTGTGTTTAGATTATATTGACAGGTTTATTTCCTGTTCTTCAGGTTCTTTTTTATTTTCATTACCTTCTTTTATTTTTTTAATAATTTTTATGCCTATTATTACAACTATAATGCAAGCCAAAGCTATAATGCCATATTTTACTAAAGGGCTGGTTTGTTCCTCTTCTTGTGTTGTTTCTGTTCCTGTACTAGTAGTGTCTATTGTTTGTGCTAAATATCCGTTTTTGTAGATTTTTATTGCTAAGTTTGCAAGAGGTTTAATTTGTCTTTCTGCATTTTCATAATCTTTTTTTTCAACATAAGAAAAAAATGTGTCATAAACATTTACAAACATGTTTGTATCTGAGAAGTTTTTCCATTTGTTTTTGTTGTTTAAAATAGTATCAAATAGGTCTTTTGCATTTTTTATTTTTGTTTGCTTTTCAATATCTTTGTCAGGGTTTAAATATTTTTTCAGAAAGTTTGCACGCTTTAATCTTTCCTGCCAATTGTTTTTCAAATTCTCAATTTTTTTAGTATCAGAGGAGATTTCTATTGCTTTATTTATTACCTCTAAATTAGCATTTATGCCTGCCTGGTTTTCGGGGATATTCTGAATATCCTGTGGCAAAACTAAAACCTGATTTCCTATCATATATTTAGTGTCTAAAGAAATATTTGCATCAACTAATTCTATCTTTAGTTTTAGTATTGCTTCTTGCAGTAAGCTTAGCTTACTTTGCATGTCTGTTTGATTTTTTGCTAGTTTCCCACTAATAATTTTTATATATTGCAGATTTTCAAAAGATTGTGTTTTCAAGTTTGTGTCCAGATTTAAAAGATTGTTTGTAATTTCTATTGATAATGTGCCAATATCTTTTGCTCTTGTTTGAACATTTGACAACCCGTTTTGTGTATTTGTGTCTAGTTGTTGTTCAGTTTCCAATTGTTTTTTTATAAGTTCAATACTCCAATTAAACTGGGTTATGATATCTGGAATGATATTAAAAAAAGAAATAAATTTTTTGTTGTTCTGTTCACTAATATTTGAAAAGAAGAAATAAGTTTCCAGAACTTTTTCAATTGTTTCTTTATCTGGATATTGTTTTGGTTTCTTGTCTAAAATAACAAATAAATCTTTTTCATTTGTTTCTATTGTCCAATATTTATCATTACTGTATAATATTAAAGTGCTGTTTTCTATCTTTTCAGAACTGTCTAAAGGATTTATTAAATAAAGATCATTAGTTGTTTTCAAAAGAGCATTCTGTTCCAAGCCACAAAGAACAGGGATTATGAATAATGCAAGAAAAAAGAAAAGGAATGTTCTGGATTGCATAATTACTCCTTCTTTAGAAGGTCTTTGATTTGTTTATATGTAACATATTCTAAAGGATTTATTGAATCTACTAAATATTTAATTTCCTGAAATTCTTTTTTCGTAACAAACTCTCCTTTATAACTATCAATACTTTGTGACAAACTTTCAATTTCTTGTTTTAATCCTTGAATTTTATTGTATAATTCAGAGATTTGTGCTTTCATGCTTTCTACTTCTTCCAAACTTGCTCCACCAGTATTTTCAACACTCCCCTGAGTATTTATTTTATCTTCAAGCTTTTTCAACTTATCATTCAGTACTAAGATGTTTTGGCTTAATATTTTTTCATTTCTTACTAAATAACCAATTTTCTGGCTAAGCAGCATTACTGTAGCATTAATTGCTTTAATGTTTGTTGCTACACCTGCTTGCTGTGCTTGTTGTAATTCAACCATATTTCTCACAATTCTACATACAAAAGATACTATATATAAATAGTAGGTATATAAAAATATTATGCCAAATTTAGAGCTAAACCAAAGCTTAATAAAAGATTTACAAAATAAACATTATGGTATAGCTGGGAAGCATAGCGCAGTGCAGATATGCGAATGGACAAAGAAGAGCTTGCGCAACCAAGGGGAATGCTATAAACATTGGTTTTATGGCATTGAGACTTTTAATTGCTGTCAGGTAAGTCCAAATGTAATGTGGTGCGATCAAAATTGTATATTTTGCTGGAGACCTCAAGAAAATATGCAAAAAAAATTAATAAAGGAGAAAGTTGACAGCCCAAAGAAAATAATCGAAGATTTGATTAAAGCACACTATAAACTTCTTTCTGGTTTTAAAGGCTATCCTAATATAAATAAAAAGAAACTGGAAGCGTCTTTGAATGAGATTCCAAGTCATTGGGCAATTTCTTTGAGTGGCGAACCCACTCTTTATCCTAAATTGCCAGAATTTATTAAAACTTTACAAAAAAAAGGAGTTAAATCAATATTTTTAGTGAGTAATGGTCAAAACCCAACAAAAATCAAAGATTTACATAGAAAAAAGGCTTTGCCAACACAATTATACATATCTCTAGACGCATGGAATGAGCATAGTTATAGAAAGATAAATAAAGGGATTCATAGAAACGCATTTAAGCGTTTATTATCTACTATAAAGGTACTAAATAATTTAGCTTGCAGAACAGTTATTCGCTTGACTGTTATTAAAGGTTTAAATGATAACAAAAAGACAATAAAAGAATTTGGAAAATTGATTGAGTTTGGTCAGCCAGATTTTCTTGAAATAAAAGCATATATGTGGCTAGGATACAGCAGAAAAAGATTGAAGCAAGAAAATATGCCAAGTCATGATGAAATAAAAAAATTTGCAAGAGCATTAGAGAAATACCTGCCCAGTATGAAATATGAAGACGAAAATATACCCTCAAGAATTTTGCTGTACAAAAACAATGCAAAGAATAGAAAAAAGAAAATTCCAAATAGATATATAATTCCTAAAAAGGATTGGAGATTTGTTTAGGTGGTTTTATGGACAGTTGTAAATTTTTCAAAACAATTCAAAATTATACAACAGGTCCAAAAAATAGGAGTGATATTTTATGGACAGTTGTAAATTTTTCAAAACAATTCA
>PEXK01000027.1 GCA_002779075.1 Candidatus Diapherotrites archaeon CG08_land_8_20_14_0_20_30_16 | reverse complement strand
AGGGTTTTAAATATTATCACTTATGCTCCAAAGTATTCTAAAAATAGTCTTCTTATTGTGCCAGGATATTGCATTCCTGTGTTTGATGCATCAAACTTATGATCTGGGGCATTTACATCAACTAAATATTCTAAAGGTACTGCAACATAAACAATATTCTTGCCCAATCCAGATCTAATCATTATAGGAAAAACATTTCCCAACCCCTTTGTATCAGATTTGCTTTTTGTAATTAAATTAGATTGATAATCAACACTCAAATCAACAACAGTACTAGAATTATTTATTTGCTTAACTATTGCGAAGTCACCTGATAAATAGGAGGTTCTTGGTTTTATACCTCCTGCTATTGGGCTATCTGGATCTGGTAAGAGTTCTCCCACAAAATCCGTATTTATTGAACCGCAATTTACCAAGTTACAAAAATTATCAATATATTCCGCAGATATTAATTCTCCAAAAGGAACAACCTTCTCATCGCTGTTTACTCTTGTCCACACATTTGTATTTTCTATGTTATAATCAGATAATTTTTTGTCATTAGGCATACTTGATGTGCCAGCATCTCCTGTCCACACTAAAATGTTCCCTTTAATAGCATATTCATAGAACATTAGTAATTGATCTGAACTCATGCTCTTTGCTTGTGTTACAATGACCATATTGTATTTATCTAAATAAGAAGTTGTAGGAACATAGGCTAGGTTTTGCACCTGCGTCGTTGTTTTTAAAGATATTATATCCCTATTTTGTAATATTGTTAAAAGTTTTTCAGCATTTCCTAAACCATCGCCTCCAAAGACAATTAGAACTCTTGGGGACTCTACTAAGTCCCAATAAACATTGCACCAAAATTGTCCTATAGTTTTACAATGTACAACTTTTGTTGCAGTTAAAGCGAACAATAATCCAAAAACAAGAATAAGAATAATTAAAATTGCTTTTATGTAATCCAAATAACTCATTTTCTTTGTATTTCCATTATTTATATTATCATTCATAGTATTCACTATTTTAATATTGTTATTACTTGGTTATCTCTCAATTCTAAATAACCAATATTGCCATCTAGGTTTACGAAAATATCCTCTTTGTCAGGTACAAACTTTAAATCTCCTGAAAATCCCTTTAGTTTTAAATAAGTTTTATTTAGTTCATATTTTTTATCTCGTACGTTTATTTCGCCTATAATATTTGCATTTTCAATATCCAAATAGATGTTTTTTATTTGTATTTGTTCAATGTTTTTAAAATCGCAAGTTAGTTGAGACATTATTTCCATTGAGTCTTCTTTAGTTTGTATTTCATTAACATATCCTGAAAATCCTGTTTTTTCTACAGTCCCACTAAATTCATTCAATGTAGGATCTTTAAGGACAAACTTTCTGTCACTTATTAAGAAAGTGGGGTTTCCATCAAAAATCAGGTTTTTGTCTTCTAGTTCTATCTTCATATCCAATTTTATTTTGGCAAGGATATGATAAGTGTTTTGAAACGCATCCTTATCTTTTAAATCTTTTGTAGGCGGCAACTTAGATTTGAATTCTCCTAAAAAGTTGGAATCTGTGTTGCCCAAACCTAATTTGGAACCATCTTCATTTAAATATACAAAATATAGGATTGCACCAATAATTAAGATTATAATTGTAAATATTAAATATAATAAGAAATCCCCTTTATTATTCATAGAACCCCCTCAAATAATCTATTTTTATTTATATATAGTATATCTATTTTTATATGTTTCTTAATTATATTATATAAATTGTTATCAATATACAAAGGTAGTGTGTTTAGTGTGTTGATTGTTTATGGTGATTATATGAAGTGGGGAAAAGCGAGATCTGATGTTAGGGGGCCAAGTTCATCTTTGGGGTTATTATCTTTTTCAGAAAGTTCGAAATCATTAATTCGATTGAGCCCAGAAATGGTTTTAGTGGGTGCAATAGTTTTTGGACTTGTTATTTTGGGAATAAATTTTTTATTTTAGCACACTAAACAGTATGATTTATGTATTGTTTTTGTATAATGATTATGTGTTGGATTAGTTAAAAGGTGAGTAGTTGGTTTTTCGTTATTGGTTTTTAGTGCTGGCTTTTGTATTTTTGATGACTGGAATTTTTGCATCTGATTATTACAAAGATTACAACTTTTGTACAAGTATTTCAAACAATACTTTGAATATTTGTTCTGATTTTACAAGTAATGCAGATAAGGTTAGTCAAATAGTTGATTTATATTCTGCAAAAGATCTGAATCTGTTGGATTATGTAACTTGTGTAGATTCAGAAAAATCAAAGCAGAATTTTGATTATAGAAGCATAAGGAACATGTGTTATCAAACATATTCTTTGAAAGGCCAAGCTTCTTTTAAAACTAAATGTTTTAGTGATGTGAATAACAATGTATTAACTGTGCAGTGTAAAGGAATAATGCCAACAAGTGATTATGAATGGGACGTTTTGTTAAATCAAGACTTTAATACAAAAGTTATCAAAGTAGAGCCCAAAATTATTTTGAGCAAGGAGTTTTCACTTGGAGAAACAAAATTCAGTTTATTTTCTAAACAGTTTAATTTGTCTCCATTGGGTATTGGTTATTCTGATAGTAATATAGAAATTTTGCCTTTGTCTATTGAGGTTAAAGATGTACAAGATCCTTTAGATGCAATCTTTAGAAATAAACAGACAAAAACAATTGCTTTGGATCAACTTCAGAGAGCAGATTTAGATTGTATTACAATAAAAATTTTGCTAAGCGAGTCAAAATTAGGTAAATACTATGTTAAAAAAAGTGGTTATTCTGTTTTGCTTAGTGCAGATCAGATTATAAGTAGTTGCGAAGATGATGTGAGCTATACTTTTGCAATTGATTTAACACAGTATGAAACAAAAAAGAAGTTGTTTTTGGATATGTTAGACCTTTTAATAAATAATTATTTAAATGACAATAATTTTTCTGCTTTGAACATGAATTCTCAATTAAATGGTATGATAAAGGAATATGATAAATTTTCTTCTTCTGAAAAAGATATACAAAATAAGAAGGACGTTGTTTTGAAATTGAGTCTTGATATTGATCCTTTCCTAAATTTGTTGCAGAAATCCACTCAGAAATTGTCTAATGAAGAAAAAAAGAATGTTTTGGCTAGTGCTGGGCCGACTATTTTAAAAAATAAAGAAGATAGTATATCTATTCGAAGGAAAAATACAGTTTCTGCAATATTAGATTTTTTCGAAAAGGATAAGAACAGCATAACTGATTCATCAATAATGGAAATATATTATGATATAGAATATAGCTTGTTGAAAAAACATTATGAAGATGTTAATTTGTTGAACTTAACAGATGTTTCATGTATTTTATCTTCTTCGAGTATAAAAATTGATTCGTTTGCATTTGATTTTATTAAGCCCGCGTATGTTGAAGCTGACAAAAATTTTTTAATAGAAAGTGATGGTAATGTAACCAGAATAGTTTTTTTGGATTATAACATTCAAACACCACTTTCATTATCTTTAAAAAATAACAAAATTTTTGTTTCTAATAAAGAGATTGTGTTTTTGAATGCAGATACTTTTAAAAAAATAAGCCCAAATATGCAAATAATGAAAGTAGAACTTGTTTTAGAGGATGAATTTCCAGTATACGTTGTAAAAGGGGAAGTCTTTGGCAAGCTTTTGGGTCTGTTTAAAATAAAGGAATTAATAGAAAGTAAATACTTTGCAACTACAGGTATTCTTTCAGATGTAACCAAACCTTGGTGGGACTTCTTAGTAGTATATACTTAAACCCTTTTAGGAAAAGCGTTTATGGAAAATGCCCCTAGGGAGAAACCCTTTTAGGAAAAGCGTTTATGGAAAATGCCCCTAGGGAAAAACCCTTTTA
>PEXK01000001.1:3828-4038 GCA_002779075.1 Candidatus Diapherotrites archaeon CG08_land_8_20_14_0_20_30_16 | reverse complement strand
AATCTTTTGTAAATTGTTTTCCATTTTATTATTTTTCATTTATTTACCACTGCCTTGAAATTTTATGTAAAAATAAGGTTGAAATAAAAAATTCGCAAGAGAAAAATGCAGAATTTATCAACACAAATTTGTATTGTTTATTAGTATGTTATAGAGTTATGAACAGAAAATGGTTAATAATTCTTGATTATTTTTGCAAAAAAAAACCTC
>PEXK01000001.1:0-3803 GCA_002779075.1 Candidatus Diapherotrites archaeon CG08_land_8_20_14_0_20_30_16 | reverse complement strand
GTCAAAAAAATTATGAAAAATGGAAAATGAGATTTTAAAAATTGCTGACTGGGTAAGAGTTTCAAAACTTATTTGATGGTAATAAACTATAAATCAATTTTTTTGAAAAAGCGTTTTAAAATAGCCATTTTTGAGATTTTTCCGTAAGGATTTAACTTGTCTTTTTGTTGTCTCCAATATCTTCAATTGTTCTGTATATAAACAAAATAGTTACATTTTTTTTATATGTCTGTTTTATAAACCAACGAAGCCAATGCCGAAACCTTTCCATTTTTTTCATATTTTCCACTTTCCTTTCAATGTTTGTCCAAGAATGATAGGTCTTATTGGTAATTGTGCCACTTTGTTCTAATAGACATGCTTTTATTCCTGTAATTAATATCATTCTCAATTATTTACGAATCCAATTTTTATAATTTTAATTTGGGAAATTGTTTTAAAAAAATTAACATAAACCATTAAAGCAATATTTTTTAATATTTTTTTTTAATTAAACCATTTTAATTCAGTAGTTCCCTTAAATCCTTTATGCCAAACATACCAAGCAAAACTTAAAGCACTTCCCTTCATTTTTTCAAATTCACCATTCCTTGCACATTTTAATCGTCGGGATGGAACATAAATTATTCGTGGCGGAAAATTTTTAAATATTTGTCCACGACTTACGCCCTCTAAATATCTTATAGGTAAAAATACTGCAAATTTATTTCCAACAGGAATAATTTGTAATGCTTTATAGATAAATTCTGTTGCATAAATAAATGGTGGATTTGTTATTATGTTTCCATTCCATTCCTGATTTTCCATTGCTAAAAAATCTATTCCTGTTTTACCATATCCCCTATCGAACAAATCACTACTTTTAACATCGTATCCTTTTTCTATTAATAGTTTTGATAAATGTCCAGCTCCACAAGCACACTCCCAAACAGGTATTATTTTATCAAAATATTCTATTTCCAATAATAATTTTAAGGCTTTTGGATTGGTGGCATAGAAATCCTGACTTTGTCTTTCTTGTATTGCATAATTTCTCGACCCCATACAAATATGGATTGATTGAATATTCCCTTTCCAATCTTTTGCCATTTCGTTATTTTTAGTCATTTGTATTAATTTTTGTTGTTTATTAATAATTTCATTTTTTAAGTTGTATTTTATGGTTTATTTTCTTGTATTTTTTCTCGTTTTTTTCTTTTTTCAACAAGTTATCTTTAAGTAAGTACAATTCTTTAAGATCAAACCACTTATATTTATAACTACTTTTGCTCTTAGTTTTACTAATAGATTTTGTTGTCCCCATTTTCTTTATTTTTTAAAAGTTTTAACGAAACATTTTGTTTGATATTGATGTTCTTCAATAGTTTCATTCAATTTATTTTTTATTTTCACTTTCATGAATTTTTTATAAGGCAAAATTTCAGGGTCTTTAATCCAATATTCCCTAAAAGAGTTCCATGCCGATTTTACGTTCAAATGTTCGGTATGCAGGGTTAAAATTACCTTGTCGGAAACGATAACTTGAAAAGTAAAACGTTCATTTCTGTTTATGGGATTAGTGTTTATAAACATATATTCATTTCCGATATGTTTCCAAATTTTGTTAAATTTTATAAGATATTCTATACCATTAGGAACTATCACTTTAATAGGATAAAAAAAGTCTTTATGTCGCTCAATTTCGTAAATAAAATTATATTTTAAATTAACGACTTTCAAAAGTTCGGTTCTATTTAAACAAACCTTTTTATCATTTTCTATATCCCAAAAAACAGCATCGTATTTAATGTCCCAACCAAAGTCTAATCGCTTAAACCTTAAAAATTTTAATTTCATAATTCCTTCAATCTATTTGATTCGTTAAAAAACTGGTGTTTATATCTTTCTGGGTCGTTATCTTTAATCCATGCAACATAAAACAACTTATTATTAATATTTTTTCTTTCAATTTTTTTAAAAGTTACAGATTCAAACTTACTTGTATAGTTGCCTTTTTCTATTAATTCAATAACTTTATCTTTTACATTAAGCGTTACAAAGAAGCAATCGGTCAAATACATTAAAAAACCATCAGTAATTTGTGATATAATTTCGTTAGCAAATTCCCATACATAATCAATAGCATCTAACCGGCACGAATTAAATTTTCGTTTGTGAATTGTATTATTTAATATAATACCATTTTCATAAACAGTTTCCTTTACTGATGCACCAAGACTACCGATACTCGCATTTCTCGCATTTTTCCATTCTTTATCCTTCTTTAATCCTTCAATATAAATCTTTTCGGAAATTATTCCCAATTTGCGAATTGTATTCCAATAACAATAATTAATGTCTATTGCTACACAAGGCTTGTTAAGATTTTTCAGAATATTATCTGGATTAAAACAAATAGTTTTTACACTAATTCTATCATTATTAATTTCTTTCGGCACATATTTACCTGATTGCACCCTCTTTTTTACATCACAAAATACCATGTTAAATAAATGAAATCCATCATAATTCTCTTTGGCGTTCTCAAAATATTTATTTCTTTTTCCGCCTTCTTTACGAAAATCAAGCTCAATAGTACGTCCAACTTCTCTTTTAGTGAAATTCATGCCGAACTTTATCGCATTATCAAGACAATGTTGCATTCTATTTTCACCAAATATTACACGCATTTCTTAAAAATTATTTTTGGTTTCGGTTTGAGCGAATTACCACTATCCCAAAAGTTTCGTAATTTCATTTTTTGTGAATCCAGCTTTAAGCATTTCTAAAATTAGTTCTCCCTTTTTAATTTCCAAAGCCAGTCGTTTCTGTTTTTCTTTTTCTAATTCAATTTCTAATTCTTTTAATTTCACAACTTCAGATATAGGGATTACCTCCTTTTCTTCTTCTGGCTTTTCTTTTTCTATGGGTTTAATTTTTTCTTCAACTTCTTTCTTTTCAATTTCAATTTTCTTACCCAAAAAAAGATAATTTGAAAAACGCCCTTTAATTATTAATTTATTATCAACAATATCTACACTATCAAATATATAGATAATAGGACTACTATCAAAAATCTGTAATTTATTAATTTCATTTACCATTTTTAACCATAGTAATCTTTTATAATTATCAACGGTATAAACATTCGGGATTACCTCACCTTCCTCATCAAAAAACGTAAAACTACCACCACCATTCCTATAATCTTCACGCAAACATATATCCTCAACCATATCCTTTGTAAGCCACCAATTTAAAGTATCATAGTTCAATATCATATATTTACTCAAAGACTTTGCTAACTCATTTATATCAGCACCATAAACATCTAACCAAATATTATCTATATTATTCTTTAAATATTTAAGATTTTGCTTTTGTTCTGGCAATAATGACTTCCATAAACGACTACTTACACCACCAAAACTACCATGAATCCGCCAATCGGTTCCTGTTTCGTGCAACCAACTCGACAAGTAACCCCTGAATACAAAATAGTTATTTATCTTTCGTGCTTTCTCACTCTTTTTTCGCTTCTTATATGGGCGGTAATATTTAGTCCTACGACCAGATGCGGTTCTCCATGCACGATTAACCGGAACTTTAAACTTAGACTTCTTTTTATGTTTTTTTGCCATGATTTTACTTATTCATTTTGATTTTATCGTGGCAAATCCTATTTTACTTTTTTCTTTTTCTTTGAATATTAATAAATTCCTGCCGAATAATGTAATTAGCATTATTGTAAAGATTTTTGATAAATCCTCTTTTAAATTTTTATTCATCTTTATAAGATTTTATCATCAGTTTCAACAATAATT
>PEXK01000035.1:1180-3986 GCA_002779075.1 Candidatus Diapherotrites archaeon CG08_land_8_20_14_0_20_30_16 | reverse complement strand
AAGCTTATCGTGTAGACATAACCAAACCAATTTCTCCATTAGAAGAACCACCCAAACCCATCAAAGTGAAGATTAGTGTTTACAAATCAACAGATTTGATTAATCTTTTTATCACCACTATATCTTTGGCATTGAAGTGTCTGGGTTCTGAGAAAACTAGCTCCTTAACAATAACAGGAACTGCAGAGTATTTAAAAGATCCTGATTGTGGTAATTTAGAAATCAGTGCTAATGTAACTGATTTCTTAGCATTTAAAGAGGTTTGTACAACACCATTTTGTACTGTAAAATTAAGTGTTGCTGAACAGTCCAAACCTACTTTAACAAATAATTTAATTGTTGATGTTTTAGAAAAAGGAACAAAAACACCAATTAAAGATGCAAATATCACAGCAACTAAATTAGGTGTTTTGAAAACTTTAACAACCAGTGAAACTGGCAGTGTTGAGTTCCCTTCTTTGGATATAGGAACTTATACTGTGAAGGTAAATGTTCTTCATAATGGTAGTTTATATTCTAAAATAGATAACAATGTTTTAGTTGAGGCTGGTAATTTAGCAAATCACAAAGTAATAGAGCTTGAATTTATTGATAAAAATTTTATTTCCTTGTTTATTGATGCAAACGAAGATTTGTTTTGTTCTTTTTGGGTTGATATTTTTGACAAAGATAAGCTTGTAAAAGATTATGATGATTTGGATGCTAACACCAATTTAAAATTGAATGCAAGCGATTTAAATGCAGGAATTTATTATATGAGCATTATTCCTTTGAACGAGTGCAATACAATTTATTCGCCAATTTATAATAAACAATTTACTTATCCTCAAGAAACTACAATAATTGTGAATATGACTGAGTTTGATAAAAACAGTTTGTTATTTTTAAGTGTTAGGCCAAAGCTTTCTGGTGCACCAATCTCAGAAACAGAGGTAAGTATTAGAGAAAAAGATAATAATAGAGAAATTCTTTCTGCTTTGAGTGATGCTGAAGGGATTGCTGGTGAATTTATTTTATACCAAAATAAAGATTATGTAATTAAAGGAGAAAATGGCTCAATGTCAGGCACTGTAGATTACAAATTTGATAAAAAAGACAAAGAACCAGATGAAGAGGGATATTACAAAGATATTTTTGATTTAGCTTTGAAATTGGATGGCAGTACTGTTAAGTTCAATGTAGAGTATGATAATAACAAAGAAATGGATTTTGGTTTGCAGGTTTATTGGTCAGATCCTGTCTCAAAAAATGTTAGGAATATATTATATGATGGCAATAAAGGAAAGGTTGAAATTATTGTGCCTGTAGGTACTGATATCTGGTTTAATATTGTTAAAAACTTTGAATATAGTTTTCAGAATTTTGTATATAATTATACTTTGAACTATTATTTGAATACATTTAATTTTGATAAAAACAAAATCTATGACTTAAACATATCTATTAATAAAGAGAAAATATTAGATTTAACAGAGAAACCGATTTTGTCTTATGAAAAATGGTATTCAGATTCTATGCTTAGCAAATCTATTGATAAGGATAAATTATCCAGCAATACAGAATATTTTGTTGCTTTTGATGTTTTAGGCCAGAAAATTGAAACACAGGGAAGCAGTTGTTTTGGAAACTATACTGGAACAGGATTTATATTTTTGGCAGACTCCCAAAATAACAATTTGCTGAAAGTAGAAGATATTTTAACTTATACCAATGGTCAAGTAATACATTCTACTTTGGGTTTTGATTTCAAACCAATTCTTGTTGAGAATTCATTTGAAAAAAATGATATTGCAATATTCCGCGTAGTTGTTAAAGTCAAAACTGGGAATTTGAATAAAGGAGAATCAGTAGGTTATCTGAAATATGATGTTGATTATAATTCTCCACAAAGTTTGAGCTATTTCTTTGGACAGGATTCTAAGATTGATTCTGTCAAGTCTTTGGGTTTTAAAGAAAATGCAGAGCAAATATTGGATTTGAATTTGTTTGCAAAAACAGATACAAAAATAACTTTGCCTATTCCAAAAGAAATTTTGTATTTAATGAAAGATGAAAATTATATTATAAAAAATGTTGTTTGGTCATCACGAAATACTTTGAATTTGTGTGATCCTTATGCTGATAAAATCAAAAATATTGTTGAATTATTTGATTTGAATGAGTTAGAAGGTAAAAAAGTTTTGTCAGATGGAACAGTTGCAACTATTTTGGAAATAAAAAACGATTTGTTAAAGAATATGAGCGACCTGCCACTTTCTTTAGATCTGTTTTTAGATTTTGACCTATCACTTCAGGACAGTTTAAATGCACCCAGCCATTTACAGATCCCAATAACTTTGAAATTAAATAGAGGTGATTATCCACAGCCTGAATGTTTTAAGGTGTTTGTAAATAACAGTTCTTTGCAATTTAAATATGGTTTAACACAAGACAAAATCAAAGCTTACTACAAAAAAAATGTAATAAAAGAATTAGTTTTAAATTATGATTTAATAACTTCTAATTTAAGTGACAAGGAAAAATTATCAATTCAAAAATTAGGTTTTGATCCGGA
Organism: Candidatus Diapherotrites archaeon CG08_land_8_20_14_0_20_30_16; assembly: GCA_002779075.1. GTDB lineage: Archaea > Iainarchaeota > Iainarchaeia > Iainarchaeales > 0-14-0-20-30-16 > 0-14-0-20-30-16. Next base: position 1,432 of record PEXK01000035.1, on the reverse strand, counting down.
GTCAAGAGATTTTTATTTTGCATTTGCCAGTGCCTTTTTGTATGATTTGATTTCTTTGCCAAAAGGCGATATTCAGTTTTTACCTAATCTAGATTTATTTTATAATATTTATTTATCTGATAGTAATTTATCGTTTAAAAATAATTGTGTGTTTTGGGATTTTAATGTTATCACCAAAACACCATCTAAAACAATTGCCACAACCATAAAACCAGACCAAACCATAACTATTACATTAGGAGATGTAAACAG
>PEXK01000035.1:970-1112 GCA_002779075.1 Candidatus Diapherotrites archaeon CG08_land_8_20_14_0_20_30_16 | reverse complement strand
ACTTTGGATTAAGACCTATTCCTCAGGATTTTTCTCTACCACAAGATTATAAAAGTGTTAAAGACACCAACAAAATAATTTCTTTAGACTTAAACCCAAATGACCCTGATTGTAATAAAAATATCTGCTCTGCAAACCACCT
>PEXK01000035.1:0-561 GCA_002779075.1 Candidatus Diapherotrites archaeon CG08_land_8_20_14_0_20_30_16 | reverse complement strand
ACAGATTATGGTTTTTACTTAAGAACATGTAACAGTGCTAATTTTTCAAAATGCATTTTAGATACAAACTATCAAAAATTCTTGGAAAACAATTCAGATAAAAATGTGAAATACTTTGTTGGTTATGGAAATAAACTTTATCTGCCAAAACAATTTTTCTTTTTGTTTAATAAAAAATTAGAAACAAAATATAACAACATATCATTGTTGGCAGTAATTCCAGCAATAGGGTATGATGATACGATAAAAAAAGAAATAATGGATAGGGATTTCAGTTTGGCACACAGTTCTCAAGGTGAATTAGATTTAAGTAAAATAATAAATAATTATAATTTGGGTAATATACTTGTGGGAAATATACAAGTAAAAAATACAATTAATTATTATTATAAGTGGGATTTTGAAAATATAAGCTCTAGAGGTTCATTTTTAGCATTTTTAGACATAATTAATAATTTGTTTACAAAATACAACTTAAAATGTTTGATAAGCAAAAAGAAGTTTTAAAATATATGGTATTTTATGGCAAAGATTCAAAATCATTTGAAAATTTAGATGTAG
>PEXK01000002.1 GCA_002779075.1 Candidatus Diapherotrites archaeon CG08_land_8_20_14_0_20_30_16 | reverse complement strand
TCTAGCACAATATCACTACTTATTTTTAGCAGCAATATTAACTGTGATCTTGGCAGCATTCACTGGCATTTTTGATGATTTATTTAAATTAAGACCAATAAACAAAATTATTTTACTTTTTATTTGTGCAATTCCTTTAGTTATAACTAGATTAGGAAACACAACAATTACTTTACCTTTTTTTGGTTCATTAAATTTGGGGGTGGTTTATACAATTGTTTTTGTACCTTTATTTGTTAACGTCTTTGCAAATATGACTAATTTTCTTGCAGGTTATAATGGTTTGGAAGCAGGAATGGGCATTATTACAATATTCTATTTTATTATTGCTGGAATACTTCTAAATAATACTTTTATAATTGCATTATTGATTCCTTTTTTGTTTGCATTAATAGCATTTTATATTTTCAACAAATATCCTGCAAAAGTGTTTCCTGGTGATGTTGGCACATTAAGCATTGGCGCAGTAATTGCTAGTGCTGCAATAATTGGCAATGCAGAGTCTTTAGCAATTCTCCTATGTTTGTTGTATTTGATAAATTTTGGGCTGTATTTTATTTATATTTTTATTTTCAAACCGATTACAAACCTAAAAGATACTAGCATATCTTGTGTTGATTCAAAAGGAATTTTAGAAAGACAATATTTTGATCCTCAAAAAAAGAAAATACAATGGCATAAACTTTATTATTTATTTGAACATTGGTTATATCCCTGTACCGAAAAAAAGCTAGTAACTATTTTCTTGCTTATACAGTTTATAATTAATGCTTTAGTGATAGTAATATACTTTGGTTGAATTCAAAGGTAGATTTTTAAACTTTGATATGTATATCTAATATATGTATAAAATTGTATTCTCAGAAGCAAAAGCAAAAGCCGAACTCAAAGATTTCCTAAAAGAAATCAAGAAAGATAAAAATATTGTTGCAGCGTATTTATTTGGATCTTACATAACAGGAAGAACAAAAGAGGAATCTGATGTTGATATTTGTATAATTCCTATAGATGAAAAATACGATGTTTATAAATACAATCAAGATTTAGTACAAGCATCCAATTTTTGGAAATTACCACCCAATATACAATATCACATATTATTTGAAGGAAAACTATTATATTTGCCAAAAAAATATGATTATAAAATACACAAACTAAAGTTTAAAACAATTGGAGAATATGATTTTTATAAAAGATTGATATTAAATAAAAGATACGAGTGGATAATTAATGGATGAACTTGCCAAAGATAGAATAACTAAAAAAATTGAGGAAATTGAAGGATTTTTTTCAGAACTTAACAAGATTTTAGATGAAGATTCAGAATTAAATAAAGCTAGTTGCTTACATGGTTCTGCAATGTTATTATTTTCTATAATTAATGCAACTATAGACATTGCAGATGATATAAAATTTATAACAAAATTAGGTCCAAGTAATAAATATATTGAAATATTTACAATATTAAAAGATAATAAATTAATCACTGAAGAGACATATACTGACTTTGCGTTTTTAATATCTCGCAGAAATTTGTTAGCACATGAATATGGCAATATAAATAAAGAAGATATCAAAGAAGTTCTAGATAAAAATCCTATTGTTTATGATATGATTGGATTGGCCAAAAAAATAATCAAAACAAATCACATGGAATTTACAAGAAAAAGTTAGATTATTATTAGCAAGATTTATATATCTGTAACAAGTATTTATTTTGTGATTATATGAAATTAATGGCTTGGATACTTCTTATTGTTATAATTGTTTTTATTGTGTTTTACACTTATGATTACTTTTCAATTCCTAAATTAGGAGACCTAAAAACCCCAAATAACTGCATAACACAAGCAGAAATTGAAACATTTGGTTTATTCAAAGGACCGGATTATCAAATATATCTGCCAAAAGATTGGCCTTTTGTGAAACTATCTGCAGGAAACACCCAAGGAACATACACCTTTGGTATAAACAAAGATGATGATTATGAATTTTTTTCTATCTGGTCAGGAGATTACAACAAGGATTCTGATGCTTTGTTATTGGACAGTTTGAAACCGTTGAGCAATTATACTATTGAAAAACAAACCACAGTGAAAACTGCTAATATTGCGGAGATAAAAGACTTTGTAATAAAATATAAAACAGATCAAGGTCAGCTCAAACAAGAAATATTCACATATACAAAGGATAATACTGGTTATCTGATTCTAATGAGAAATAAAAGTGGAAACTATTCTTCAAATAAAGCAACATTAGACAAGATAATTTGTTCTTTTACACCTAATTAACGCTTTTGGAAAGTAGAGATAAAGAAATCTCTTTTTCCATAACCAGGATAATATTCTAATACTTTGAAGTGTTTTGAAATGTGTTGCAGCCAATTATCTCTTTCTAACAATGCTGTGTAAGGATTATATTTTTGTTTTTTATTATAAGATCCGTCCACTTTTTGACTTTCTTCTTTAGAAGTGGGAACATACATTAAACCATATCCTTTGTAAACCAACAAAGAGTCTAGTCTTTCGAAAACCTCAGGCAGAAGCTCCGGATGAAATTTGTCTAAGAAAGAACCTGCAACTAAACCATGAAATTTTTCTTCTGGCTGCCAATCAAGAAAATCAGTATGCAAAAATTTTGTATTGGGACAGTTTTGCTTTGCATGTTCAATACTATTTTTTGAATAATCCAAACCAGTTACATTAAAGCCATGCTTATTCAATATGCAAGAATTTAAACCAACACCACAACCTAAATCTATAACTCTTGCACCAGGGCCAAAATCCTTGTTAAGAAATCCTACAAATGGTTGTAACACTTTTGTGTGATGTGGCAAATAATCTGGAAGTCGAGCATTATAATCTTTTGCTAATGATTCATATCTTTCACGCAACAGTTTATTTTCTAACCTATATTGCTCAAGCATATTTTATAAAAAAGAGATAATTAAAAAAGCTTTTTGGTTATACATACTAAAATTACACAAAAATTGCCTATAATAATTCTAAGAAAAAGATTTTTGTTATTTTTACTTAATTTTTAATATAAGTGTGGAACAAGAGAAAGCACATCTGAAGCTACCAACTTATGTACCCCTCAAACGAAGCCAGAAGGATAAAATCCGCTTCAACATAGAGAAACCCACGAAAGGCCAACCATGCAAGTTGTCACCAACTAACCTCGCGCCCCACACATATAATTGTAACACAAAACTATATAAACATTATGTTTTGAAAGAAAGATCGGGTTCACCATTTTGAAAAAAAGAGATATGCATTATGCCCAGTTGTAAATTTCTCCCAACAAGTCGAAATTGTACAACAGTATCATAAAAAAGAGAGATTTTTATGCCAAATTATTTAGGGAGTAGTCCACAAATTATCAAAGTGTGTTTTTACCATACTTTTCAAAGAGTCCTGATTATGTAAAATTCCTAAATTATATGCTTTTGAACCTTCGCCAAAACCTATAATTAGTTTGTTGTTATCAACAACATAAGCGCACATATCGTGATGTTTTGCTTTGACAAAATCCAAATTAATATCTAAATCAGGATGTGCAATAAGTTTCACATTAATTTTATTTGAAAGCTCTTTCAAAGATTCTTGTAACTTTTTATTTTCTAATTCTTTGTGCCCGAAACCAATAATTTCTTTTTTTGCTTTGCCAAATTCTTCAATAAGCAAATTAACTAAATCTTTATCTCTATCAACTTTCAAAAGTTTTGTTTCATCCATTGTGTCTTCATATTTGAAAAAGTCTTTCATAACACTTACATCTTCTTTTATCTTTTGAATTTCATCAGTCTTTTCTTGCAATAAAGTATCTAAAACCTGATCAACATTTCTTACTCTATAAGTCTTTGGTTTGTCAGAAATTTTTATAACAAACTTCATTTCAATAAGTTGATTGACAACATCATAAACTCTTGTATTTGGTACTCCTGAATTAGAAGCAATATCAGATATTTTGCATGATTTCTTCTTCAAAAGAGCATATAAAACACGAGATTGGTAATCTGTTAAACCTAATTGCTTAAACCTATCAATTGCGCGCTCTACTTCCATCAAAACCACCTATAAGAACTTACACACTAGACTATTTTATATCTTTGATCTATATATATGTAATATACGAAAGATTTAAATACTTACAAGACCTCTTGAGTTAATTAGTAATGCCAATTACGAAGGAAACAATCAAAAAAGCAAAAATATATAAATGATTTCTATATTTATTATCTTGGTGATTAAATGGGTCTTTATGACGAAGATGAGCCTAATCAGCATGAAAATGAAGGTATAGGTAAAGTACTGGCAAATGCAAATAAAAAACCTCTGAAAGACAAAGAGAACAAAAAACTAACTAAAAGTTCAGGTTTTGAGTTTCCGTCTTGGTTAACAAAAACATTGTTATGGATACTTTGCGTTGTTTTAGTAATTATTATAGGATATGCTATATTTCTCAGTTTCAAACCAGATTATTTGTCCGCAAAATTAATACCAAATCCTTCATATTTAGTAGATGGTTCAAGCACAACCAAACTAACTGTTACAGTTGATAATATAAGCGATTATGATTTGAAGAACATTGAACTCAGTGTAAGCCCGGTAGATAAATTGTCAATAGCTGTAATTCCTTCAGACCCTACAAAAATTAGCATTCTGGGAATAGATGAAAAAAGAGATTTTTCATTTGATATCTCCACTATAGGAAATGTGAGCCCAGGAGAATATGCAATATTAATCACTTTAAAAACACCAGAAGACATCTCAGAAAAGAAAATATTCTGGGAAATAAAGAATCATAAATAGGATAGGATTTTTATGCCAGAAAAACCAAAAACCAAAGTTGGATTAGCAAGAAAAATTACAAGAAGATTTTCTAAAAAAGGCAGAATAGAAATTGCAAAAGAAAGATTACCAAAAGTAAATGCAAGACTAAACACATTAAAACTATGGTTAGAAAGTAGAAGTGCTTTTGAAAAAGACCCCGATGCACAAAGAGATAAATTATTTTATTGGGTAGGCGGTAGTAGAAGAGCATATGTTGAAGCAGGGAAAAAACTTTCACCAAAAGATTTAGAGAAATGGAAACAAGAGGCAAATGCTAGATATAATACATTAAAAAGGGAAGTAGAAAAGAAAATAGAAGAATTTACAAGATTAATACAAGAAAAAAAAGCTTTAGAAAAATGTCTTGGAATAAATTAAGGGACTGTTATGCCTGAAGATATTAATGAAAAAGAAAATAGATATAAATTTCTTTTGTCAAAAATTGACGGAGAGATTGGAAAATTCAAAATAAAACAAACCACCCTAGATCAAAAGATGCAAGACATTAAAGACAGTACAAAAATAGCAACACATGATGCAATTCCAATTTCTTTAAATGCAAAGAATCAAGAGAATGTTTATGAACTTGTAAAAGCACACATTTTAGAGTTAGAGAACCTAAAGAACTATTTAAACATAGAATTAGAGAAGATTGCAAAGCAAAAAAAATTGCAACAAACATTACAACAAAAATTCAAAGATAACATAAAAGTAGAACAAAATCAATTAGGCAGTTTCAAAATCAGTTACACTGATCAGGATGTTGAAGATATAACAGAAGATACATTAGTAAGCAAAAAACAAATTAATTCTTTAAAAGAAAATGTGTTTGGAAAGAAATAATCAATATTTATTCCATCGCTCATCATTTTCATTATCCCAGATTTCTTTCATACTTTCTTCAACTAAAATTAAATACCACAAATCTTCTGAATCTCGATTTAATTTTTTACTTAAGTTTTCTAGTCTTTCTAGTCTATTCTCAACATCAAGGTCAAAAAACATATTAAAATAATACAAATCTCTTTATAAAAATATATAGTATAACTTAATTATGGCAAAAAGCGATATTTCAGTACACAAAGAAGAAATACAAAAGCTCAAGCAAGATATTGCTGGCGAAATTTCAATGTCTGAGAATCCAGGAAATGCTTTTAAAAAATGGCAAAATATCTTTGAAATATCACAACTTAGTTTGGCTAGACAAATGAAACTAAGCTGTTCAACAATATCTGATTATGAAAACGGCAGACGAAACAACCCCTCAATAAAACTTGTTCAAAGGTTTGTAAACACTCTTATTGAGCTAGATTTAAAACACAAAGGTCAGATTATAAGAAAATTGATTACTATTCCTTCTGTGCAAGTATTTGAAACTAAAGAGTTTAAAAGAGGAATAAAAATAAAACATACAGAAGGATTAAAAGAACTAACACAGGTAAATACAAAAAACCCAAATGAATTAGTGTTTGGAATTTCATATTTAGATGCACAGAACATTCCAGAACTAGAATCAAGCGATCTGCAAAAACTCTTTGGAAAAACAAACAAGAGAATCTTTTATATTAATAATGTACAAAGTCCGCTTTTAATACACATGTTTTTGAAATCATTAAAACTCGCAACAAATCTCTATCCTTTTATTCTCATTCTGGAGACAACAAAAACTCAAGATGAAATAAACAAAGACATAGATGTAAATATTCCTATTTACATTACCCAAAAGAATAAAGACGAAATAAAAACTATTGTTAAGGATTTGTAGTACAATCATTCAAATCTTTTTCTTCTTTCTTTCTGACTAAAAAAGTAGTTCTGGTTTTTCTTTTACCACCAGGCAGAATACCAACCAGTTTAGGGCTTTCTTTCTTTTCGAAATCATATTTCTCTGCAAACTCTCTAATAAATGCTCTTGCTAGTTCTTTTGACCCTAAGTATAAATCAAAACCATTGTTTACCTTTTCAAATTTCTGAAGATATGCTCCAAAATTTCCTTTTTTTAATTCCCCTTTTTGTATCTTTTCCAACAAATGCAAAACTTCTTTTTCTTTTTGCTTATCTGTTCCAAAGCCCCTGATTTGAACTAGAGCTTCAAAATAATCACTTATTTTTTTGTAGCAGTCTGGGCAATATTGGTACTTGGGAGTAAAACTAACATTATAATGGCAGATTGCTTTTCCTACCTGCAGATTCAGACTTACACTTAACTTATTCTTTGAAAAAACTAAGTCTAAATTCTTTAATGTGAAATCTAAGTTTGATTTTATATTCTTTCTTATTAAATCTTCAAAAGAATCTTCTGCAAACTGCCTCCACATAAACTCCTCTTTTATCCTTCCGCAAGACTTACACAGAATTATATCTTTTAATTTAATATCAAAAAAAAGTTTGTCTTTATTAAAACAGGCTTTACAAATACTATCCTCAAACAGGTTTTTATTTTTTTCTAAGCCACAAGAAGGACAAATAAGAGTTTGCATAAAATATCACATTAAACACATCAATTTTATATACAGCGAGAATATTACACTAGACAGTATAATTTTGTATACTGGTAGGTTGTAACACTAGACCTGGCACTTATATATATCAGTAACTAAAGCATTATTTCTTTTGGTTCTTTTTAGGAATATCTGTTCTTGGTACTTCTTTCAAAGAAGTATTGCGCGAATCCTTTAATAGTTTTGCGATAAGATTCGAATTTTGTTCTTTGTACATTTCTAATTCATCCAGTCTCGAACTTATATCCTCAAAATCTGCATTTTGTTTTCCTTTTGATTGTTTTTCCAAATCCATAATTCTTCTGTTCAAATCAGTAATTGAATCCTCAAAATCTTTTTCAGAAAGCATTGAAGAAACTCGTGTATCAACCATTGAAGAAATTCTAGCTTCTAAATCTTTTATTGTATTTAGTTTGTCTAAAGCCAGTTTTATGTCCCCTACATTTATTTTAGTTTGAAGATCCTTCATAAAAGAATCCAATTTAGTATTGCAATAATTATCGATCTTCGCTTTTGATGCATTAACCAAACTCTCCAAAATCTTGCTGGCTAGGTTTAGTGTTGAGTTTGTTCTGTTTGTTATATCTCCAAGCTGTGATTTGTATTGAACAAAAATATCTTGTAATTCCGTATTACTTTTTCTTTTAATATCTTCAATTGTTGATCCTAAACTGTCTTTAACATTTTGCACAGTATCTATTTGTTGCGACAGTGTTTTTTTCATATCTGTTAGAGTTCTTGTTAAAGTATCTATATCATCCAATTTTTTCTGAGTGTTTGAATTAACATCCTGCAAAACATTTAACGTGCTTTCCATTTGCTTCTTTATTTCATTCAGTTTCGAAGCAACAGACAGGTCTAACTTACTTACTAAAAGAGTTCTCTGTGAATCAATTACTGCTTTCATTTTAGATAATTCTAGTGAAGTAATTGCATTTACTTTGTTCTTAATGTCCTCGTCCAAACTTTTTTGTTTATTATCCAATTCATCTAATTTTTGAGTTATAATTGTTACTACTCCTTCTTGCCAAACACCCAAAGAAGTATTATCCACGTCTTTTAATACTTCTTTTGTTTTTTCATAATTTTCTTCTTGTTCTGACACTTCTTCTCTTTCCTGCATTTTAGTTTTTTGGGTCTTAGGAACAGGTTTATTGTTTTTTACAGAATTCAGCATCTTTGCTGCATAATCATAATCAACGCCTGCATCAACCAAACTGCCAATAATTTCATCATCTGACATTTGAAGTTCTAACATTTTTTTGATGCTGTCAATGACAATCTCATCTGCCATGGATATATAATGTATAATATGTTTATATTCTTTTTGTATTTCTTTAAGATATGGGTTTTGAATTAACAATAACACAAGCAATATATTCTTTTTTCAATAATCTTGGGTTAACAGAATTCTGGTGGGTAATCACAAATACTTATGTTATATTGTGTATTGGATTTCTGTTATTTGCTTTTCTACAAAGGCGTTGGGTTTTAATTGCTTTTTATGTGGGTTGTAACGCAATTGGTTTTGGATTAAAAGAATTAATTACTTTGTTTTATTTAAGAGCTAGACCATACTCTATTTTGAATTTAGATATAAAAACAAATTTAACACAAAATTCTTTTTATAGCACACATACCTTTGTTGCATTTATTTCTGCTTTTTTTATTTTCTTTTTGACAAAGAATAAAGTGTTAAGAATTAGTGGTATTGTTTTGGCAATTCTTATATCTATTTCACGTTTTGCTTTGGCACAGCATTATGTTTCAGATGTTCTGGCAGGATTTTTGATTGCATTTATATTATATTTAATTGCAAAAAAGGTTTACGAAAAATATTATACTGAAAAAATAGAATAATAATTAATTATTTGTAAATAAAAAATTAAAAAATTACCAGCAGTTTTTTAAACCCCTCTGCATTCAGCTTACAATCGATTATTATACTTTTAATAATTTTGGGGTGCAAAGTTTCTTTTGAATGATAAGGAATAGTTATTCTTGTGCCTTCAGAGTTTTTAAAGATCATATGGCTTCTTGCAGTACTTCTAGATGCAATTTTAGTGCATCCTTTATATTTATAATTGCTTCTTCATAAGTGTTACCTTGTGAATAGCAACCCTGTATTGTTGGACAAAAAGCAAAATAACCATCTAAATCTTTTTCTATAACCACAACTGTTTTAATATCCATAATTTCGCCTCTTATTTTTCATCGTCTTCAGCAAAGGATTCTGTTGTGAAATATTGTAAATCCAAAGGTTTTCTCATCCATGTTGCATCTTGCAAACCTGCTTCAGAACATAGTTTATCTAAAAACACACGCTTATCAGGATACATTCTCCACATAGTAGGCAAAAATACTTGTTTATGCATTCCTTCTTTCAAAACCAGACCAATTTTAGAATTTATTTTTGATTGCAAATCATCAGCTCCAGAATAATCCAATTTTTTCAAGTTCCCAACAAGAGAAATTTCTATTACAATTTTGGGAAGATCTAATTTAGTTACTTTGATCTTTGTATAAAATGCTGCGTTTACTGCACATTCTTGCACTAATTGATAAAGTTCTTTGTTTGGTTCTGTTATACCAGACATACTTTTCATAAAATTATCTTGAATCAAAACAACAAAAACACCACGCTTTTCAAAGCAAGCATCTGATAATTCAGTATAATCCGGAACAAAATCTTTATAGTCCAATTTAGATTCTATGCTCAAACGAGCTATTCTTAACAATTCTCTTTTCATATCTTTTGATACCATTCCATCCCCTCCACCTTAAATATGTTCTTTAATATTTTTCTAAACAACATTTTGTTGTTTTAAAGAATTCCCTTTCTTTCTATTTCTTGTTTCTTCTTTGCTCAAATAAGAACTGTGACGACTATTTAAATAATTAAAGAATATGATTAAAAAGACTAGTATTACAACAAAAACCATCAAAACAATCAAAAGAACTCCTGCAATTTCCATATAATCATATCCTTTTAACACTATTTAGGTTTAGCAATACATAATCAACATATAAATATGTTTAGTGTGCAGATTACAAGATCTTATGTATTTTTATATAATCTGAGAATTCTGCTCTTTTAATTATACCTAGAAGGGTCTTACAAGCATCAACAACAGGAATTATCTCCAAATCCTTTGTAACCATATATTGAGCAACAAAAGCAAGATTTTCACGCTCGCTAACACCATCAACTATTTTTGCTACTGTACCTATCTTTGTTGTTGGCCAATAAAGCTTGCTGACTTTAGATATTTCTTCAACATCAATAACACCAAACCCGCCCTCATCAAACGTCACTACAGCATCAGGAATCATAGTTTTCTTCATCTCTTTGAAGCAATCTGTTACTGTCTGTTCAGAATTGAAAATTAAATCACAAGGCTTCATAAAAGATTTCACAGATTTACCTTCAAGTACTCGAAGTATTTCATACTCTCGCAATTCCTTTACTGTCGTATAATAAATAAAAAGTCCAATTAAAATAATTATAATATCCCAGAAAAATAATCCTGCTAAAATTACAAGTAAAGTAATTACTCTGCTGATATAAGGTACTATTTTGTTTGCAGAATATTGGCCAAAAATTATAGTCAAAAGTGCTTTTACTAGTCTTCCTCCGTCCATTGGCATAGCAAAGATAAAAAGGTTAAAAGCAAACAAAAGGAAAGAGACCCAAAACAAGAAAAACAAAGGAAAATCCATTAAAGTAAAATCAAATGTTTGGCTTGTCAAAGTGTTTTGCAGAGTTATTGTTTCTGGCCAAACTCCACTGAAAACTGTTAATCCTAATATTGCAAAAGCTAACATTAAAACAAAATACACTAAAAGTCCAGCAAACGCATAAATAAATTCTTGTTTTGCATTATCAAAATCTTTGCCATAAAACTTTTTTGTGCCAAAAGGGAAAATAATAAATTTCCTTAACTTCAAAGAAAAAGTTTTTGCAATAAGAATCTGAACAAAATCATGAAGAAGAATAAAAACAATAAATGCAAGAAACAAAAGTACAACAAAAAGACTTTTCAAACTATGAAATGCAATTAAACCAATTAGCAGACCAATAACAAAAAAAACAAAAGTAGTATCTATCTCTACTATTCCAAACTTAAGATTAAAATAAGGTATTTTAATCTCCCGAATGCTAAATAGTAGAGACATGCATAACACCACCTAATTACAAAGTCTCTAATTCTAAACCTTTTGATGCCTTCAAAGCAATGTTTAAAATAAATGCTAAAATATATGCACAAATAAACATCACAATTGGAGTCAGAATCAACTGTATTATTGCATATAATACCCAAGATCCCCAATCCACAGTAGGCATAAAATAGCTCTGCCCGCTAGCTAATTTGTAAATCAAATCGAAAAGCATTGCAATTAAAGTCATAAAAAAACCATAAATTGCCAAAACTTTTGCAAAAGAAAAGTACTTTACCTTCGAAATAACTAACCCTGTCATTTTAAACTCCTCCTAAAAAAGAACTTCACCTAGTTATAAATATAATAATAAGGTATTTAAATATATTACTTTTATATTCTAATAAGCATATCTAATGAGCTAAAGCTAGCTGAAGCTCTAATTTGGTGCAGGTTTTGAGTAGGTGTTTTTTATGTCTTGGTTTAAAAATTTAGTCAGTAAAAAGAAGAATATAGCTGTGTTTGTCGATGGCCCGAACATGCTTAGAAAAGAATTAAACGTAGATCTAAAACAGATAAAAGATATTGCAACTCAATTTGGAACTATAAAAATAGGAAAGGTCTTTTTGAACCAATTTGCACCCACAAAACTTTCAGAGGCAGTTGTTAATCAAGGGTTTGAAGTTGCAATTTCTGTTGGAGATGTTGATGTTATGATGGCTGTTGAAGCAGCAACAATTGCGTACAACAAAAATATAGATGTAATTTGTTTTGTTACAAGAGACTCTGACTTTATTCCTGCAATACAAAAAGCAAAAGCCCTTGGCAAAGAAACTGTTGCAATCTTAGTTGATGAATCAAGTGCAGCAGCTTTGAAAAACTGTGCAGATTATATTGTAATTCTAAATAGACAGCAAAAAGGGAGAATATGAATATTCCTACAGGCAAACCAATAATAAAAAATGTTGCATTAAAAAATTTGAATTGTCAAAACATGATTTCTGATTTGTCTGCAAAAAAATTTAACGGCTATATCTGCATAACTATAAAAGACAAATTTGGATATGAAGATTCCTTTTTGGTATTTCAAGATGGAATAATAAAAGGAGCATATCACACATTTTTAGACAAAAATAAAGAAAATTTTGGTGACAATGCAATGAAATTATTCATGAGCACTCTGGTTGTTCAATTTGGAACTTTAGACGTTTATGCACTTACAAAGGAACAAACAGAATTAATATTAACATTTAACGAAAAAATAAAAACAACACCTATAAAAGAATACAAATATTTGAGTCAATTTGTGACCCCAAAATATAGAGAAGAAATTATAGGCACAACAGAAGGAGAAAATGAATCAAAATACGATCTGTTTAAAAAGATTGGGCTCGGCAATATTAATATATAAGTGAGATCATGGCTTTTTTTAGAAAAATTGCAAGACACGTTTTGGGCATAGACGATACAGAAACATCAGACCAAGAACTATTCATAAGGGATTTATATTCTGGTCAAAAACAAATAGTAAAAGAAATTAGTAAACAAAATATTTCAGCATTTATTGAAACTTTGTTAAAGAAACACAATTTATTAGAGTTTGCACTTATTTTAAATAAAGATATTTTGTTGTCTTCAGAGGACATAAACAAAAAAGAATTGTTAAAATACTATGATTTTTTTAATAGTATAAAATTAAACCTGCAAAAAAAAGTTATGTTATTGGAGGATAATCCTTGGATTGGTTTGTTTGAAAGGGACAGTTTTGTTTTTGTAACAAAAAAAGAAATTAAGTTAAGTGATATGGAAATAAATGCAATAACACATGATGTTCTAAATTCAAAACAATTATATGCCAGAAATCCAGAAATAATAACTGAAAAATTAAAAGATGTTTGTTAAAGTGATATTCATGGTCAGTTGCCAATTTTTATCAAGTATGCAAAATTGTCAACAGTACCACAAAAAATAAAAGTGATTTTTTATGGTTAGAATAATAACATTTGCCTCTGGTAAGGGCGGAGTAGGGAAAACCACCCTTGTTGCAAATCTAGGAATTGCATTAAAGCAAATGAATGAAAAGGTACTTTTGATTGATGCTGATGTTAGTATGGCAAACCTGAGTTTGATTTTGGGTATGGAATCCTCGCCCATAACAATAAATGATGTTTTAAGAGGAGAAGCAAATATTGAAGATGTTATTTACAAAGGTCCGGGAGGGGTGGATGTTATTCCTGCTTCTTTGTCACTGCAGAATTTTCAAGCTTTAGATTTAAGCAAAATTCCACAGATTGTAAAAAAACTAACCTATAACTATAACTTTATAATTTTGGATTGCGCAGCAGGGATTGGGGAAGATACATTAGCAGCAATGGCAGCAGCCACAGAAGTTTTTATAGTAATAAATCCATATTCATTATCAATTGCAGATGCCTTGAAAACAAAAATAATGGCACAGAAAATCAATGCAAAACCTGTAGGCATTATTGTAAACATGGTGGGACATTACAGAGGAGAAATTAAAGAAGAAGATATTGTTAAAATGATGGAATTACCATCTTATGGGATGATTCCATTTGATGAAGTTGTTAGAGAAAATTTCTACTATAAACAAATTGTACCTATAATAATAAAGAATCCTAATATTCCTGCAAGTTTAGCAATAAAAAACATTGCTAAGAGATTGTTGGGAAAAGAAGTTGTTATTCAAACAGAGAAAAAAGGATTCTTTGCTTGGCTAAAAAGTATATTTGGCAAATGAGATTTAGGAAAAACAAATGATTAATAAAAGACAAATCAAACCTAGCGCTTGCATGACAAATTATATTGTTTGTCATTTAATAAAGATATTTTTGAGGTGAAAAAGAATGACAGAAACAAAACCATTTGATTTTTTAAACAACAGTATTAACAAAAATGTATTGATACTAATGAAAGGTAACTTAAGAATTAGAGGAAAATTAAAAGCTTTCGATGTTCATATGAACTTGGTATTAGAAGAAGCTGAAAAACTAAACGAAGATGATAGCGTTGCACAAAAGTTTGGCAAAGTTATTATCAGAGGAGATACAATAATACTAGTATCACCTTAGAATAAGATAATTATATATACTTTTTTAACATCACTATATAGATAATTATGGCATTTGAACTAAGCTCTGAAGAAGTAGTTGTTGGCAGATCAGAAGAGGATATTAAAAAGTATGGCAAGAAAGGAACTGGTCTTCTTGCAAAAGTAGTAATGAGCTCTGGCGAGAATCCAGTTTTAGGCAGAAAGATTCTAGTTGATTTAGCTAAACCACATGTTGTATTAATTTCAGGGAAAAGGGGTTCTGGCAAATGTCTAACCGGGGAAACAGAAATACAATTAGATGATGGTTCTGTAGCAAAAATTAAAGATTTGGCAAAAATTAATAAAAAAATTATTGCTATGAACTCCAAATTCAAGTTAGAACAAAACAATAAAACCCAGTTTTATGAGAGAACTATTAATAAAACAATAATATTAAAATCAAGAACCGGAAGAGAAATTGAATTAACCCCAAAACACCCACTGTATACTATTAATGGTTGGGTTGAAGCACAAAAGTTAAAAAAAGGGTCAAGAATTGCAACACCTAGAATATTGCCTTACTTTGGCAAAGAACAGTTAGAACAACACAAAGTAAAACTTTTGGCATATTTGATTGCTGAAGGACACACTATGAACAACATGGTTTGGTTTACTAATGCAGATAAAAAAATAATTAAAGAGTATAGTGATTGTATAACAAAATTTGATAAAAATCTCACATTAAAACCAATTGGAATAACTTTAAGAGCAGTAAATACTAATTTTACAAGAAAAATCTTAAAAAACAACAGAAAAGGGAACTTATTTGCTAAGGGAATAAAATTTACACCGCAAAACAGTTTAAAAGAGTGGTTAAAAAAAGTAACTGCTTTCGGAAAGTTTGCAAAAGAAAAAGATATTCCTAAAATAATATACAAATTACCAAAAACAGAACTGGTAATATTTTTAAATAGATTATTTAGTTGTGATGGTTCAATATACAAACATGGCAGGTTTTATCAAATTGATTATAGTTCGGCTTCGAAAAAATTAATAACTCAGGTTCAAAGCTTGCTTTTAAAATTTGGTGTAATTTCAATATTAAGAAATAGAACAATAAAATATAATAACAAAATATTCAAAGCATATGAATTAATTATTTCTGGAGAGTTTGTCAAGACATTCATTGAAGAAATTGGATTTTTTGGAGAAAAAGAAAAAAAAGCAAAATTTGCCTTAAAAAAAGAAAAAAAAGCAAAATTTAACCCAAACATAGATACAATACCAAAAGAATTATGGAATAACTACAAATTTAAATCGTCTTGGGTTGAAATTGGAAAAGCCTTAGGATACAAAGTTTCTAAAAGTTCAAAAGAATTAAAAAAATATTCAATCAGCAGAACTAAATTAGAAAAAATTGCCAAACAAGAGAAATCAGAATATTTGATGAATTTAGCAAAAAGTGATATATTATGGGATGAAATTATAGAGCTAAAAACAATTAATAAAAAACAGAAAGTTTATGATATAGAAGTTCTAGAGAATCATAACTTTGTTGCAAACAATATTATTGTACACAATAGTTAT
>PEXK01000018.1 GCA_002779075.1 Candidatus Diapherotrites archaeon CG08_land_8_20_14_0_20_30_16 | reverse complement strand
TATTCAATTTGTTTTTTCTCCTTTTCTTTATCCTTTTTATCTTTTGGCGGTTCATATTTTTCTTCTACCATTTCTGGCTCTATCAATCCCATAATTACTCGATGACCTTCTTCTTGTAATCTCAAAGTGAGAGGCATCCCCGAAAATTCATTTGTTACTATAATGAAATTTTTACTTGACATGCTTTTATGATATGTTATTATTTTCTAATTGATAACTTAATTAAATTAATAGGGATAATCTTCAAAAGAAAAAGAACAAATCTATTTTAAAATCTAATTTAATATAAGGCTTTATCGAGTTCTCACTTCTTTTGGGTAAGTTAATATAAAATAATCGATTAAAGACATTCAGCGGAATCCCATTTGGTCTTAGCTGAATGTCCCAAATGGGATTTCTGCTTTTTAATTTATGCAAAATAGTCGACTTTTTAAAATCTGCCTTATTTTGATTACTTTTGCTATTCTAGCCGGTATTGGTTTTTATGCTTGGTCAGTTGTTGAATTAGTAAAAATTGAACGAATGAAAATTCTTTCTCCATTTGAAAAAATGTTAGGTTTATAATCCCAATCTCTCTTCAAAAGTTTTTGGTTTTTCTTTAGGAATTCCCAACATCTCTTCAAATTTCCCTATTATTCCTGCTTTTTCTAAAACTTTCTCAGCTGTTTTTGGTAAAAGAACAGCTAATCTTTTTGGTAAGGGCGGCAAAGCTTGTGTTATTTTATTCATTTCTTCTCTTTTCTTTAAAATTAATTCTTGAGTTTCTTCGTTTAATTTTCTTTTTTCTTCAGAACTAATATTTATATCTTGCTGGATTCTTTTTAAAGAATATTCCATATTTCTAATATCATTTTCTAATTTTCTTATTTTCAAAATTGCTTCATTAATTCCACCAGTATAAGTTGAAATTCCTACTGTTCTTAATAAAACTTGAGTTAAATTTCTTTCTCTTGGAAATGGCCAACCGATTACTCTTCCTTGGGCTGTATCCCAAATATTTAAAACATGGGGAACAGCTCCTGGACTCACAAATCTTATTGTATATTTTGTGATTTTATCTCTTTTAATTGAAGGTGGATCATTTTCATCATAAATTGGCCTTTTAGTAAAATGATCAAAATTAGTAAATATAGCTTGTAATCCACCTATCAAACCCATTCCTGAAATCATATCGCCAATTGCCGGCACATCTATAAATGCTGTTTGCCAACCCCCAAATGGCAAAGTATAAGTTACATTCCAATAAATCGGATTTCCATTTTCATCAGTAAAAGGAAGCAATATTGTATAAGGATCATTTTTCAAAAATCTTGGTTTAGCTGCTTCTTCTTGTTCTTTAGTTAATCCTAAAATTTGTCTTGATAAATATCCTGTTGCTCCAATAAAAGCTGGATATTTTAATAAAACCCAGGGTCGAGTAATTAAAACTTCAGCAATTCGAGGCATCATTAAGGCGTAAAAAGAAATAAATGGAGTAATCCAACCCCCAATGGGTCCTCTCATTTTTTCGACTATTTTGGGAACAAATCTATAATTTAATTCCCATTTATTAGCGAAATGAATTGCTTGTGGTAATTTCGCTCCATCTCTTAAAGCTGCTTTTATTAAATAAGTTCTTTGAATATGATCAATATGCCCATAGTAAGAGAACATTTGCTTAACGTCTTTAATTTTTGGTCCTGCTTTTTCTATTAATTTTTCGCCTAAAGTAGCTGCTGGATTAATTGATTTTTCAATTGCCCTCATTGTTTTAGAATCAATTTCTACCACAAAATAATCTGCCCCATAAGCCCCGGCATCTCTTAATTTCTTATAAAAAGGTGATTTTCCTAAATAATCTTTAATTGATTCTACATAAAGCTTTGAATTTCTGGGATTCCAAACTGGATAGTCTGCCATGTCAGTTTGAATAAATCCTCCTGACATAAAATTTCTCATTACTGTGGCTGGATTTCCTGCTACTTTAAATGCTTTCCACCAACTTAATGGTTCGCCCAAAACTTTATCTACAATATCTTTTCCATGGGTTAACATCATTCTGATTTCCTCTTCCATTCCTGGATGAATATAACCTTTATTTAAAGGACCTAATCTTATATCAGTTTCTTTTCCTCTCGGTAATAAATCTGCAATTCTAACAAATCCTTTTTTAGGAACTTTAGAAAATAATGATCGGGTATGAGCAATCGTATCTTGCCATTGCATTATGGCGTAATTATTTATTAAATCTTTAAAAGTTCTATCTAACATTGCATCAGCTTGATTAATCCAACCATAAGCCTTTTTAGCCTCTAATCCAATTTTTTCTATTTCTTCAATTGGTGTTGCTTTTATTTCTTTTGCTGTTTTACCTGCAAATTTTAAAGATTGTTCACCCCAATCAATTAAAGTCATTTTTTTCTTAAACATTCCTCTTTCTATTAACCCTTTAGTAATTGCTTTTCGGGGAATAATAAACGGCTCTTTACCCACAATTCTGGGCGGTCTTAAATAAAATGCTCTGGCATATTCTCCTAAATGAGTTAAAAATGTCTTTTCTGACAAAAAGACATCTTCAGATTTAATTAATCCTTCTTTTACCCATTTTTTATTTATATCTACAATTGCTTTTCCTAATGCACCAATATTTTTATCAATTTCTTTTACTATTCCTTGATATTTTTTACTTACTGGAATATATTTATTAACCATCATTCCTACTTTGTTTTTTTCTTCTAAAGGCAATTTTTCAATTTTATCTATAATTTCTTCTCTTAATTTAGAATGTAAACCATCCAGAACTCTTTGTTTTTCTTTTATTAATGCTTCAACTTGCCGGTTGCTAAATGTTTTTAATATAGTAGGTGCTTTAACTTCCCAAGCCTTACTAAATCTATCCCAAATTTTATAAACAAATTTCGTAAAAGGATTACGATATCCTAAAGTTGGCGGCTTCCAATCAAGAGCTTCTTTTAAAACTCTTTTTTCTATTTTGGGTAATTTAATCTTACCAATTTCTCTCAAAAGTTCCTTTTGATAATATTTTGGTGCTTTTGGAATTTTGCCTATTTTTCTTAATTCAGCTAATGCTTTAGGAATTAATCTTTTTTCTATTGCTTCTTTTGCCATTTTTACTCTTGCTTTACCTACTATTTTGGCTGCTTTTGGACCTACCATTCTGGAAACTCCTATATGCGGCCATATTTCTGGTAAGGCGAACAATTCTGCTTCTTTTTCAGTTAAAAGCCCTTTTTTAATTAATTCTTCTTTTCCACCTGGCACAATTGTGGACGGTTTTATTTTTTGAATTTCTGCGAATCTTTCTGGAAATTGTCTTTTAAATATTTCTGTCTCTTTTTCTCTTTTTTCTTTTTCTACCCATTTTTCTTTTAACCATTCTATTAAAGGAGCAGTAAATGATGTTGGTTTCGGTGGAGCTTCTCTTATCATTAAAGCAATTTTATCTTCAGCTGCTTTCTTTTGAAGTGGATCTAAACCAGCTCCAACTTCAAAAATCATTGGTTTTGTCTCTGGTTTTTTGAACCATTCACCAATTTTTGTTTTAACTGGTTCAGCAACTTTAGCTTTTAACCATGAAGCTAACTCCATATTTTTAAATTAATAAGTCTTATTAGAATTTTAAAATCTTATCTTTTCCAAAATTGCCACCATTTCTTTACTGTAACAGGTTCTTCTGGTATCAATTCATCAAGAATTAAATAAGCCCTTTCTTTATCAATATCAGTCATTTTGCGACTTATTTTAATACTATCTTTAATTGTTTCCTTACTTTTATATTCTGCTATTCCAGTTCGAATTAATGATCTGATATCCTCATCAGTCCATATTCTTTCAGTTTTCCTTAATTCATTTACTCGTTTTATCACCTTTGATCTTATTTCCATTGGCACATTCGTTGCTGAAATTGTTCCAGCTAAAATTCCTCTAGCATAAATCTCAATATCTTCTGGTGTTTTTCCTGGTTCTATCGTTGCTTTTTTTAACCATTCTTCAAATGTTCCTGGTTTGCCTGCTAATTCCCACAATCGATAAGCTTCAGGCGGTGCATATTCTTTTGGTGTTGGCGGAATTATCATTTTCCATGTCTTTGTTGCTGGATCCCATTGTCGGTA
>PEXK01000044.1 GCA_002779075.1 Candidatus Diapherotrites archaeon CG08_land_8_20_14_0_20_30_16 | reverse complement strand
ACATATATTATAAGTTTATTGTCTTGAATATCAATAATTGCTCTGTAATCTCCAGTTCTTAATTTGTAGTATGGTGAATTAGTTGATCTTTCTAAGTAGTCATACGGCCTTATTCTTATTCTTTCTAAGGATTTCAATATTTTTTCTTTCATGTTATAATTCAATTTATCCAATATTTTTTTAACTTTGGGAGGAATTATTAATTCGTAAATCATTTAATACCATACTCTTTTTTTAGTTGATCTAAAGTGTAATATCTTCCTGCTTTAATGTCTTTTTTAGCTTCTTCTATATCTTTTAATGTTTCTTTACTTAATGCTTTTCTATCATCTATTAAATCTTTTATTATATCTTCATATGTTTCGCTAGAAAATAATTTTAACGCAATTAATTCTGCTTTCAAATCATTACTTATCATAATAGTAGTAGCCATTATGATTCACCTCGGTATCTGTATCTCGCTATAGTTAACTATAGTCAAATATAATACCCTATAGAAAAGTTTAAAAAGATATCTAAATTAAAAAACAGCTTAAGAAGACACATTGCAAATTGTTCCAGAAGTATCAAAGGAATTCTCATTGATGCTATCACAATTACAACTTATTGTTGCAAGACCTGCTTCTTTATGATCCAAAAAAGAATCAAACAAATTAAAAAAATCAAGATATGAATCTGATGATGTATCAGGATCATTATAATAATCATCTATTGATTTCAACCATGCACATTCTTCATACTCTGGAAGTCTTTCTTCTTCGGGAAGCATTGCATAATAATCGTAAATAACCGGTCCTTTTATAATCTTCCGGTTTACTAATTCATTATTCTCAAAATTGTCCATTCTATATTTTTCTCCTGACAAATATGCATTAGCAGATATTGGAAATTCTCCTGTGCTTACCATATTACAACTCAAAGAAACTTTTTTCGATACAAATTTATTCCATTTGAATATAAAATCAGTACAAATATAAAAAGAGATCTACTTTTACTTTGACAAAATTAAAAGAAATAAATAAAATCAGAGAGTATTTAAAGTTAATTTTTACTGAACTACAATATTAGATATATTTATATATTCTAAAAAGAATATTAATATATGGCAAAATATACTCTAATTATAGAAAAAGATGAAGATGGCTGGTTAGTTTCTGAAGTCTTAGGATTACCTGGTTGTCATACACAGGCAAAAACTATGAATGAATTAATAGAAAGAACAAAAGAGGCAATTCAAGCGTACCTTGAAACAAACAGTAGCAAAATAGATGTTTTTCAACAATTTGTGGGAGTACAACAAATAGAGGTGTAATTTTGTCACACCTTCCAAGACTAACTGGAAAAGAAGTTGCAAAGATAGTTGAGAAATTCGGATTTTTTTATAGTCATACTACTGGAAGTCACATTGTATACAAACACCCAAATGGAAGAATAACCACTATTCCTTGCCATTCTGGAGAAGAAATAGGTTCTGGACTACTTAACAAAATAATTAAAAAAGACTTGGGAATTACAAGAGATGAGTTTTTAGAAAAAATATAATTTTAAAAAAATAAAAAAAGAAAAGAAAAAAGGGAAAAATCCCTTTCACTTGATTTACTTAAAGATAGTCTAAGTCTAGATCATCTTTGCTACTTGGTCTTCTGTCATCATCTGTTTTTATGAATGGACTGTGAACACCTGTGAAAATAGCAATAACTTCAATCTTGTTCTCGAAAGTTGGGTCAACTCTTGCACCCCAAATTACTGCAGCTTTAGGATCTAAGTTTTCAGTCAACAACTCACCAATTGAGTTTGCTTCACCTAAAGTCAAATCTTGGCCACCAGTAATGTGGATCAATACACCATTTGCACCAGAGATATCAACATCTAACAATGAGTTCTTCAAAGTGTCACCAACAACTTCTTTAACTCTGTCAACACCTTTACCTTCACCAACAGCTATAACAGACAATCCCTTGTTTGTCATAATTGCTCTTACATCAGCATAATCCAAGTTAATCAAAGATGGCTGAGTAATAGTTTCAGTTATTCCAGAAACTGTTCTTGAGATTACTTCATCAGCAACTCTGAAAGCATCCTGAATTGGCAAGTTAGGCACTAACTCAACTAATCTATTGTTATCAATAACAACAACAGTGTCTGAGTATTGCTTCAATTTTCCTAATCCTTCTTCACCTTTAATTATTCTTGCTCTTTCCATTTTAAATGGATAAGTTACAATAGAAATTACAATTGCACCTTGTTGTTTAGCAATATCTGCAATAATTGGACCAGCACCTGTTCCTGTTCCACCACCTAAACCTAAAGTTAGGAACAACATATCAACACCGCGCAAAACCTCTTCCAAAGCAGATTTACTTACTTCCGCAGCTTTTGCACCAACTTCTGGATAACCTCCAGCACCTAATCCTCTAGTTACACTTTTACCAATCAAAATCTTTACAATATCATCACTTAAAACAGCTAACTGTTGCTTATCTGTGTTAACAGCAACTAATTGAGCACCAGATACTCCCATTTCTGCAATTCTGGATATACTGTTACAACCTCCACCACCCACACCTAATACCATAATTTTTGGTGTGCCAAATTCTGAAACGCCCTCGTCACCAACCATTTTAGTCTTGGTTTCAGTAGCGTCTTTTATCATTGACTTCATATTTCTCCCTCCCAACTTAAATAACAAGAAAAATTATATACAATATCTTCGCAGTATTTATAAATCTTTTGCATATTTTTATCATTATGTTTAAGTCGTAATTTTTTGTATTTTATGTAGCTTTATGATTTGATGAAAAAGGGGTGTTATGTTTAATGTGAGGTAAATCTTTAAGATGTGTTAAAATTGCATCCCTATTTGACTTAATAAATAAAAAATCAGTTTCAATAAAAAATATTAATAAAAATAGTATCAAAAAGAGCGCAAGGAACTTCATTGAGTGGACTTACAGGACAACTATTGTTAATCAAAATTTTACTCAGACCAGGTGGCCACAAACTACCTTCTAAATAGTTACCGTTGCTCCATTCCTGTCCTAGCGGGTTTCTAAATAGAAAGCATTTGCAGTCTGATCCTCAAGGCAAAATTTTTGATGCAATAATTACCTTTGGGCCGCCTCAATGCTTTTCGATCCAGAGTAAAGTGGATTCTCTGGGTAGGGGACCACTAACCCCCCGATCTAGTTCCTTGCATATATTTTGTATTAAGATTCATTTATAAATATAACTCAGATTTAAAATATTATCTCTTCTGATTATATAACCTATATATAAAAGAATTTATTTCTAAATTCAATCTTTTTGTTAGTTTTTTTGCAAAGAAATTTGTCCCGTTAGCACAGCGGTGGTGCGTTCGACTGTTAATCGAGAGGTCGCAGGTTCGAATCCTGCACGGGACGCTTGTGGAATCTTGCATTCCACTAAAGCCGTGTACGGCTTTGTTTTTTCATGAACATTTTGCTTTTAAACATCATGCAAAAGGTTCTTAGAATCCTGCACGGGACGTTTTTGCTTTGTATCAAAACAAAGTATTTTGACAAAATAACTTTTTTTAAAATACATGGACCCTGTGGTCTAGTGGTTATGATGTCGCCTTGACGTGGCGAAGATCGCCGGTCCAACTCCGGCCAGGGTCATATCCTTTTTAGAAAAAGGCTAAGCAGGGATGGCGGAGTGGTTAACGCGTTAGACTGCTAATCTAAACTCCGAAAGGAGGCGAGGGTTCGAATCCCTCTTCCTGCGTCCAGTTTTTTCTTTCTTTTAGAAAAAGAAAGCAAACACACGGTATGTTAAAAGAAAGAAAAATAGTGGCTATGCCACAGTTTCTTTTTGGGATAAACTTTACACCTTTTTCTTTCCAAAGAAAAAGGGGTGTAGGGCCTGGTAGCTCAGTCTGGTAGAGCATTGGACTCTTAATCCAAGTGTCGCGGGTTCGAATCCCGTCCGGGTCATTTGTGGAATTGCAAATTCCACTCAATACACAAATGTGGATTGGGGTTTTCCATAAACGCTTTTCTAAAAAGGGTTTTGAGGATCCCGTCCGGGTCATACAAACAACAGATTTTTATAGTTCCTTACAATAACATATATTGTGGTTTTATGGATCGTTTAGTTTTTAAAATAGAAAAAGATGAAGATGGTGTTTGGGTTGCTGTTGCATTAGAAGCCGGAATTACAACACAGGGCAATACATTGGACGAACTATTCAAAAATATATTAGATGCAGTAAGACTCCATTTTGATAACAATGATCCAAAAATAGAATTATTATTAGATATGCCTACAACAGAGACTATTTATGCCTAAATTAATTTTGTCTGCACAAGATATAATTAAATACCTTAAAACAAAGAACTATTTTATCATTAGTCAAATTGGAAGTCACATTAAATTAAAAAATGAAACTATTAACAAAACTATAATTGTACCTAATCACAACCCAATCGCACAAGGAACACTAAATAACATAATTAATATTCTTTTAGATCAAACAGGTATTGACAAACAAACAATAAAAAAAGAATTAGAAGAACTCTAAATCTCTAATATATTTAGTTTTTAGTCAAAGCCTTTTTAATTAGCTCTTTATGTGCATTATATGGAACAGTAATCTTTAACTTTGGCTCATTTTGCATTGCATTCTTTATTGAATATTGAGCACCTGAATTACCGGCCCAACTTCTTCTTGCCAAACCATTATTAACATCAAAGTGAATCATACTATTTAATCTCCTATCTGAATCTTGAGAACCATCTAAAACCATTCCAAATCCGCCATTTATAACTTCACCCCAGCCAACTCCGCCACCATTGTGAATACTGACCCAAGTTGCACCTCTAAAAGAATCACCAATTACATTTTGTATTGCCATATCTGCAGTAAAACTCGAACCATCATAGATATTTGATGTTTCTCTATATGGGGAATCAGTTCCAGAAACATCATGATGATCTCTTCCAATAACAACTGGACCAGAAATCTTTCTCGAGTTTACTGCATCATTAAATGCTTTTGCAATTTTAGTTCGACCTTCACAATTAGAATATAGTATTCTTGCTTGTGAACCAACAACTAAATTATTTTTTTGTGCTTCAATTATCCATTTTAAATTATCTAATATTTGTTGTTTAATTTCTTTTGATGCATTTTTTGCTTGCTCTTCTAAAACATCAGCAGCTAATTTATCAGTTACTTCTAAATCCTTTTTGTCTGCTGATGTACAAACCCATCTAAATGGACCAAAACCATAATCAAAACATATCGGTCCCATAATATCTTCAACATATGATGGATACCTAAATTTAGTTTTATCATCATTCATTATATCTGCACCAGCTTTACTTGTTTGCAATAAAAATGCATTACCATAATCAAAGAAATACATTCCTCTTGATGTTAATTTATTAATTGCAATAACTTGTCTAATTAAAGATTTTTGTACTAGCTCTTTAAATTTTTCTGGGTTTTCAGTCATCATTTTTTTAGAATCTTCAAAAGATAATCCTACAGGATAATAACCACCAGCAAAAGGATTATGCAATGATGTTTGATCCGAACCTATATCAATATTAATATTCTCTTTTGCTAAAAATTCCCACAGATCAACAATATTTCCTAGATATCCTAAAGATACAGATTCTTTTTTTTCTTTTGCTAAATTTATTCTTTCCAATAATTTAGTTAAATCGGAATGAATTTCATCCAACCATTTCTGTTCATGTCTTTTTTCAATTGCTTTTGGGTTTATTTCTGCAATAACACCAATGCCACCTGCAATTACACTTGCTTTTGCTTGAGCACCAGACATACCACCTAAACCAGAACTTACAAATACTTTTCCTTTTAAATCATTTGCATCTTTATCAATTTTTCTACTTGCATTCAATAAAGTTATTGTTGTTCCATGAACAATTCCTTGTGGGCCAATATACATTGCAGAACCAGCAGTCATTTGTCCATATTGTGAAACCCCTAGTACATTCATTCTCTCATAATCATCTAAACTTGAATGATTTGGAATAACCATTCCATTTGATATAACAACTCTTGGTGCATCTTTATGTGATGGAAATAATCCTAAAGGCAAACCTGAATTCATAACTAAAGTTTGTTCATCAGTCATTGTTGCTAAATACTGCATTGTTAATCTAAATTGAGCCCAATTCTGAAATGCTGCACCATTTCCACCATATATAATTAATTCATCTGGATGTTGAGCAACTTTTGGATCTAAATTATTAAAATACATGTGCATAATTGCTGCTGCTTGTATTGATTTGTGAGGATAATCATTAATTGGTCGAGCATAAATTTCATATTCTGGTTTGAATCTATACATATAAATTCTACCATATGTTTCCAATTCTTTTGCAAACTCAGGAGCAAGAATTGCATGATGTTTCTCTTTAAAATATCTTAAGGCATTGTGTAAAGCTAATTCCTTTTCTTTATGTGTTAAAATATCTTTTCTTTTTGGAGCGTGATTTATTTTGAGATCATAAGGTTTTAATTCTGGTAAAACCTCAGGAATACCTTGTAAAATTTCTTCTTTAAAAGATAAACCACTCATAAATACACCTCTTAATCCCAAATATAAAGACTTTCATTATTCTTAATTCTATTCATAATGTTTTTCTTGTTTTGCTTCAACTCATCGCTTGAAATAGTATTGTTTTGTGCTCTTTGCAAAGCAAAATTAAAAAGAACCTCAAGATTAACAATATCTTCTATATTATAATTAACTAATTTGTTAAGAGCCTCTTGATTTCCGGCCTTGTACTTATGCCAAAGTGTAACTGCCTCTGAACCTTTCATGCCTTCAACTTCTGACATTCTGCTTAATCCCAATTGCTGTTCAACCTTCTTTAATCCGCCATAATAACCCATTTGCCAAAATAAATACATCAAGTCTATTGATTTGAAGTTACATTGAAGGCCATAATGTTTATTAATAAAGGGCAAATCAAATCTATTGCCATTAAAAGTAACCAAATACCTACACTTATCAATGTCTTGACAAGCTTTTTTGTGATTCTGTGTGTCAATGTAAACACTTGTTGCATCACTAGAATGCAAACCAATTAGAGTTATATGATTGTGCTCAGAACTCAAGCCAGTTGTTTCAATATCCATATACCCCACACTAGACAGACTATTTTTATCCATTGCTAGGTTATTATCAGATATTTGTTGAAACTCTTTTTTTAAGTCTTGCAAGTTACTAATGGATTCCATTTTATCACACTAAACAGTATAATTTCGTGTATTATTAAAATGCTGTTGAATAAAAAACTGTTGATAATAAGAAATTCAAAAAGTATATATACTTGTATGAACTATTCTTTTCTAATTTCTAATATAAAAGGATACGGAATATTATATTTTGGAGGGAACTAAAATGCAATTGAAAATTTTATCAGTATTTTTTACTTTGTTTATGTTGTCATTACTTGTTGGGGGTGTGTTTGCTGAAACTAGCTCACAAGGTCCTGATGAAATACCACCAATTGGTGAGCCTGCTAAAGGTTTTGGGCCAGGAGGCCAACCACCAATGAACAATGGTTCTAATTTAGATTTCGGTTTACCTTTTTCAAGTTTTGCTGATCCAGAATATGTAGCTCAGCAGAAATTTATGGAAGGGATGACTGCAGTGTACATGTGGATTTATTCTAATAGCAATGATGTTATTACAAAATGCGATAAAAATAAAGAAGAACTTGTTTCTAAAGTAGTAGACATTATAAAAGATGCAGAAGAAACATCAGATGTCTGCAAAAAATTTGAGTCTCAGGTGCAAGAATGCAATCCTGAATCATTTTGTAAAAACTTTCAGAAAGGAAACCTTCCTTTGCCACCAGAAGCAAAAATAATTTTAAAGAAAATGGGAAAAGACCCCTCTAAATTAACATCTAATGATTTGACAGAAGATCTTATGATAGATATTTGCAAAGCACAATTCAACAAAGAAATTGAAAATAAAAAAGCTTATGCAGAAAAAGCAAAAACATCAATAAAATCACAACTTTCAAATTTTAGAGCAAAGTGTAATGAATTAAAGAAATTTAAAGATACCACTGGCCCAGAAATAAAATTGCCTGATTTCTATATACCTAAAATGCAAGAAGTAAAACAAGAAATAAAAGAATCCAAATATAAAGAAGAGTGGAAAGAACCAGAATATAAAGAAGATATAAAAGAACCAAAGCAAGATGAAATAAACCAACAAAATTCAGAAGACCAGACTGAGAAGCTTCCTACCACTACCACCCAATCTGATGAAATAACACAACCTAGTGAACCAACACAACCTGACGAGACAACAACTCAACCTGTTGAATCAGAGCCAGAACAAAAGGAATCTGATTCTGAACCAGTTTCTACAAAAACAGCAATTACAATTATTCCAAAAAATCCTGTTGGCTTATTTGGTTTAGCATCAGAACAACCAAAAAAAGCAATTTGTGGCAACAATTATTGTGAACCTGATTTAGGAGAAAATCCTGAGAACTGTCATGATGATTGTACAAAAAACGATTTTTATAAATCTTCAGTAATAGGCCCCCAGCAACCCGGTATGGGTGGTGGACCTCAAGGCAGTCCAGAAATGATGTGCGACTTAACTGATGATGAAATTATTGAAATGTATTTACCACAAGAGATGATTAATATTGAAGACATGAAAGAAAAAGCAAATTATAAGTGTAAAATAGAATCATCTAATATGATGAGTGGCGTAAACATGATGAAACTTGAAGGCGCTAAATGTTTAGCAAATGCAGCATTAGATTGTGCTTCTAAACAAAAAATGGTCGAAAACTGCAATACAGCTAAGTCAAACCCAGAAACTGTAGCTAAATTTATGGTTAATAATTTATGCAGGCAATTTGGAGTGAAACTAGTAGATCATGATTTATATAAATTAGCAGATAAATGGTTATCTATTGATCCTGCACTTGCTTATGAACTTGGTGACACAATAGATAATACCCTTGAAGACCAAAAAGAATTAGGTTTCTTCAGCTATTTATTCGGCAATGATGATTATGCAAATAAAATGCAAGAAAAAGCAGATAAGTTAAAAGCAATTAAACAAAGAATAGTAGATAGAAATATTAATGATCCAGAAACAATAAAAGTGTTGGAAGAACAAACAAAAGAACTAAATAATGAAGCAAACAAGTTCGGAAACTTCTTTAACTTCTCAAGACTGTTTGGAACTGGTGGCAGTAAATAAATTCTGCCATTCTTTTTTCTTTTTTTTATTAATAGTTTATGTTATTTTCTATAAATCGTGTAATATCAAATTTCTTTTTTCTAAATGACATTATAATTCTACCATTTTGCAAAAAGTAAAATAAAATGCCTTCTGTATGTGTTAAATTTGGGCCAGCATCTTTAACTAATTTTGTAGGTTTTCGCTTTCCAAATATCTTTTCAATGTCTTCTTTCTCTTTTATAATTCCTAATGCAGAAAATATTGCTATTTCTGCACCTTCGTGGGTAACATATAAACCCAAAGGTTTTCTTTGTTGTTTTACTGACTTAGCAATTTCTGTAATCATAAATTTTAAAAGTTGTTGTCCCAATTTTTTTAATTCTTGAATTGGTTTTCTTGCATCTAAAGCACTTAAAATTTCATTAATTCTATTTCTTGTCTGAAGTTCAGCTTTTTCTGCATCTGTTAACTGCCCTTTTTTCAATCTTTCATCTGCAATTCCTTTTGTTGTTCTCCCAGTTT
Source organism: Candidatus Diapherotrites archaeon CG08_land_8_20_14_0_20_30_16 (assembly GCA_002779075.1). Taxonomy (GTDB): domain Archaea; phylum Iainarchaeota; class Iainarchaeia; order Iainarchaeales; family 0-14-0-20-30-16; genus 0-14-0-20-30-16. The sequence goes on along the minus strand of PEXK01000044.1, from coordinate 5,054 downwards.
TTGCTGAATCATAACCTTGTGTTGCATAATCTATTGTTTCTAGTGTTCTATCAAATTTTGAGCCTGCGGAAATTATCTCAAAACCAGAAGGCAATTTAGATCCTGCCCAAAAAGCTTGTCGTCTTCCATTTAAATCTAGATTAAAACCAGCATTAATACTATGCCTTGCAACTATTGCCATAGCTCTTGATTGTTTAACCAAATTACCATGTTTCAAATAAATCTGTTTTGGTTTGTATCTTGTGACCATAATTTCACTTATAATATAATTACTTTTCCTGTTTTTAAATTCATTCTTATTTTATCGCCAGTCTTAATCTGTTTTGTAGCATTTTGTGTTCCAACAATACAGGGTATTTCTAATTCTCTAGACACTATTGCTGCGTGAGATGTTATTCCCCCTTCATCAGTGATAATTCCTTTAACCTTATGTATGTAGGGGGTATAATGCGGAGTTGTTTGCAATGCAACTACAATTTTTCCTTCCAAATCTTTTGCAGTATATTTATCTAATTCTTTTTGTGTAGGAATAAGAACAGCTTTACCTTCTACAAACTCTTTTGTTTGAAATGCGACTCTACCGCTTAGTTCTTTTGATTTTGAAATTTGTTGCAGAAATACATGATTCACAATAGCATTTATTACAACAAGATTGGTAATCACAGAAGAATGTTTACCATAAAAAACATAAACTAATTTCTTATTATGTCGTTTCTTAATTAAATCTGTCAAAGCAGTTTTGTCCTTGCAAAATTTTTTAAACTCAGTAAAAGAAATTGTGTTAAAAGTTTTCAAATCATTCGCAATTAAATAATCCTCTATTTTCTTAAGCAATTGTTCTTCATAAAAAGTTATTGTGTTGCGCCATTTGTCGTGTTGTTTATATAGTCTTGCAACTAATTTTGCATTTAACAAATCTTTGTGATCACCACAGACCATGCCAAAAGAAATACCCAACATAAAATTAGCACAGTGTTTCTGATATATTTCTACTGCTTTAAGAAAAGTCTTAGAATCTACAACCTTTAGTAATTTTGCATTTTTCCAAAGTTCAAAATCAGACTCAAACAAATTAGCAAATACTTTTGGGTTTTGTTTCAACCGTTTATAAGTTGTTAAATGGAATTTCTTAGCATCTTCTTTAGAAAAACATCTAATCATTTTGTTGTCTTTTGGCAATAATAATTTTGGCATCACACAATATTCTTTGGGGATATATTTTGCTTCTCCTAATGCCCGCAAATCAAAAAAGAAAAGATTACTATCATCGCGAACACCACCAAACCAGCTTTTGTTTAATATTTTTTTTAAGACTAAATTATTTTCCATAAATATCATTGACTGTATCCTATTTCTGGACAGGAAAAGTGGACAAATAAATCTAAATCTTTAGGGCCTACAAAAGGAACAAACTTGTGTGCTTTTGCTTTATTAACAAAATTGCACCTATTGTTTAACTTCTTTGAATAATCTATACTTAAAACAAACCGTCCCTTAGATATGGCATAATCTAAATATTCTAAATCCCATTTAGACCAAGATGCTGATTTATCAGTATCATAAAATGTGCTTTCAGCACCAATACCATCAATGTAATTAATATAATCATTTTCTTTTAATAATTCTAATGCATTCTGTGGAATAACTAATAAATTGGAGTTCTTTGCTTTTACTTTCACAGAAATATCTTTAACAAAATCAATTGCTTTCTGCTTTGCGTCTTTTACACCTTGTTCTTGCCAATATTCATAAACATCAATCAGATCTAAATAAACACCATCATAACCATTATCCAAATAATTTGCTATACGAGAATAGGTTAATTGTTTCCAATAAGGTTGCCAGAAAGCAACATAAAAACAATCTTCCCAATCTGGATTTTCTATTCCTATTATATCTTTAGGCATATTTTTGTAATAACTTCGCCAATTCTCTGCTTCACCAATGTCAATGTATGCAATTACATATTTCTTGTTACTGTGCAAGTCTTTTATTTGCTCATTTGTAAATTGTAATTCACCATCACCATTCTCAGGATCAATTACTAACAAAGATGTTTGCAATGATTTTAATTCATCGTAGTTTGAGTTTTGTAGCAGATATACAAAGCTCTCAATATCATAAGAATCTCTTTGTTTGTCTGCTAAAAACATATAACCTGTAGGATACAAATTAGTTTGCTTTATGCCAGTATCTTCTAAAATAACTTGCTCATAAGTTACTTTTTCAATACACAAGTTCACAAGATATACCCCAAAAAATAAAAGAAAACAAATTATCAATGCATAAATTGAAAATTTCATTTAATCACCTATGCCCTGTTGAACCTATTTCACCTCTGCTTACTTCCTTTATTTGTGGACAGTCTTCAAATTCAGGAATCAAAACATCTAAAAATAATCCTTGGACTAATCTGTCGCCTTTCTCTACTTTAACTATAGTATCTGTATAATTATAAAGTATTGCTTTTATCTCATTTTCAGGGCCACAAAAATCTTGATCTACAACACCAACACCATTTAATAATAACAAACCTTTTTTGTGTAAAGAACTTCTTGCAAAAATTAATAATGCATGAGTTTTAGGAGTTTCGACAATAAGATTTTGGGGTATTAATTTAAATTCTTTGGGGGGTATCTCACAGGATTCTCTACAATAAAAATCAAAACCTACACTGCCTTCTGTATGATATTTTGGCATAGGCAACGATTTGTCTACTATAGTTACTCTTACAAACAAAATATCACCTTTAAAACTCAAACTTCATTATCATTGGAAATAAAATCTTTGGTTCTATCTCCAATACTTTTTCTGGTTTTATCTTTTTTGTGCTCAAAATGTAAATATCTGTTATTTTCTCTGCTTTAAAACGAAATATTTTGCGTGCTTCTTTCATTTTTTCAGGCATACAGGGCTCCAATAATAATGTTAGAAGATTTATTCCTAAAACTAAATTATAAACAACAACACTTGCTTTTTCTTTATTAGTCTTAACCAATTTCCAAGGTTCAGTGTCGTTTGTATACTTATTTAAGAATTGACCCAAAGACATTATTTTCATAATTGCACCCTGCACTTTAAAACTGTCTAAATCATCTTTTACTTCTTTAATTGTTTTATCAATCTCAATCTGTATTGATTTTTCTATAGGATAGTCTTTTGTCAGATCTATGTAATTCTTTTGTGCAATAATTGCAACTCTGTTAATTAAATTACCTACAGTATTTGATAATTCCAAATATCTTTCTTCAAAAAATTTAGAATTAAAATCTGAATCTTCACCACAAGGCATCTGCCTCAAAAGAAAATATCTTGCTTCATCAACACCATACTTTGTCAATGTTTCTGGTGGAATAAAATTATTCAAAGATTTGGACATCTTTGTTCCATTTGTTGTCCACCAGCCATGAACAAAAAATCTTGGTGGCTCATAATTCATTGCTTTTAACATTGCGGGCCATAAAACTGCATGAAACCAAAAAATATCCTTGCCCAATATATGTGTTGCTGGCCAATACTGCTCTTTGCCCTGCAAACCAGAAATATAATTTATTAATGCATCAAACCATACCCAGACAACATGTTCTTTATCAAAAGGAACTTTAACGCCCCAGTCAGTGCTTTTTCTCGAAATACTAACATCTTTCAATCCTTGAGATAATCTTTGATGTGCCTCGCCTTTATATTTTTCTGGCAGAATAAAATCTTTTTTTGCAAACAATTCTTTTACGTAGAATTCATATTTAGACAATTTGAAGAAATATGTTTCTTCTTCCATTACTGAAACTGGTTTTTTATGATTTGGACATAAATCTCCAGGCAATAATTCATCATCACCATAATAACCTTCACAATCAACACAATATTTACCTTTATACTTTCCCTTATAAATGTCGCCATTATCATAAAATTTTTGGAACCATTTTTGAACTAAAGCTTCATGTTCAGGATCTGTTGTTCTAATAAAGTGATTTATTTCTATATGCATTTTATTTAGAACATCAAAAAACTTAGGAACAATAGTATCAGTAAATTCTCTTGGCGTTTTATTTGCTTGTTGAGCAGCTTTTGCAATTTTTTGACCGTGTTCATCTGTTCCTGTTAAAAAATAAGTGTCATAACCCAGAGATTTGTAAAAACGGGTTAGAAAATCAGCATTAACTGTTGTAAACACATGCCCAATATGTGGAGCATCATTTACATAATAAATTGGAGTAGTAAAATACATCATTTTACTAACACCTTTTTTTGATTTTGTTATTTTGGTGTTAGTTTCTTTTTCTTTTGACATATTAATTCCTCCATTTATTTTCTTTTCCTAATACATTCAAAATATCACTAAATTTATTTAGAACATAATCTGGTTTGTATTTTTTAATTATTGCTGAGATTTCTTTTTGTGTAACTCTCCTAGGAAGAGATCTGCCATAATAACCATATGCTGCAAAACAACTTTTAAAACCATTTCTTTTAGCCCCAAAAATATCTCTCTCAGGCCAATCTCCAACAAACAAAACATCTTCAGGTCTATACTTTAAAAGAGTTTTTACTTTTGTAAATGGAACATCTGTCGATTTATTTGCACCAGTATCATCAAAAGCAATAACAAAATCAAAAAAATCATCAATGCCTAATTCTGTTAACCTTATCCAAACAGACAGTTTTGGGCCATCACTAACTATACCAATAGGTATTTTTCTCTTAATTATTTGCAATAAAACATTTCTTACTTGTGGATAAGTGTGTGTTTCTGCTTGTTTAATTCGCCTATATGCAAATACTGCTTTTGCAATCAACTTCAAATCGTCTTCTTTTTTGTATTTCTTCAAGAATTTTTGAAATACCAGTTGATCTTCAACATTAAATCCAGTATCATATATTTTGTAAATTTCTTTTTTTATTTTCTTAAAAGAAATATTTAGTCCAGCATCATGCATTGCATTAATTGCTGCATCAATTGATTTTTCTTTTCTTGCCAAGAAATCCATTAATGTGTTATCCAAATCAAAAACTATTGCTTTAATCATGAAATCACCCTCCACCAAACTGCATCA
>PEXK01000021.1 GCA_002779075.1 Candidatus Diapherotrites archaeon CG08_land_8_20_14_0_20_30_16 | reverse complement strand
CATAATTTAACCACTTTTTATAGTATAGATTTATAAAACATATAACTCTTATATATTATAATCTAATTTTTTGTTTTAGAGGTATATATATGATTCCTATTCAAGATAAAAGTACAATAATGGCATATGATAGAGCAATAACTGTTTTTAGTCCTGAAGGAAAACTTTATCAGGTAGAATATGCTGCTAAGATCGTTGAAAGAGGTACACCTGCGATGGCTGTTGCCTATAAGGATGGAATCTTGGTTTTAGTTGATTTTAATTTTGAGTCAAAGCTTTTGGTAACAGATTCAATAGAAAAGGTATTCAAAGTAGATGATCACATTTATTTTATTTCTGCAGGTTTGGCAGGAGATGCAAGAAAACTTTCAGAAACTGCAAGAGATTTTGCAGCAGAAAACAAATTTTTGTATGATGAACCAATTGAAGTAAGTACAGTTGCAAAGAAAGTAGCAACAATAAAACAATTATTTACACAATATGGGGGAATGAGACCTTTTGGTGTTTCATTTATTGTTGTTGGCAAAGATGATGTAGGATATCACATTTTTGAAACTGAACCGTCTGGCGCAGTTGCTGAATATAGTGCATTAGCAATAGGCAGAAACAAACAGAAAGCAACACAATTGTTTGAAAAGAAATATCAATCAAATATGAATGCTGAACAAGCACAGAAATTGTTGAAAGAAGCAATTCAAGAAGTTTATGAAAAAGCACAAATAGATTTTGGCAATATTAAATTATTTGATTTTAAGGAAAATGGCTTGAAAGAGCTGTCTTTTTCAGAAAACAGAAAGAAGAAGTAATTTTTTATTTCTTGGTTCTTCTTTAGAAGAATTTTGATAGACCTTGAAAGACAGGTGATAGAATGGTAAATATTGATGATGCTCGTATAGCGAGTTATGATGATAAAGGAACACATTTTGAAATTTTAGTAGATCCTGATTTAGCTCTAGAAATTAAAAATGGTAACAAAGAGCTGGCAAATAATTTGAGCAGGCTTTTAGCAACAGATGAAATTTACAAAGATTCAAGAAAAGGAGACAGAGTATCTGAAAAGGTTTTGCAAGACCATTTTGGAACTGTAGATTTATTGCAAGTTGTTGATGCAATATTAAAAAAAGGACATCTGGATTTAACAACAGAACAAAAAAGGAAATTAGCAGAAGCAAAAAGAAAAGAACTTATTGATTATATTGTAAGAAATTCAATAAATCCAATGAATAAAGCACCATACCCTTTTCAAAGAGTAGAAAGTGCTTTAGAAATTGCCAAAATAACAATTGATTCTCAAAAATCAATAGAATCACAAATTGATAAAATAATAGAAAAATTAAGTATTGTTTTGCCAATGGATTTCAAAAAATATGTTTTCAAAGTAAATGTTCCTATACAGTATGCTGGCAGAGTAAATGGAATAATAAACAAATACGAAATTCTTGAAAGAAAATGGGAACCTGCATCTTTTCACTTTACTGCAAAAGTGCCTGCTGGTGAAAAAGATTCTTTTTTGAATACAATTTCTGGATTAACAAAAGGACAATGTGTGTTTGAGGGAGAATAATGAAAACTATTGTTGTACCAGGAGATTTAATATCTGACAAACCAGAAAATGGTTCGGGAATATATCAAAAAGACAACAAAACATATTCTAAATATGTTGGTGTTTTGTATAAAGGCGAAGATACTCAAGTTGTTCCTCTTCATGGAAAATATACTCCAAGAGAAGGGGACATGATTATTGGTTTAGTAGTTCAAGAGGATATGTTTGGTTATATTGTTGATGTAAAATCATATCATATGCCTTATGTTCACAAAAGAAGTATTAAAACAGAGTTTAAACCAGGAGATTTAATTTTGTGTCAAGTAATATCTGTAAATGAAATAAAATATATGATTATTGATATTCAAGCAAAGTTAGAGGATGGAATTCTTTTTGGAGTTTCTGCAAAGAAAGTGCCACGAGTAATTGGAAAGCATAGATCGATGATTAATTTACTTGAAAAATATTCAGAATCTAAAATCTTAGTTGGAGCAAATGGTTATCTTTTTGTTAAAGGCGGAAAACCAAATATTGTAAAAGACGCTTTAGAAGTTATAAGCAAATATTCTCAAACAGAGAATTTAACAGAAAAAATGGAAGGATACTTAAAGAAAATAAAAGTGGAGTAGGTAAATATGTCTAAGAAAAAAGATGAAGTTGTGTATTTTGATGAAAAAGGAAAAAGATTCGATGGTAGAAGCCAGTTTGAAATTAGGCCAATAACATTGAAAGTAGGGGTAATTGAAAGATCAGATGGTTCTGCTTATGTTGAGTGGGGTCAAAATAAAGCAATTGCTGCTGTTTATGGGCCTAGAGAAATGTTGCCAAAACATTTAGCAGATGCAAACAAAGCAACAATAAGATATTATTATAGAATGGCCCCTTTTTCTGTGCCTGACAGAAAAAATCCAAAGCCTGGAAGAAGGGAAATAGAAATATCTAAAGTTTCTGGCGAAGCACTTAGTCACAGTGTTGATTTGGAACAGTATCCAAATACTGCAATAGATATTTTTGTAACAATTTTCGATAGTAACGCAGGTACAAGAATTACTGCTTTGCTTGCTGCAAGTTTAGCTTTAGCAGATGCTGGTTTGCCAATGAAAGATTTGGTTTCTGGAATAGCAGTTGGAAAAGCCGGCGGCAAATTAATTGCTGATATGAACAAACATGAAGAAGATGCTTCAGATGCTGTTGATCTGCCAATTGCAATGCTCCCAAATAATAATGATATTGTTTTATTGCAAATGGATGGTGTATTAACAGAAAAAGAATTCTACGAATGTTTAGATATTGCAAAAAAGAATTGTCAAGAAATAAGAGAACTGCAAGTTAGTGCATTAAAAGAAAAATACAGCGTTGATTTTAACAGTGGTGATTGAAATGATGCAAGAATATAAATATGAATCTGAATTGGTTAAACAAGAACTTTTTAATGATAAACGCTTGTCTAAAAGAAAAATGTTTGATTCGAGAGATATTTCTATAGAATTAAATACTTTGCAAAATGCAAATGGTTCTGCAATTTTAACTTTGGGAAAAACAAAAGTTGTTGCAGGAATAAAAATTATGCCTGAAACACCATACCCGGACACTCCTGACGAAGGATCAATAAGTGTTGGTATTGAATTGAGTCCAATGTCTGATCCTAATTTTGGTTCTGGTCCTCCCAGTGAAGATTCGATTGAGTTGTCAAGAGTTGTTGACAGATCAATAAGAGAATCAAAAGGATTAGATTTCAAAAAACTTTGCATAAAAGAAGGCGAGAAGATTTGGTGTGTTTACATTGATATTTATATTATAAACAATGATGGAAATTTATTTGATGCTTGTGAACTTTGTGCTTTAGCTGCTTTAAAATGTGCAAAGATTCCTAAATTGGATGATGAATTCAAAGTAGTTAAAGAGGAATATGATGGACATTTGGAATTGCTTAAAAATCCAATTCTTTTTACTTTTGCAAAAATTGGTGACAAAATAGTTTTGGATCCTGATTTGATTGAAGAATGTGCCTCTGATGCTAGGTTTTCTGTTGCAATAACAGAAGATAAAAATTTAGTTGCAATACAAAAAGGGTTACATGGCGCTTTCAAGATTGATGAAGTTAAGAATATGGCTAGTACAGCAATAAAAAATTACGATGATGTTTTCTTAAAATTCAACAAAATTTTAAAATCTAAATCTGCACACTAAACATATTTATTGTATAATAATTCAATACACAATCAATATATAAAATTCTGTGCTGTCTAATGTGTTAAAAGAGGGATGGAAGATGACTACTGGATCGTTTGGTTCAAGATATGGTTCTAAAGTGAGAAAAAGAGTTATGGCTGTTGAGGCCAAGTACAAATATAAAAATCAGATTTGTCCATATTGTGGAAAAGAATCTGTTAAAAGAGAATCTCCTGGTGTTTTCAAATGTAAAAATTGTGATAAGAAGTTTGCTGGTGGTGCTTATGAGCCAGAGACTTTGACAAAAACAACAATAATCAATAAATTATTTGATAAAACTGGTAAAGCTATAGTTTCTACTAGGAAATAAAGGGTATTAAATAATAAGGGGTATTTATGACCCAGTTGCTAAATTTCTTCCAAGTGTATATGATTTCTATCCTTGATGCGAAATCATTTACAAAATGTTGCAAACGCAAGTTAGCAACACGTTGATAGAAATTTACAACAGTTTCATAAAATGGAAAGTGATTTTATGACCAAGTATAAATGTGTTAGATGTGGCAAAGAATTTGATGGTTTATTAGAAGGGCCAGTAAGATGTCCTTATTGTTCTTTTAGAGTAATAGAGAAAGTAAGGCCAGATGTTGTAAAAACAGTTCGTGCGGAATGATTTTATGGCCTTTGTTACAAGTTAAAACCTTAGTAACACATCCATAAAACATATAAGTGATTTTTTATGGCAAATTATATAACAACATCAAGAAAACCAAGTACAAGAGTAAGGGCATTGGCTAAACAATTGTCATTTCTTTTTGATGCAGAATATATTACTCGAGGCAAAACATCAATAAGTGGTTTAATTGCTGATGCAAGATATAATGGTGTTAGATTTGTGTTAATAATAACAGAAAAAGATGGTAATCCAAGGCAATTGTTAGTAATGGAAGTTAATAATAAAATTTGGGAATGGAAAGAAGCCTATTTTATTAAGATTTTAGTTACGAAATCAGAAATCAGCGACACTCAGAATATTAGAATTAAAGATTTTAAATTAGAATCAAAGAATATTGCACTATTAAATTTATTAAAATTTTTAGATGTCGAAGAAAATGAAGATTCCGAATTTGTTGTTAAAGATATAAAAAATGGTCTTTCAATATATTGGGGTAAAAAAGAAATAGGCCCCGCATTTGATCTATCCTTTACACACTAAACAGAATATTTACCCATTAAACAGTATAATTTGTGTGTTGCTAGGGTGTAAGTGACATTTATGGCAAAAATAGTATTAACATTGGATGTTGACGGCAAAAAAACAAAAGAGATGTATAACGCAATAGTTCATGATTTGTTTGAAAAAGGAAGAGCAGATATAAAAATTACCCAAAAAGGGGAGAAATTGATTTTTAAAATCAGTTCAGAAGATTTTACATCTGTGAGGGCATCAATAAATGCAATTTTATTGAAGCTTAGAATGTTTTCTGAATTAGATCAAAAATTAGCAAAAAATGAAAAAGATATTTGAAGGTGATAGTGATGGCTAATATAAGTAATGAAGATTTTGTTGCATTTAATCAATATAATGCACAGTTGTCTAGTTTGAACACACAAAAAACACAAATAAAAATGTTAATTGATAGTACACAGAATGCAATAGAAGAATTAAAAGAGAGCAAAGAAGATTCAGCATATAAAAATTTAGGTTTTGTAATGTTGAAAGTTGAAAAGGGAAAATTAATTCAAGATTTGGAATCAGAAATAGAAACTCTCAACATAAGAATTAAGACTTTAGAAAAGACAGAAGAAGTATTGTCTAAAAAAGTTCAGGAATTACAAGCCAAATTAAATGCTGAAATGGCTAAGAAAGATGCCAAAAAAGAAGAGTAGATCTTTCTACTCTATTTTTATTTGCATAGATTCTCCATTTTCCAGAATCTTGACACAACTATTTTTTAGTTTTTCTTCACACCTTACTTTTAGTTTTTCACAATCTATTTTTATTATTTCAAAAGTGTTGTAATGCATAGGAATTGCAATTTCGCACTTTAATTGTCTGACCATCGATATAAATTCAAACAAATCGCTTGTGAAAATTCCGCCACAAGGCATAATTGCTAGGTTTATGTCTTTTACAATATTTGGTAAGGTATTAGTATCTCCCGCAAAATAAATTTTTTTATTGTCTTTTTCTAATACGAATCCAACAGGATAAAATGATTGATGATGTTGTGCAGGTACCACTTTAATTTTTATTGTTGCTACCACAATTTCATCATCCACCTTTACTGTCCTTTCTTCATTTTTTTGGAGTTCCAATTCTTTTGTAACTTCTAATGGTCCAATAACAATACATTTATCTCTTTCAACAAAAAATTTTATTGCTTCTTTATCAAAATGATCAAAATGTTCGTGGCTAATTAGAATAATATCTATTTTGGGCAAAGATTCTTTTTTTGTGTTATTTGTTTCTGCCAATTTTAAACTACCCATGGAAATGTTATTAAAATAAGGGTCTGTTAAAACAGTAATTCCATCAGGATATGTTATTAAAAAGGTAGAATGAAATATTTTTTTAATAGTAATGGTATTATTTTTAGTTATTCTGATGCTCTCTTTTATATTTTCTTTTTCTAGCTCATCTGTTTTTGCATGTTTTTTACAAATAGCTTTCTTCATCTTTTTTAACAAAGAATACATATATAAATAAGATAAAATCCCTTTTTAAACTGTTTGCACTATTAAATGTAATAAAAACTGTATATTTTGTGATGATGATTAGATGATTGGGAAGCCAGAATGGTTTACAAGAAGAAAGTATTTAGGGTGGGGAATATATCCTAAAACTTGGCAAGGTTGGGTTTACATAATTATTTTTATAGCAATATTTGCAATTTTCCAGTTAATTCCTTTTTGGTCCCTTCACATAAAATTAATTGTAACAACAATTTGGATAGCAATATTATTGGCTGATGTTATACATATAATGTTAAAATTAAAGAAAGATGAAAGAGACAAAAAACATGAAGCTATTGCTGACAGAAATGCATTATGGGTTCTGCTTGGCGTTTTGATTGTAGGTATTTTATATCAATCAATTACAAGTGCATTGCAGAATATCCCTTTGGAAGTAGATTACTTTCTTGTTGCAGCATTGTTAGCAGCAGTTTTAATAAGAGCCTTTACAAATTATTATTTAGATCTATCCCATTAAACAACATAATTTTATATGTTAATTAATATGAATAATAATATTGAAAATTACAATCCTAGTTTAGAGTTAGGCTTTGCTCTAAAAGTTGCATTAAAAGCAAAAAAGCTAGAAGATTTGTTTGAGCTTTAAGTTCTTACAAATCTTTTTTTAATTCTTTCTTTAAACTCTAATTTTTTACTCAATATTGTTATTGGTAAAATAATTGCCAAAAAGAGTATGCCCAAAATAGTATATAATTCCAAAGGCCTGTAACTTAATACTGCTGCATTAGATATGTTGTGTAGCAATTCATTTACTCCAATTATCACAGCTAACGTTGTGTCTTTCATTATTGTTGCAAATTCATTTATTATTTGAGGCATATTTCTCATAAATACTTGAGGTAAAATAATATATCTTATTACTTGTATTTTTGTATAACCCAAAATTTTAGCAGATTCTATTTGTCCTTTGGGTATTGCTTCAATACCAGACCTAACAATTTCTGAAACAAATGCTGTTGCAACAAGAATTAATGCAATTGTTGCTGTTTCAAAAGCAGGAATATTTATTCCTGTTATTGGTAATGCATAAAATATCCAAACCATCAAAACAATTTTTGGTATAGATC
>PEXK01000011.1 GCA_002779075.1 Candidatus Diapherotrites archaeon CG08_land_8_20_14_0_20_30_16 | reverse complement strand
AAATTTCAGAAATAATACCAGCGATTGGGCTTTTTATTTCTTTTTCTTTAAAATCTCTCTTTTGGGGCAAATAACTTTTTGCTACTTTAATTCTTTTTTCTTTTGATATTTCTTTTTGGTTAAAAACAAATTCTTTTTTATTAACTTCAATCTTTACTTTTTCATCAAATTCAGTTAGCTCAATATCATAAGTTTTTCCTTTTATTTCTAATTTTAATTTCATGTTAGAAATTGTTAGCGACCAAGCACATAAAGCGTTATGTGCTTGGTTAAACAAAGCCCTTTACTCAAGCATTTTTAGTCTCTCTATCATCTGCCAATTTGAGGTAGCTTCTTTCCCCTTAAAAAGTCCTTGGTTTTTTAAATTTTGGTAAATTTCAAAAACAAGTTCGGCAACATCTTTTTCATTTAATACAGTTGCCTCAACTGGTATTTTTTCTATCACTTGACATTTTATTTGTCTTAAAATCCCATTCTTCTCAATAAAATTTGTAAAGAAATTCCCGCTTAAGAAATCTTTATTTTCAAGAAGAATTTTAAAAAATGGAATAGTAGTTGGAACACCTTCAATAATAAATTCATCTAAAGCTCTTTTTAATTTTGAAATTGCCTCATCTCTTGTTTCACCAAGACTAATAAGTTTTGCCAAAAGCGAATCAAAATAGGGATATATTTCCTGACCAGTATGACAAAAAGTATGTATAAATATTCCTTGGCCCCCAGGAGGGAAATATTTTTCAATAATGCCTGTTTTTGGTAGGAAATTCTGGGCTGGATCCTCGGCATTAATTCTTGCTTCCATTGCCCAGCCTTTAAAATCAACATCATCTTGAGAAAAAGAAATTGGCTCTCCTTGGGCAATTCTTATTTGCTGTTCAACAATGTCGACACCTGTAATAGCTTCAGTAACCGGATGTTCAACTTGAAGCCTTGGGTTTACTTCTAAAAAATAGAAATTTTTATCTTTGTCTATTAGAAACTCCACTGTTCCTACTCCGTTATATTTCACTTCTTTGACAAGTTTAATCGCCAGCCTTGAAAGTTTTTCTCTATCTTTATCATTGAGAAAAGCCGAAGGAGCTTCCTCTAGTAATTTTTGATGTCTTCTTTGAATTGTACATTCTCTTTCTCCGAGATGTAAAAAATTTTTTCCATCTCCTAAAATTTGAAATTCTATATGCCTTGGATTTTTTAAATACTTTTCTATAAAGAACTCTCCTCCTGAAAAAGCTCCTAAAATTTGCCTTCTGATGCCCATGCAAAGTGATGGTAAACTTTCAAATTCAACCTGACCATCAATTAAACGAATACCAATACCTCCACCTCCTTTTAAAGCCTTCAAAATAAAAGGAGGTTTTATAATATTTATCCATTTAATAAGGTCTTTTTTCTTTTTTATTGATTTATCTGAAAAAGGAAGAGTTGGAATATCAAGTTTTCTGGCAGTTTTTTTAGCTTCGATTTTATCCTCAAATTTTTTAAGAATTTTAAAATCAGGGCCAATAAATTTAATTTTTTTCTTTTTACAAAGCTTGGCGAATTCCCAATTCTCAGCTAAAAAACCGTAGCCGGGATGAATAGCATCAGCACCTGCTTTTTTTGCAATCTCTACAATTAATTTTCCATCGAGATAGCCAACAGCTCCTTCTTTTTCTAAAAAATAATACTCATCAGCAAGCTTTGTTTCAAGAAAATTATGCTCCTGGCCTTTAAAAGGACATAAGGCAACTGTTTTAATCCCCATTTCACGACAGGTTCTAATTATACGCAAAGCTATTTCTCCTCTATTAGCGATGAGAATTTTTTTTATCTCCATAGTTATCAGTTTTTAGTTGTTAGTTGTTTAATATTTTCCATTATTTTATCTGTAATCTCTTCTAAAATTTTTTTATAATTTTCTGATTGCTCATTTATTTTTTTTGCCAATTCAAGTTCTTTTTTTAAATAAAGAGGTTTACCAATGTTTATTTTTACAATCCTTTTAATTTTGAGTTTACCACCAGGTGGAAGCAATTCAAAAGTGCCTTTTATCCCTACTGGTAAAATTGGCGCCCCTGTTTTTAAAAATATTCTTGCCACTCCCCATCTCCCTTCTCCTATTTTCCCAGTTCTTGTTCTCGTCCCTTCTGGATACAAAATTACAATATCTCCCTTTTTTATCAATTTAATTGCTTGATTCAGGGCTTTCTTTCTTGATTCTTCGCTTTTTCTATTTAAACGAATAACACTGGCAAAAAAATAAATAATGTCTCGACTAAGTCTTGCTAATCCTGTATAGGCATCGGTCTGACCGATAAAATAACATCTTCTTGGAACAACAATATAACCTGTCGCTATTTCATCTAAATGACTCTGATGATTTGCTGCTAATATAAAACCTTGCTTAGGAATATTCTCAAGACCTTTTACTTCCTTGATAAAAAACCAGCCCACAATTGGTTTTATAAAAATTTTGCAAAACCAAGAGAAAAAACTAATCATGACTTTATTCCTCTTATCATTTCTTGAATAATTTCCTGGCAACTTTTAATCTCATTTATTCCAGCCGCTGAAAGACCAGCTAAAATTGGAATATTTTCTACATTTTCTGCTCCTAATCCACCAGCTATTTTTTGAGCTTTTATTTCTTCAGGAAAAACATTTTTTTCTTCAAGTTTTTGCCAATTCTCTGCCAGTTTATTTTTAATCACTCTTAAAGGATGGCCAGTAAAACGTAAAACAACAGTAATATCATCTGAATTTGCCTTAATTATCTTTTCTTTATAATTTTGATGAATCTGGCATTCTTCTGATACTAAAAATCTTGTTCCCATCTGAATTCCATCAGCACCTAAAATAAAAGCAGCCAAAGCAGTTTTCCCATCATAGATTCCACCAGCAGCAATTAAAGGAATTTTCTCAATTAAATTTTTTGCCTGAGGAACTAAACAGAAAGTAGTATTTTCCCCTATATGGCCGCCAGATTCAAGACCCTCAACAACAACTGCATCAGCTTTATTTTCTTCCATTTTTTTTGCCAAACGAGCAGAAGGAACAACAGGAATTATTTTAATTTTTGCTTTTTTTAAATAGGAAAATATAGAAAGGGGATTGCCTCCGCCAGTAAAAACAACAGGAACTTTCTCTTTAATAATTATTTTTAATAAGTCAGCTATCTTTGGATTCTGTAAAAATAAATTAACAGCAAAAGGATTTTTTGTTAATCTTTTTGTTTTTTCTATTTGGTCTACTAACCATTTGGCTGGCATAAGGCCGGAGCCAATAGTTCCAAGACCGCCGGCATTAGAAACAGCGGAAACTAAATTTGCTTCAGAAATTCCAGCCATGCCCCCTTGAATAATTGGATATTTAATTTCTAAAAGCTGACAAATTTTATTATCTTCAAACATAAAAGAGAGTTATTGATAAATTTTCAATTAATTTTGGTTTCTTTTCCAATTCTTTTCTTTTTGGCAATTTTAAAAACTAAATCAGCAGTGTATAAATCTTGAATAGCAAGACCAGTTGAATCAAAGATTGTAATTTCCTTATCACTTTTTCTTCCTTTTTTCTTTTTGGCAACAATCTCTCCTAAAATTGCATAAATATCTTTTTTTGAAATTATCCCTTTTGTTAATGGAACATTTATTTCTCCAGAATGACTTGCCTGTTGCCAACTATCAATAACAATTTTCCCATCTTTTAAAATTCTTGGCTCAAGTTCTTCCTTATTTTTTGCATCAGCACCTATGGCATTTATATGAGTGCCTGGCTTTACCCATTCTCTTTTTACAACCGGTTCTTTAGCTGGAGTAACTGTAACTAAAATATCACTTTGAACTGCTTCTTTAATTGTTTTTGCTTTTTTAATTTTAATTTTAAGAGCTTCTATTAAAATTTTTGCTAATTTTTCAACCTGACTATCAAAAACATCGTAAACTAAAATTTCTTTAATATTTCTAACTTTTGTTATTGCTGCTATCTGAAATATTGCCTGATATCCTGCGCCTATAACCCCTAAGGTTTTAGCATCTTTTTTGGCCAAATATTTTGCCGCCACTGCTCCGGCTGCTCCTGTTCTCATTCCAGTTATATAAGTTCCATCAAGTAATGCTATAGGTAAGCCTGTTTTTGCATCATTTAAAATAATTACTGCCATAACTGTTGAAAGTCCTATTTTTGGATTATTGGGGTGAACATTTACAATTTTTGTTCCAGCAATTTTAAGTTTTGGAGAATATGCCGGCATAATTCTCAAATCGCCATTATATTTTGGAAAATATAGATAGTTTTTTGGAGGCATCTGAACTTGTTTTTTACCA
>PEXK01000034.1 GCA_002779075.1 Candidatus Diapherotrites archaeon CG08_land_8_20_14_0_20_30_16 | reverse complement strand
ACCATTTACTTTCATAGTGTGATCTGCCGTGTTAACTAAATCAGACCAACCAACTCCTGCAGATACCGATGCGACCACTAAAGCCAGACCTGCACCAACAGCAGCAACCTTTTTTAGGTTAAAACTTTTCATCTGTTTTCACCTCTCCTTTATATTTTTTATCAAGAGCTGAGCTTATATCACTTGCCCGGATGCCACTAAAGCTCGGGCATCAAACAAACTCTTACTATTACATAAAACCACAATATTTATAAAGGTTCCGTAAAATAATCCTAAGAAAAATTAGTTTTTCAAACAATTGTGGAGGTGGACTGTCGTAATGGTATACACCTATGGTACGCAATATTTTTCTCAAGAGAAAATCACTCTTGTTTACCTAGTTTAATTTTCTTAAATATATAATTCATTTTCATTGCGGGGGTAAAGAAAGAATAAATAAACAGAATTATATATATTAAAGGAAAGAAAACTAATAAAAACCCAATTACAAGCAATCCAGCCAAAATAAAAAATGGCAGGAAAGCTGTAATGTAAAACAACAGATAATTTCTCTTTGCTCTGAACATTGCTGCTGAGAAAATCCAAACATAAACAAAAGCAATTATTGCGTATATCCACCACATTTGTTTCACACTTCTTTTTGCAATCTTTTAGCATCTTTTTTTAATGATTTTATAAGGCTTGAATTTTTTATGCCATATACCTGTGCAATAATTTCAACACCGTTAGGCATAAGCAATATTTTATTTCTCCCTGCACGGTGCTTATCATATGCTTCATTAATTAAATAAGTTTGAATAAATCTCGCATCTTCTGGTTTTTCAAAACAAAATCTTGCCCAATCATCAACATCATATCCAAAATCTTTATCTAAATCAAAACCATCAATACTACAATTGTTTTTTATTAAATATTCTATTCTTTCTTGCTGATTCATATTATCACTACAAAGTCTTAGAAAATTTACTCATCATTTTCAGATAATTGAAATCATTGTCAACATTCTTTTGTATTTCTTTAATTAACTCCCCCTTAACTTTGGGTTTGAATAAATGAGAATAAAGATTATTGGATTTAAGGAAATCATCAACAGGCAATCTTCCCTTAGGGTTGTAATTTATTTTATATTTACCTTGCTCTACTTCATAAAGAGGCCAGAAATTTGTTTCTGTTGCTAATCTGTACACATCTAATGTTTTATTCTGCGGAAACTTCCAACCATAATTGCAAGGCATTAAAACAGATAAAAACTTGGGCCCCTCATAAGTAAATGCTTTTTTTATTTTGTAAATAAAATCATCCAAATAAAAAGGATTTGCTTGTGCACAATAAGGAATATTGTGTGCTTCAACAATTTTCATAATATCCTTTTTTTGTTGCGATTTTCCAAAACTCTTTTCTCCTGCAGGTGTTGTTGTTGTTGATGCGTACAAAGGTGTTGAACCACTTCTTTGCGCCCCCGTATTCGAGTAGTTTAAATTGTCATACAAAACGTATAGAATATCATGACCTCTTTCTAATGTTCCTGATAATGCCTGAAGTCCGATATCTACTGAATTTCCATTTGCTGAAACAATACCATTTCTCTCAATAATAACAATATGGTTTTTAGTTAATTGTGGACAATATACAAAACCATTATATGATTCTAGACCTAATTGTGTATTTCCTTGTTTTTCATAAAGTATTCTTTTTGAATAAATCATATGATTTAAAGCTTTCTTACTAATCCCTATTCTATAAATATAACTTATTTTTCCTTTTAATGAAGTTAAACTTTTACCTATTTCTTTTCTATAAACTACTTTACAACCAAAACCTAACTTCAAACATAATTCTACAAAAGTATCTTTAAGCTTTTTTGAAACCGTTGAATAGATGTATTTTGCACAATTTCTATTTTTAGATTTACTTATTGATCCATCACCTTTGATTAAAGAATTAAATATATAAATCAGTTGTGATTTGTCCAGAGATAAAATTTCTTTAGGAATTTGTTTTTCATATACTTTTTTGCCACAATTCTTTTCTAAATACATATAGATTTGTTTAGATTGAAAATCTACAGACCGATTACATTCAAATGGTTTTAAACCCATTCTTTGTAATAAACTTAAAATTTCTTTTCTATTTTTTCTATTTGATTGATATATTCTAATTAAATACCCAGAATCGCTATGATATAAACAGCCCTCTGAAATAAACCACCCTAAAAAACTTAGCCAATCAGACATTAAAAATTTATTATATGTTTTTTGTCCAGTTTTTGGTTTAACTGCTGGTAAATAAAAATACTCTGCGTTTTTACCTTTCCAATCAAATTGTCTTGTGAATGGTGTTTTATATCTAGTAAATAAATCTTCTGCTTTTATAAAATCCCATTTATTTTTTAATTTTATGGGAACATTATGATTAGGAGTAACTAAAAAATCAATAAATTTACTTTTAGCCCTAATTAACTTACCACTATATTTGTATTTATGAATTTTTTGTACTTTTACTAATTCTAATCTATTATTTTTTGGATTAATTGACCAGAATTTGTCCTTTAAAGTCATATCTTTTACTGAAATAAACCCTCTTGCAGTCAAAATATTTGTATCTTCTGAATAACACCCACCATCGCCAGCAAATGCAATAAACTTATAACTACCCTTTATTTCGCCTTTTTTCAGCTTTACTTTGTATGCTGTTTCTACTCCTGCCAATGTAGATGCACAATTTTCAAACGCACTATGAATGCATGAGCAATCAAAAGAAGAGTGAGGCCATATTGTGCTTGTAACCTCCAAACAACCTGTTGCAATAGAAACAACAGGATCATAGCCTTCAGGAACACATCCTAAAACAGTCCTTACTATAGTGGGGATAAAACAACCAGAACAGGTTCTATGCCCTGAGATAAATTGTTGTTTTCCTTTTTCCCAAATCTTCAACATCTCTTTATTATCTAACTTAATTTCACTGACCATAATATATCACATTATTATAAATTACATTAAAAGATCTTCACGCACCCCATAGTATTGGTGTTTTGGCTGCTTACCTTTTAAGAATTTTTCGACAATGATTTTTGCATCTTCAATACCAAAATCTCTTCCCCCAAGACCATACATTACATTATAAAATTCTTTGCCATAATTCTGAAACTCCAATCCTAAAGGGCCATATTCACTTCCAAAACTTATTGCTCTGTCCAAAACAACTACTTTCTTATTGTGAAGATCTTTTTTCAATTCATTATAAGGAAGTGGTCTAAATATACGAGGCCTCAATACACTTATTTTAATTCCTTTTTTTCTAAATTCATCAGAAACTATTTTAAAGGTTTGAGCACTAGAGCCAATACAAACAAAAACTATTTCTGCATCCTTCACATTGTAAGAATCATAAAAACCATATTTTCGTCCAGTAGTTTCTGTGAAGTCTTTTTGCACTTTCTCAATTTCTTTTGTTGAAGCTTCCATTGCATTGTATTGTTGTACTTTTGTTTCCAGATAGCTGTCTGACAAACTCATTGGACCTATTGTTAATTTATCATTCAACAAATTTTCTCTTTTTGGTCTTACCCCTACAAATTTTTTCACACTAACATCAAGCAAAGTGTGCAATACCTGTTCACTATGTGTTGTGTAAAAGCCATCCATCATAACCATTACAGGAATATTAACACTTTCAGCAATTTTGAAAGCCATAATTGTAGAGTCATACACTTCTTGAACATCTTCACAATAAATTTGTATCCAGCCCGAATCCCTTACCATAAAACTGTCTGAATGATCACAATAGATATTTATTGGTGCAGACAAACTTCTATTCCCAACAACCATAACAATAGGCAATCTCAAACCAGAAGCAATATACATCATTTCCGCCATATATGCAATTCCTTGTGATGAACTTGCAGTAAATGTTCTTGCACCTGCTGCACTTGCACCTATGCAAACGCTCATTGCACTATGTTCTGATTCAACTAAAATGTTTTCAGTATCTACTTTTCCATCACTACAATATTTTGAAAATTTCTCAATAATTTGGGTTTGCGGTGTAATTGGATAAGCTGCACAAACATCAGGATTTACCTGCATAACAGCATAAGCTACTGCCTCATTTCCTGTCATTAATCTCCTATTATTATTAATATTTTTGTTCTGTTTCATAAATATCATTTCTTTTCTAATTTCTTTTGCTTTCTACTTTGCAAATCTAAATAATTTTCTTTTGATAAAATTGATTTGCCAATTTTCTTTTCTAACTCTTTCCTTGTATTCTTAGCAATGTTTCCACCTGCTTTTGCTGATTCTTTACATCGGGGCATACCTTTGGAATCTCTTGCTT
>PEXK01000038.1 GCA_002779075.1 Candidatus Diapherotrites archaeon CG08_land_8_20_14_0_20_30_16 | reverse complement strand
CAGAAATTGCTCCTTTATTTGCATTATGATATGTGCCCAGGAAATCATATTGCGGTTTATCACCTGTTGATATTAAGTCACCATTCATTCTTGCATGCCAATAACTGTCAAATTCAAACATTAAATCATATCTTAATATCATTGTTCTGAAACCAAAAGCAACAAAGAATATCAAAATTAAAATAAGAATGTGTTTCCAATGTTCTTTAAAAAAATCACCTAATTTATCAAAAAAACTCACAAATATCCCCAAAATGCATATTTATAATTAAAAATCATTTTTTACAATTTATATTAGATAAATAACCCAAATGTTTTTAAAACATTTAGAATTAGTTAATTTCATATACAACCTAAGTATTTTAATACCTTTTGTAGTTATAAATAATATATAAGGGAATCTTATGAATAAACAAATTATTAATGAATTAAGTAATTCTTTTGAATCAGTAGCCAAAATTTTAAATGGTGTTGAATTCTGGTTTGCGAGAGATTTGCAGATATTATTAGATTATGCTAAATGGGAAAATTTTGAAAGTGTTATTGAAAAAGCAAAAGCAAGTTGTAAGAATTCTGGTTTTAATATAAATGATCATTTTCCCGAGGTCAGGAAAACGATAAATATGCCTAAAGGAGCAACTAAAGAAATAAATGACTTTTTACTTACAAGATATATTCTGATTTAAATGGTGAAGATAAAATTACTCGAGAACATATAAAGAATAATTTAGATGTTCGTGGGCTATTACAAAAAAGTGGAATTAAACCAGAAAATCTTCCTGCAGAAGAAGATATTAAAAAATTAGCGAAGAAAATTAGAATAGGCAATAACCAAATAGAATTAGAATCAAAAGTTAAAAAATAATGGCGAGATTATGCTTATAGGAATTGTTGGAAAACCAAATACAGGAAAGAGCACATTTTTCAAGGCTTGCACTATGGCACAGGCAGAAGCTGCAAATTATCCATTTACAACAATAGATCCAAATAGAGGGGTTGGTTTTGTAAGGGTTGAATGTATTGACAAGGAGTTTAATGTTCAATGTAATCCTCGTACAGGGTTCTGTGTTAACCATATTAGATATGTGCCAGTAGACATAATTGATGTTGCTGGTTTAGTTCCTGGGGCGCATGAGGGTAAAGGTTTAGGCAATAAGTTTCTTGATGATTTAAGAAATGCAGATGTTTTAATCCATATTGTTGATATTTCTGGTTCAACAAATGAAAAAGGTGAGCCAGTAGATTTAGGATCATATGACCCCTTGAAAGATATTGAGTTTTTAGTTTTTGAATTGGACATGTGGTTTTATCAAGTTATTTTAAAGAATTGGAAAAATTTAGCAAGAACTCAGGCCTCTACAAAAGGAAAGATTTTAGATGCTCTGAGAGATGTTTGTGCTGGTTTGAGTATTAAAGAACATCAATTAGTAAAAGGTTTGAAAGGTAAGCCAGAATTAATGATAGATTTCTCAGAGGAACAGGTAAAACAATTTGCATTTGAACTGAGAGCAATTTCAAAACCTATTGTGATTTGCGCTAACAAATGCGACTTGCTAAGTGCTGAAGCAAATATAAAAAGGCTAAAAGAAGCCTATCCAAATTTATTAGTTATACCAGTTAGTGCAGAAAGTGAATTAGCATTAAAAGAAGCTAGTAAAGCTGGTTTAATTGATTATTTACCAGGTCAAGCAGACTTTAAAATCTTGAAGCCCGAAAGTTTGAATGAAAAGCAAGTAAAAGCATTGGAGTTTGTTAAAGTTAACATTTTACAAAAATATGGTTCAACAGGTGTGCAGGATATTTTAGAAAAGAGTGTTTTTGATGTTTTGGGGTATATGCCTATATTTCCTGCAGGCAGCACAAAATTAGCAGATAAAGATGGAAATATTTTACCAGATTGTTTTTTGTTGCCCCCTAAATCAACAGCACTAGATTTTGCATACACTATCCACAGTGATTTAGGCAATAAATTTATTAAAGCAATTCTTGCAAAAACAAAGCAGATGGTTGGCAAAGACTATGAGCTTAAACCTAGAGATGCTTTGGAAATTGTGAGTGGAAGATAAATAAAAGGAACTAGTTAGTTTCTATATAAAGGTTGCTAACGATGGTAGCGACAATATTGGATTTTGGGCTAATGCCAATAGCAAGGTATATATATTAGTATAGCTATATTATATGTTGTGCAAGAGTTATTTTTTGAAATGAATCCTTGGTGGCAAGGAAAATTTGAATTGAAAAGCATCTTTAGAACAAAATATATTTCTCTTTTTGATTTTAATTTATCAAATAAAGATGTAATTTTGATTACTGGATTAAGGCGTGTTGGCAAAAGTACTTTGATGAAACAAATGATTTATCATTTAATTTATGATAAAAACATAAATCCCAAACATATTTGTTATTTATCAATAGATGCTATGTCGTTTAAATCATATTTGATTTATGAATTAGTTAGAGAATTTCGAAAATTATGCAACTTAAATATTGACGATAAGATATATTTATTCTTGGATGAAGTAACTGTTAAAGATTCTTGGAGTCAAGAATTAAAGAATTTATATGATTTAGAGGGAATAAAAATATTTGCAAGTTCCTCTTCTGCTAGTAAATTAATTGATAAGAAAGCATATTTGACAGGTAGATCAAGAACTTTTGAAATTGAACCACTAGATTTTAATGAATTCTTAGAATTCAAAAAATATACTTCTAAGAATTCAGAGAGATATTTGCTAGAAAATTATTTTAAGGATTATATGGAATTTGGCGGAATACCAGAATATGTTTTAACTGCAGATCCAACTTATATTATCAATTTAGTAGATACAATTATATATAGAGATATAGTTGCGATTTATAAAATAAAGAATATTGAAGTTATCAAAGATTTATTTAAGCTTTTATGTGAGCGAGTAGGTAAGCAGATATCTTATAATAAATTAGGTCATATATTAGGTATAAGTAAAGATACTGTACAGAGATATATAGGTTATTTTAAAGATACATATTTATTTTGTGATGTTGAAATAAATTCTAAAAACCTTAATGAAAGAATTAAAGACAATAAGAAATTATATTGTGCAGATGTAGGTATAAAAAATGTAACTACTGGAGTTAGAGACTTAGGCGCAATATATGAGAATCTAGTTTTTCTTAAGATAAAATCATTTAAACCAAGATATGTTAAAGATGCTGGAATTGAGATAGATTTTATTTACGAATATCCTAGAGTTTCAAAAGAATATGTATTGATAGAAGCCAAATATGGTCAGAATTTAACTGATGAGCAAAAGAAATTATTTGATAAAGTAAAAGCAAAACATAAAATTGTAACTAAAGATTTAGATTTCTTTGAAGATGATACTTTTTGCAAGAAGTAAGCTAATGGTTGGCAAAGAATACGAGTTGAAACCAAGAGATGCTTTGGAAATTGTAAGTGGGCGATAGATTATTTAGTTTCTGTTCTGGCCGACAGTATTAGCTGATATTTGTGTTTTCTAGCTGTTAGTAACAGCCACTTTTATAAATGAAATTAAAATTGTGAGTGGTAGGTAGATTTATAAATATTTAGTTCTTTATTATTTTAAAGTTCTGTTAGAAGTTCCTATAAAATCTAAACTAAAATTTAAGTTACTAATTCTTTAGAAGTATAGCTTAACACTTTTTTTGATTTTGAAGGTGATAGCTTGTTAAACTTGGCAGTAATTGGCGTAGGTAACATGGGCAAAAACCATGCGCGAATTTATTTTGAACATCCTAATGTAAATCTTGTTGCAATCTGTGATAGTAATAAATCAATAGCAGATTCATTTGCGGAAAAATATAAATGTAAAGCATACTATGATTTAACCTCTCTTTTAGACTCAGAACAATTAGATGGTATTTCTATTTGTGTTCCAACTATGTTACATAAAGAAGTAGTAGAAAAAGTAGCACAAAAGAAAATTAATATTTTGCTTGAGAAACCAATTGCATCTACAGTTAAAGAGGCAAAAGAAATTGAAGAAATCATAAAAAGAAATGATATTGTTTGTGTTGTTGGACACATAGAAAGATACAATCCAGCAGTGAGAAAAGCAATAGATATGGTTTTCAGAGGCGAGTTAGGAAAAATATTTTATATAAATATTTTGAGACAAGGCCCTTACCCACCAGGAACAGTTGATGTTGATGTTTTAACTGATTTGGGGATACATGATTTAGAAATAATAAACTACATACTTAATAAAATTGGAGATTGTGTGAACCATGCTTGTTTGCAAATTCATAATTTTATAAATAAAAAAGATCCAGATATTGTTAGAGTTTTAAT
>PEXK01000031.1 GCA_002779075.1 Candidatus Diapherotrites archaeon CG08_land_8_20_14_0_20_30_16 | reverse complement strand
AACCATTTACAATAGATTTCAATTTTGCAAACAGAGGAGATTATAACGGTAATGGAACAGCCTATGTAATGTTTGATTATAATGGTGGCACTGATGAAAATACTCAAACAGATCCCAGCTTTGATATTAATGCAGTAAATGCTGTTCCTCAGGTGAGCATAACACCAACAGCAGTTGGCACTTTAGTTGATATGAATGTAGATGTAAATTACACAACAACAACTGGTGCTGTTGATTATGATACATCAAACCAGAGATTGTCAAGAGATATAAATGTTGGATCTGTTGATTTGAATGCAATATCAGTAGCGTTAAGTGCATCAAGTGTAACTGTTAATAATAGTGTAACTGTAACATTAACATTTGAAAATAATGGCGTTGTTGATGGTTTAGAAGATGTAACAGCTACTTTGTCTGATGGAACAACAACAACATCATCAACAATATCTGCTGGTGGGTTTGATATTGATGAAAGCAAAACAGTAGCTTTCACATACACTCCTACAACAACAGGCACAAAAACATTAACTGTATCTTTGAGTTACGCAGGTACTGAAACAGATAAAACACAGAATTCTGCAAGCGGAACTTTGACAGTGAATGCAGCACCATCAGGAGGTAATACTGGCGGATCAACAGCAGGAATACCAAAAGCAAATCCTGATGGTTCAAGAACATTTACTTTTAACACAGGATCTAGTGAAAGTCCATTGTACATTAATACTGTTGAAACTCATTTCAAAACAGGGCAAACAGACGACAGTTCAATATTGAAAGTTGTAATAACACCAATTTTGAAGGATTCTGAAAAAATAAAAGATTCTGCAATGAAAATAATAAAATATTTAGAATTAAAATATTACGGTGACCTAACAAAATTAGACTTTGCAAATGTAGTTTTCACTTTAAAGAAATCAGAAGTAACTGATCCTGCATTGATTAAATTAGGTAGATTGAAAGATGGTGTTTGGAATTATTTCACACCAACAAAAATAGAAGACAAAGGTACATTCTATTCTTTTACTGTGACAGTTCCTGGATTTTCATTCTTTGCAATTGTTTCTGTTCCTGTTTCTGCAAAAGAAGTAACTCCACAGAAAGAAACTGAAGAAGGGAAAGGAGTAACAGAAGACAAAACAACAGAAGGGGAAACAGAAGGAACAACAACTGTCGAAGAAGAGAAAGGAGCAACAACTTCTGAAGAAGTATCTGAAGGAATTGCTTGGTGGATGTGGGTTATTATAGGCGTTGTAATTGTTGTTATAATTGCAATAATAGTCTATACTAGAAAAAGGTAAAAAATCCTTTTTCTCTTTTTTTATTTTTCTTTAAACTTATTCCTCAATATTTATCTGATAACAATTAGAATTCTTTGTTGCTATTTGTATTTTACTGTTTTTTTAATATGATATTGTAAAGCAATCATAGCTAAGATTCTTTTCATACTTTTTTTAATTTGCATTTCGGGTTTGCAATAGGATGAGTAAGGCAATCAAGCTCTTTACCAAGAAGAAGATTCTCATAGAATCTTCTTGCTTTTTTGTTTTTTATGAGTTGATTTTTTGAGACTTAGGGATAAATTCTTCAAAGGTACAAACAAGAAAGAAGTAATTTCTTGGGCATTTTTAATTTTCTGGAAAATTAAAGAATAAGATATTAAAGAATAAATTAAGAATTATGCTACATGTTACTTAGTGAAAATTAAGATAAAAATAAAGTTAATACACACTGCATTTTAATTTTGACAAAAATCGTGAGCTAAAGCTAACAAAAGATCTACATAAAGAGTATACTGTCATAACCATACACTTTCCATCTAACTTGTAAGGTTATAACCGTATATGTTTAAAAGATGTTTGTTTTAGTTATAAGTATGGATAAATCTGGTATTAAAGAATTGATAAAAGAAGGTCAAGAAATAAATGTTACTTTGTTTGAAAGGCCTTTTGAGGATATATCTATAAAAAGAATTAGAACTATTATAGGTGTAAGAAGATCTGGCAAGTCTTATTTACAATATCAAATTATGTCAAAAATTAAAGATAAATCCCAAATATTGTACATAAACTTTGAAGATGATAGATTAATTAAAACTGCATTTCTTTTTGATGAAATACTTGATTGTTATTTTGAAATGTATCCTGAAAATACTAACAAAAAAACATATATTTTCTTTGATGAGATTCAAAATTTGGATAATTGGGCCAAAAAGCTTATAAGATTAAATAATACTCTTAATGCAGATATTTATGTTACAGGTTCTTCCTCAAAATTGATGAGTAAGGAAATATATACTGGTTTAAGAGGAAAATCATTTCCAATATACTGGTATCCATTGTCTTTTTCAGAATTTTTGAATTTTAAAGGTATTGGTAAAGAGGACAATGCGATTTTTGGCAAAGTAAAATACAAATATAAGAAATTGGTAGATGAATATTTAAATTATGGTGGCTTTCCCGAGATAGTATTAGAAAAAAGCAAAAAGAAGAAAAGAGAACTAATTTCAGACTATATAAAGGTTATAATTTACAAGGATATTATCGAGAGATATAACATTAGAAGGGCAGACTTTATAAACGACTTGTTTAGATATTTAGCAAATACCACAAGTAAATATTTTTCGCAGAATAAGTATTATAATTCTGTAGCCAAAGAAAAAGATGTTGCAAGAGAAGTAGTTTATAATTATGTAAATTACCTTATAGATTCTGGATTGTTGTATTTAGTTCCTAACTTTTCATTTAGCACAAAGAAAAGCCAAGTCAACCCCAAAAAGCCATATTTAATTGATTTAGGCATTTATACTACTTTTGGTTATCCCTATTCAAAAGGAATAGATAGAGTAATGGAAAATGCAGTATTTTTAAAATTAATCAGGACAAATGAAAACATATTTTATTATAATAATAACAATTATGAGATAGATTTTATTACTAGCAATTCAAATAAGATAAATGCTTTATATCAAGTGAGTTATGATATTTCTAATAAAGAAACTAGAGAAAGGGAGATTAGTGGACTATTAAACGGAATGAAAGAATTCAAATTGAATAAATCTTACTTAATTACATATGATTCTGAGGAAACAATGAGCATTGAAAAGAAGCAAATTTTTGTTATTCCATTATGGAAATGGTTATTGCAAAAATAACTCAATAGAGAACTTCAGATAGTTATGCTGTTATACTCAAATAACTTAACAATTCAGTTCTAACAAACCTTTAAATATCTTCTTTTTATTTTTTTTAAATTAATTAAAACTGGCATAACCTCTATTTTTAAACTTTAATGTTTATTACTAATATGCGTTTGAGAAGATTTTTTAGTTTTCTTAGAAAATACAAAAATGAGAAAGATGTAACACAAATGGAGCAACCTAAACTTACTTTAAGTCAAAAAGCATCAGACTTTATTACTAATCTGATAGGGTCTTGGTGGTTTATCATTTTGGTGATAATTTTTATTATTTTTTGGGTTCTTATTAATGTTTATGCTTGGATTAATTCATGGGATCCGTATCCATTTATTATTTTAAATTTATGTCTCTCTTGTATTGCAGCTCTTCAAGCACCTGTAATTCTAATGAGCCAAAATAGGCAGGCAGAAAACGATAGAATAAGAGCAGAATACGATTACCAGGTAAACATTAAGGCAGAAAAAGAAATTCAGGATATGCAAAGGGATTTAGAGCAAATTAAAACTATGATTAAAGATTTGTAAAATAAGAGATAGTTATTTAAATTAATGTAAATTTATTATATAAACAAAGGAGTGATGTTTATGCCTGGACCTAGAAAACCACAAGAACCAAGAAAACCTAAAAGAACAGCAGTTCCTACATAAATCTTAAATAAAAATTACTTAAATAAAATATTATCTCGTGTTGTTGATTTAGATAGAAGGCTTGAAAGAAGATATCCGGATGAATTAACTACTATTGAACCAAGAAGAAATTTTGTAGGAAAAAGTTTTCTAGCTAGAAAACCTGTAGCTCCTAAAACATTCGAAGAACGGGTATTGGCAAGTATCGTTAAAAACTCGGATGAATATTTATTAGTTGGAGGATATACCAAAGCAAGATTACAGCAAAATGGTGTTAGATTAGTTAGATTAGTTCCATTTGTTCGTAGAGACATATCATTGAAATTAGGTTATACGCCGTCAGAAATATCTGTGGCAGAAGCTTTAAGAAAAAAAGAAAGAGAAAAACAACGCAAAAGGTATTAGATTTTTAAACATAACTTTTTGCAGATAGGCTTTATAAACCTTTACTGCCCCTGTATATATACTACTTATTCTAATTAAGTTGGCTTATGACTTTAGAAGGAGGAAT
>PEXK01000009.1 GCA_002779075.1 Candidatus Diapherotrites archaeon CG08_land_8_20_14_0_20_30_16 | reverse complement strand
TATTTTTTGTATTTATTATTTTGTTTGTTCTGCTTGCAATTTATTTTCTAGTAGATTTATTTGTTAGCATGTCCAATTTGATTAAATTGATTTTTCTTTTGGTTTTAATACTGGTTTTTGTTATTGTTGTTGTTTTGAAAGCAGGTTTTGTTTTATTTTTGCAGGAATATGAAAGAGCAGTTATTTTTAGGTTTGGAAGATTGCATAGAGTTTCTGGTCCGGGCTGGGCATTTATTATTCCTGGTTTAGAAACATCAAGAAAAGTAGAATTGCGTGTACAAACTATTGATGTTCCAAAGCAAGAGGTTCTCACAAAAGATAATGTAGCTGTTAAGATTGATGCTGTTATTTATTTGGCTGTGAAGAAAGATCCGCAAAGCGTTATAAATTCAGTAATTAATGTCGAAGATTATAAGCAAGCAGCACAACTTTTTATTAAATCAAGTGTAAGAGAAGTTATTGGCAATATGGAATTAAGCGAAGTCATAAGCAATATAAATGAATTAAATAAAAAACTGGTTGCTGAGTTGGCATATGTTTCAAAAGATTGGGGAATTTCTGTTGAAAGCGTTGAGTTAAAAGAAATTATTGTTCCTGATATTGTAATGGAAGCAATGCACAAACAAAAAGCTGCAGGACAAGAAAGATTGGCAATAGTTCAAATGGCAGAAGCTGAAAGAGAAAAAATAAGTGCAATAAACAGAGCAGCATCTGAACTTTCAGACAAATCAATATCTTATTATTACATAAAAGCATTGGAAGAGATATCCAAAGGCGCATCGACTAAGATTATCTTTCCTATGGAGTTTTCAAGACTTGCAGAGATATTAGCTGGTAAAATGGCACCTAAGCCAGGAGAGAAAAGCAAACTAGAGGGCTTTTTGGAGAAATATGGCGATTTAATTGAAAATAAGGTTCAAAAGCTTGAAGAAAAGGAAGAAAAGAAGTAATCCTTTTTAAATCCTATATTGCAAAAATATATACTAATTGGTGGTTGTATGGAAAAGTTAACACAATATGAAAGAACAAGAATGTTGTCTGCAAGGGCTTTGCAAATAAGCGATGGTGCAGAAGTTTATTTAGACAATCCAAAAGAAAAGAGTACAATAATATTAACAGAAGAAGAATTCAAAAAAGGGAAAACACCTTTGAAAATTGTTAAGAAATAGTAGTGGTGATGTTATGGGAAATTCAATGTTGAAGCCTTTGAAAACAAAAACAGATTTTATGCTTGATGAGTTAGGTGACAAATTTGACACCGATTTTGAGAAGAACAAAAAAACAATCTCTAACTTAAAATTGCCTTTTTCAAAAAAGACAGTAAACAGAATGGCTGGCTATGCGGTTCGTGTAAAAAAAAGAGTGCAAAAGAAAAATAAAGCCCAAGATAAGAACCAAATGATTCTTATCTCATAAATTTCTTCTTGCCTGGTTCTTTAGCTTTAGGTTCTGGTTTTTCCCCTTTTGTTGGTGTTACAGCAGGAGCAACTGTTGTTGCTACTTCTTGGGCTTTTCCAATTTTTGCTTCTCTTGTCCATTTCTTTCTACCCGAAAGCATTTTGTTTAAGTGTTTCACTTCTTTTATTTCAAATGGCATATTTACTTTATATTTAATGCCTTTCAATATTTCTCTAATTTTATCTTTCTTTACATGATCAACAACAACAGAAAGCAGAATTTGACCCTTTTTTATTTGTGTTGCCCGGCCTATGTTTTTGCCAAAAGCATGTTTCATTCCTTTTGATACTCTATCTGCGCCTGCCCCAGTTGCTGATTTATGTTCTCTAACAACATGATGTGGATAAAGCCTGATCTTTATAACAAAATCGTCCTTTCCTAATGTATCTGTAAATTTCTTTACTAATTTTTGTCTCATAGATTCTATTGCATTGTCTCTTATTTGCATTGTTTGTTTTGAAACAACATCAAATTGTGTATCAAATTCTTTTGTTTGATTTCCTATTGTAAAATCTCTTGTTCTTACTCCTGGAACACCGCCTAAAAAGTTCTTTCTCTGAACTTTTGGCGCGTGTCTAGTGTATGATCTTTCTCTATCTCTAAAACATCTTGCTGGTCTTAACCCCATAAAAATACCCCTATAAAATAAAAAATTAGGTTTTAAGCATATTCCTTTAAACAGTACAAGTTTGTATACTTTCCTTTACTTTTACTTTATATATATCTGCCCCTAAATATATAAAAACCTATCCTTGATATATAAGTATGGATAGTTGTAACTTTTTCCAGATATATCAAAAGTATACAACAAAGAGTATAAGATTTCTTTCAGATAAGCGAAATCTTTTACTAAGTGTCAGAAAACAAGAGTTTATGACACATCCATAAACATAGTGATATTTATGGATTCCCAGAAGCTCAAAGCAATTCTCTTTATATTTTTCCTAATATTTTCTTTAATATTGTTCCTTTTGGGCTTAATCCTTGTTAACACAGCTATTCTGATCTCTTTTGGCATTTGTTTTATTCTTTCTGCTCTTTTTGGTTATCTTTTGTATACCCAAGCAACAGGCTCGCCTTTACAAGAGCTTTTAAAATATCACAAATTAAAGGAATCTTTATTAACACAAAAAAATGAAATACAAAAACAGTACTTGAAAAGGCAGTTAAGTGAAAAGCAATTTAAACTACAAATAAACTCCCTTGATAAAAAGATTTTTCTCATAGATTACAAGCTTCAGTTTTCAAATTCTGAACTCTCAAAAGAAAAAGACATTAAACGTACAATTGAATTTCTTCAGAAGAAATATTTCAAGCAAGAAATAAATGAAGATCTATATAATGAAATGCAATTAGAACTCTCAAAAGAATTGGCCCAATTAAATACACAAAATAAAAATAATAATACAAAAAGGGGTAGTAAGAAATAATTATTTTTTCTCGCTAGGTGTAAAAAAACATTACAGATTAGTTTCTAAAACTTTCATAACTGTATTGGCATCAATTGCCATTTTGATTAAAGTTGTTGAGCCTCTAACACCTTTGCCTGATGTTGTTGTTATTAATAAACCATAAGTTGTCAATTCGCCCAAGTATTCTTTAAACCATTTCATTGTTACTGGCTGTTTGGATACTTGTTTAATTTGCTTTACGTATTCTAAATAGGCATCACCAGAATATATCACATACCCATCATCTAATAAATGAGTTGAAAATCTATTGTTTTTTACCATATTTGCAATTGCAAACAATACTATTTTTATTTGTTCTGGCAAAGTGGAGATCATATCAACAACTATTTCTTCTTCTACCTGCTTTTTTGCTTCTTTTATCTCCTCTTCAGTTATTTTGTAAGTTTGCTTTTTATCTGCAATTTCTCCTCCGCTTTCTAACAGTAATAATGCTGTCCTAGCATCACCAGATTCTTGTGCAGCAAAAGCACTTGCTAGTGCTATTGCTCCTTCTTCAACACAATCTTCTTGAAAACCAATACCAATTCTTTGTGTTAGAATTTCTTTTAATTCTTGTGCATTGTATGGCGGAAAAATCAATTCCTTTTTACACAATCCACTTTTTGTTCTTGTATCTAAACAGTCCTTAAACAATACATTATTTGATATTCCTATTATTGTTGTTGCTCCTTGTTTAATTTCATCATTAATTCGTACTAAAGAGTAAAGTGCATCATTAGCATCTTTTATTAAATCAATTTCATCCAAAACAACAATTACAAAAACGTTTTTTTGTGTTAATTCTTTTACTATTGAATCATAAATAAAACTTGCGGAATATCCAAAATAACTTTTTGGGAATAAATTATCTGCAACTTTTAATAAAACTTTGTATTTGGAATTGTATGTTCTACAATTTATATAAATAGATACTATACTTTGTTGTAGATTACTTTCTTTTTGTATTTCCAACATCTTTTCTAATACTTTATTTATTGTTGCTGTTTTCCCGCAACCTGTTTTTCCATACAAAAACAAATTATTTGGCATGTTTCCTTGCAAAGCTGGGGCCAAATCAGAAATTATTTCTTGTATCTGGTTTTCTCTAAAAGGCAAGGTGTCAGGTACATAATGAGGCGAAACTAAATCTCTATTCTTGAATACGCTCTTTTTGTTAATTTCTCTACGAAACTGCTCTTTAATATCCATTTCAATACCCAAATAGTGAAGTTAATAAACATATTAATGGAAAAAGTTTTTTAAATTGGTATACTTCTTATATTATGGCTTCTAAAGGCAAACTACCTTCATATTTACCTATTTTGAGCTTAGTTGTATGGGTTTTAGGTTCTTTGCTTGTATTTTACGTGCTTGAGAGCTTATTGGCTTTGGAGAGTCCAATAATAGCTTTATTTCATTATTTAGGCTATGTTGATGCTTATGGCAAAGCAAGTGTTTTTGGAACAATCATTCTTATAGATTATCAATGCTCTGGTTTCTTCTCTATTTTTGTTTATTTGGCCTTGATATTTAATCCAATAATTCGTTTATCAATAAAGAAAAGAGTTTTTGTTTTTATTTTGGGAGCAATAGTACTTTATATTGCAAATATTTTGCGTTTATTTGCTTTGTTTGAATTTACAAATAGTCTTAGTGTAAACTGTTTGCATATTTTGGGTTGGATTTTTATGTCTACAATAATTTTTGTCTTGTGGT
>PEXK01000054.1:15235-15874 GCA_002779075.1 Candidatus Diapherotrites archaeon CG08_land_8_20_14_0_20_30_16 | reverse complement strand
ATTGTTGTTTGCCAATATACATCCAACTAAAGTTAAAGTTATATTATCAATACAATTTGGCTTTTTTGCGATGTCTGTTGAAATAGTCTTTAACCAACTCTCAATAGGAATAATGGATAGATACAATTTGCCCTCTTCTGGTGTTCCCATATCAGTAGATGTAATTTTCAATGCTGGCACATCATCTAAATAAATTGTAGTGTTTGTATTTTTACTTGCAGTATCATAATCTATACCGCTTTCTACATATGTTACTAGGTCTCCCGATTTATTTTTTACTGTTGAATTAACAAAAGCATTTAAATATCTAGCAAAGCCAGTAAAATTTTCTTCTATAGTAAAACTTAATGTGTATCCATTAGGTAAAGTTATGTTTGGAAAATATGCAGTACTTCCCACGCTATAAGTAATTGGAAATCCATCAATAGTATTGCTACCATTAGTATTTATTATACTTTGACATCCTTCCGAAAGCAAAACAGTATTAATATAACTTCTGCAGGTTCCTATTCCAAAAGCAGATCCAAACAAAACAAACATTATACCAATTAAAAAAAGAAACATTATTTTATTATCAAAAATCATAATCACACCTTATATATATTTAAATAGTAGTCTAAAGAGATTTAAAAAGGTTTG
>PEXK01000054.1:0-15217 GCA_002779075.1 Candidatus Diapherotrites archaeon CG08_land_8_20_14_0_20_30_16 | reverse complement strand
GGTTGGCTCTGTATTGAGGTTAATTGAATTTAGTAGTATATATGAGAGCGGCTCTGTAGAAACCCTGTTAATAAGTGACAAACAAAACCAATCAGCTTCGAAACTGGGGAGATTTGATTTGTCACCTATAGATAACCTTTTTATCTTTAATATATTTTCTGGCCAAAAATATTAAAAGAAAATTGAGGGTTTCTACAGAGCCTATGAGAGCTGTATGAGAACCAATATTATACTTCCGTAAAACATAAAATCTATCTCTCACTTAACATAAATTTGACGGGTTTTTACAAAGCCTATATAGTAAGGGTTTATAAATAGTATTGTATTACTTAGTATTATGATACTTTTTGGCAGGGACAAAGAATTAGCTCTTTTGGAAGAGAAGTATGTATCTAAAACTGCTGAATTTTGTGTTATTTATGGTCGCCGTCGTATTGGCAAGACATATCTTGTAAAGAAATTTATAGAAAGTAAAAACTCATTTTATTTTTTGGCAAATCAGGATTATATTGAAACTGAATTTGATCGATTTAAGACTAGGTTTTCTAAAGAGTTTAATGTGTTTTTAGAGGCTTCTGATTTTTCTGATTTGTTTAAAGAAATCATATCTAAAGTGGCTAACAAGTCAGAAAAAAAGTTAATTTTGATAATAGATGAATTTCCATATTGGATTGTAAATGATAAAACCATACCTTCAAAATTTCAACAAATTTTCGATGAAATAATTTCAAAACAAGACAATATTATGGTAATTTTGTTAGGTTCTTATATTTCAATAATAGAATCGGACGTTTTAGATTACAAAAGCCCATTGTATGGGCGATTAAATTTATTGTTAAATTTGAAAGAATTGCCACTTTCTTCATTATCTGGTTTTTTTGGTAATGTTTCTATTGAAGACAAAATAAAGTTATTTGGACTTTGTGACACAATACCTTTTTATTTAAGTTTAGTAGATCCTCAAAAAAAATTTGAAAAGATACTATTTGATTTAGTAAACCCAACAAACATATTCTATTCTGATGCTCAAATGATATTATCTTCAGAATTGAGAAGTTATGGGGTATATATAGATATTTTAAAAGTAGTTTCTGAAGGTTCAACAACCCCCTCCGAAATTGCCAATAAAACAAAAGTGGATGTTTCCAACATTTTAAAATATTTAAAAAGTTTGATGGGGCTGAGGCTTTTAGAAAAAGTAAAGCCGGTTACATCTTCTGAAAAAGACAAAAATTATATTTATGTTGTAAAAGATAATTATTTTAGATTTTGGCTGAGATACATTTATCCCTATAAGGAAAACATCGAATTAAATCCCGAATATCAAATAAAATTTATAGTAAAAGATTATGATAATTATATGGGCAAAGTTTTTGAACGATTTTGTCAAAATATTTTTTCTAAAAATTATTTTTGTAGGGGTTACAATTGGTGGTGCAAAGATAAAGAAATTGATATTGTTGCAAAGAATGAGTTGGAAAATAAAATATATTTTGGCGAATGTAAATGGGGCGAAAATATCGATGCAAGATCTATTTTAATTAAATTGATTGAAAAAAGCAAATTTGTAGATTGGCATAAAAATAATAGAAAAGAACAATTTTTAATTTTTGCAAAGTCTTTTTCTAAAACAATATCAAAATATGAAAATGTTTCTGTTAAATGTTTTGATTTAAATGATTTAGATAAACTCCTAAAAATTTAAATCTTGAAGAGATTTAAAAAGGGTTTGTTTGAATTAATGGTTTGGATTATTGATTTTAAAAGACAAAAACAAACCTACAGGTTGGGAATGCATCAACAAAGACCTGTTTTTAGTGCATTTGGACTATTTATAATTTTTTGTAGGTAACAGAATTGTTACCTAAGAGGATTTGTGAGTTATAAAAAAGAAAGGTATTTAAATAGGCATAATACCATATATGTGGCAAAATTGCCACAAAAGGGATTTTATGGATAAGCTGGATATATTTAAAATTAAAGAACTCGCTTTAGAAACAAAAAGAAGAGTGTTTAATATAAAAGAATTATCTATGTTGTTAGGGAAATCAGAAGGCACTACACGGTCGTATATGGCTAGATTAACAAAAAGAAATATTGCGAATAAAGTAGTTTCTGGATATATTGCATTTACAGATAATGATTATATTATTGCTAACCAATTAATTGAACCATCATATATTTCTTTGAATTCGGCTTTACATTATTTTCAAATAATTTTGCAAGTACCAAATACAGTAGATGTTATTTGTACAAAGCAAGTAAAATTAAAAACTAGTTATAATTATTATAAAATAAATCCCAAATTATTCTTTGGATATGAAAAAGAATTCGCAGAGGGAACATATTATTTTGTAGCAGAACCAGAAAAAGCAGTCTTGGATTTAATTTATTTTTATGGTTTTTCAGAGATCTATTTGAAAGATATTCTTTCAAAACTAAATATTTTAAAATTAAAAGAATATGTTAAAAAATATAAAACAATTAAGGGCTATAGGGCAAAAAGAGTTTTGAAAGTAGGTGATTATATTGATAAGCAAAAAGAAGATATTAGAATTAGCAAAAATTAATAATTTAAAACCAACTCAACAAGAAAGACATTATTTACAAAATTTAATTTTAATATTATTAGGAAACTATAATATTATATTTAAAGGTGGAACTTATCTTTGGTTTTGTCACAACCTTAATAGATTTTCTGAGGATTTAGATTTTGCTGCAAATGGTCCTATAGATGAAAAATTAGCAACTGAATTATTGTCAATATTAAAATCAAGGGGCGTAAATGTAAGAATAAATGATATAACTAATACACCTATAACATTATCTTTCAAATTAGGAATTGCGGGTCCTTTATTTAATGATAATGATCGCTCAAGATGTTTTTTGTGGATTGAGATTAGTAAAAGAGAAAATTTAAGTTTAAAACCAAATGTATATGATATTTATTTCCCATATTATGATTTAGAATCAAAAATAATTCGAGGAATGGATTTAAATGAAGTATTTGCTGAAAAAGTAAGGGATTTGTTAACAAGAGAAAAGGCAAGAGATATTTATGATTTATATTTTCTAATAAAGTATAAAAATATCGTACCAGATTATGCCTTAATAAATAAGAAATTTGAATTATATAACTCTATTTTTAATAAAACAGATTTAAATAAGATATTAAAATCAAGAGAAGAGTTGTATAAAACAGATTTGAAAGGATTAATATTTACTAAACTTCCAGAATTCAAAGAAGTTTATGAAACAATAATTTCAGTATTTAAATAATTTTATTTGTTATAGTTAACAAAAATAAATATGTGGTGGTATTATATGCAAGTTAAAGATTTTCCAAAAATAGAAAGTCCATTTGTGAGAAAAGAAATTAATAACGAATATGTTGTAACTTCAGAAATAAATCCCGGCTATGAGTGGGTTTTGGAAGGCAAAGAAGATGAAGTAGTATGTATGGAAAAATTAG
Source organism: Candidatus Diapherotrites archaeon CG08_land_8_20_14_0_20_30_16 (assembly GCA_002779075.1). Lineage (GTDB taxonomy): Archaea > Iainarchaeota > Iainarchaeia > Iainarchaeales > 0-14-0-20-30-16 > 0-14-0-20-30-16. The sequence goes on along the minus strand of PEXK01000054.1, from coordinate 11,745 downwards.
ATGGCACAGATGTTAGTATTGTTATTGAAAATAAAAAGATTGTAGGAATATATAACAGATTAAATAAAATAGAATTGTTTGGAAAGGGTACGAGAAATATAATTGAAGGGTTATTGGAAAGCAAAGATCGTGGTTTTTTAGATTTGCAAGATGGCCAGCATTTTGGCGAATTAATTGGCGAAAAGATAAATGGCAACCCTTACAATCTACAAAGCAATCTTTGGATTCCATTTATGACTTATGGTATGAATAGTTTGGTTTACAAATCGTGGCACAAATATTCTAAATCATTTGAGAACCTAAAAGATTGGTTCTTCAAGCCTATTGATGAGGGCGGAATTTTTAGTTTATTAATGAGAAAAAGAGATATTAAACAAAAACCAGAAGGCATAGTTTTTCACAATTTAAAAACAGGTCAAATGTCAAAGTTGCGATTAGATATGTTTCAAGAATTTCAAGGCAAAAGGCACAAAGATTTTAATATTTAAAAGACAAACACTATTACCTTGGCTAGGATATGCAATAAAGATTTGTTTTTTGTTCAAATGCATTAATACAACGCAGAAAGAGGGGTTCGAACCCTCGCCTCTTTCGAGACCAGCTTTCCAGACTGGCGCATTAGACCGCTCTGCCATCCCTGCCAAGGCTTTTTAAAAAAGCCTAGTGTAGAAGATTGTGTTCTGTTGAACAAAATCTTTTACAACATGTCAAAAGTCATTTTGCCTTTTTGACACTGTGTTTGCCAAAAGCGTAAACAAATTTTCTTTGTAAAGAAACTCTTTTTTACAATTTTAAAAGAAATACGTTATAAATTAAAGAAAAAAGGGATGAGCCTAAGAATGGCTTGCGAAGAGTATAAAACTGAAGACGTAGAGTCTTAAGTTTTTTACTTATTGTTAAAAGCTCTTTGTAAAGCAAAGCCATTTTAACACATGGCAAGAGCTTCTTAGGAACTTTTTAATTTTTTGATTCGAGTGAAAAAAATTAAAATGACCCTACAGGGACTCGAACCCTGGATCTCCAGCTTAGAAGGCTGGCGCCTTATCCAACTAGGCTATGGGGCCCCCGCCTTTTTAGAAAAAAGGTACGGTCTGCCAAAAACTAATCAGGATATTCTATCAGGATATTCTAATAGTATATATAGGGAAAGATTAGATTTAAAAATAAGAGCCAAAGCTTAATTGTTTATATTCTTTTGTGCTTTATTTCTAAAGTATGTTATTTCAAGTGTTTATCAATGCTTTGATTGTTGGTAGTGTTTATGCTTTAGTTGCTGTTGGTTTCGTTTTAACTTACGTTGTAACTAGATTTGCTAATTTTGGGCATGGCGCAACTATTGGAATAAGCGCATATGCTTTTTTGATTTTTTTTGATCCTTTGGGTTGGTTAGGCGCATTTATTGCAGCAGTAATATTTAGTGTTGCATTTAATTTTTTAGCATATACCTTTTTGTATAAGAAATTAATACTGGTCAAGGCATCAAAAGTTATTTTGCTTTTGATTTCATTTGCTGTAATGTTGGCAGTAGAAAGTTTATTGCAGATAATTTTTACTGCTAGTCCGAGAAGAATTAATCTTCCAGTAGTAGAAGGTCTGGATTTCTTTGGCGCAAAAATTACTATTATCTAGATATTGATTATTATTGTTACTGTCGTTATTTTGATAAGCATTTGGATAATAATGAAAAAAACAAAGTTAGGAACAACATTCAGGGCGGTTGCTGAGAATCAAGAATTAGCTGAGATTTATGGAATCAATGCTGAGAAAATAATGTTATATTCTTTTTTAGTTGCAGGAATATTAGGTGCAATTGCAGGAACAATAATTACATTAGAATATGTTTTAACACCTACATTAGGTACTTTCTATATGATAAAGGGATTTATTGGAGCAGTTACTGGTGGTTTGACAAGTGTTTATGGCTCAATTTTCGGAAGTTATTTAGTTGGTCTTTTCGAGAATTATGGCGCATGGTTTTTCTTAAGCACATACAAAGATGCAATAGCATTTATTTTGTTATTCCTTGTATTGTTGATTAGACCACAAGGTTTATTTGGAATAAAAAAAGGGATACGAGAATGAACATGTTCCACAAAGTAGTGTGTTACGCCTAGCTTTTTGATGAAATTGTGGAACATAAATCTTACCCTGTATTTTTGTCAATTTGCTATTACACAGGGTAATTTTTAAAGGCAAAATAAAAGAAAAAGGAAAGAAAGGAGTAAAATATATTTTAGAATTATTGTTGAAAGATAGTTCTGAAATATTATCTTATGGTGCACAGGGAAAGTTTTCTGAAACCTATCCTGTATTTAGAAATATTTGGGAAAGCAATAGAATTCGAGCAAAAATTAAGAAGAGAATTATTTATAATGAATTGATTAGAAAAGACAGATTGAAAGAAAAACAAAAATTTGCTGAATTACGGTTTTTGCCAAAACAATATGATTTTCCATCAACAATATTAATTTCAGGAAGCAGAACAGTTACAATTGTTTGGGGTGAACAGCCAATTGCCTTTTTAATAAACAGTAATGCAGTAACAAAAAGCAACAAGAACTTCTTCGAGTTGTTGTGGAATATTGCAAAGAAGTAATCTATTGGCCTTAGATCAGATCACTAAAGACTTTGATGCCTTTATCTCCAAAGGTATAAGAGCATACCTTTGTTGAATGCTTTGTGCCACGCATTTTTACAACCTCTAAGATATGTTGTTTTGCTGCACTTTTTCCAATAGCCTCAAATTTTAACTGTATAATTGCATCTGTTAAATAAGATACGCCCCCGTCTCCAAACCCTGTTGAGCTTGTATCCTCTGCTGTTACTAAAGTAGTTGTACCCCATTTTTTAAATAGTTCAAACAAATTTACTATGCTTTCTCTTTTCTGATATTCATCTTTAAATAATATAGAATAACCAGTTACTGAATCTAAAACCAGTCTCTTTGCGCCTATGCTTTTTATTGCATCTTTTATTATTCCTCCACCTTCTTCCATCAATTTGTTTACCTGGTGTGGTCTGTATTCTAATATTTTAAATAAATTTTTCTTTTCCAGATCTTCAAAATTCCAACCATATATTTTATGATGTTTTATTAATTCGTCTCTGTTTTCATCGAATGTAATAAATATTCCCGGCTCTTTGTATTTTGTTGCACCAGAATACAGATATTGTAGTCCGAATGTTGTTTTTCCAGCACCTGGTGTTCCAACAACTAAAATAGAACTTCCTTTTTCAAATCCGCCTTCTATCAAATCGTCTAGGCCTGGTATGCCTGAAGGAATCCTAATAATTTTATCTACCATATAATCAACAACACATAATCAATATACAAAATCAAAGCATAAACTATATTGATTGATTGCACCCTCGCAACACATAAAGATAATATGTATAGTGTGTAAATAAAAAAAGAAGAGAAAGGGTTAAAAACCCTAACTTATTTATTGAACGGTTTTATTGGCAAGTACCCACTATTGGTTTTGAGCCTGTTAATTTCTTTCCAGTCAAACCACCATCTACATCATAAGTAATAACTACATCGTAGCTAAAACTTTGTCCTGCGGTACATGTAAAACCAGCAGCATTTGCAGTTGGACTTGTAGCTCCTGCAGTTAAAACAACATCTGTTAAATTTAAATCAATATTGTTAACATTGATTTCAGTTACTGTTAACTTGTCAGCACCCATATTTTTTAGAGTAAATGTTGCACCTGTGCTTGCTAATTTCCAATCAGACAATGAGATTGGGCTTGTAGCACCCCAGTATGCTTTACTTTGAGTTTCGTTAATTCCTGCGCTCATGCCTGGGAACCAACCCATTACTCCAGCAACAACTAGAGCAATTACAATTATTACTGCTAAAATAATAAGGTATTCTGTTGTACCTTGTCCTTTTTTACTAAACACTTCATATCACCTCGTTTTTGTTATTTATACATATATTATGCTAATTTAAAAACTTTTCTATTGCAAGGCTCCTAGGAAATTAGGCAAAATTATTGTACCTAAAGTAAATAAAACAGTAGAAATAAAAAACAGAACTGGGAAGTATTTTACGCCTTGCGTTAATTTTGAATCTCCTAAAAGGCCCATAAACAAAGACGCCAACATAGAATTAATAAATAGTACAATATAAGCCATGAATTTCATAAATTCAGGACTTATTAACAACTTGCCACCTAAAAACGATACCTGCGTCATCTGTACTGCTTCCTGCAGACCAGTATTTTGCAGCCCTTCAATAGTTTTTAGAAATTGAACAGAGATTGATAATAGTAAAGGTGTTGCAATTAAAATAATAAAAAGGACAAACATTACGTACATTTTTGTACTGCTTTTTAATTCTTTTTTTAATTCCTGCCTTTGCCTTAAATCTGATGCTGTATTCTCCAATAATTTTGCTAATTTGCCGCCTGATTTCATAGCTTCAGAAAAAAAGGATATTGTTTCTTTTAACATCTGTGAATTTATTCTATAGTTCAATTCTTTTAAAGAGTCAGTAAAAGATTCTTGGCCCATAGATTTGGATAATGCCTGTTTTATTTCTTCGTTTAATAAGCCAAATTCCTTTCTTGTACTATTACTAACTGCAGAAAAGGTAGTCATACCTGCATTTATATTGTTTGAAACTAAAAACAAAAAATCTGGCAAAACTTCTTCAACCATTTTTGCACGCATTTGAATAATGTACAAAATTCGCATATAATAAATTATTGCAGGAATCAAAAAGAAAACCAGCCCCAAGATTATTCCTACAATCAGCCAATGCAGACTAAAAGAATATTCAGCAATTTTTATTAATACCTGCCCCAAACTATCTGTTATACCTATAATTCTAAACAAAGTGATTGGCAAAATAAAACCAATGAGAAACAAAATTATAATCAATATTATTTTTGATCCAACATAATAATCAAAATCTTCATTTATTCCTGCAAATCTCATCTTAGGGTATAATTCATCATTTTTATATTTCTTTGGAACAATAGTTCCTATTTTTTTGCACAAATTATTATAAAAAGTCATAAATATACCTTTGGCACCCTGCTCTTTACAAATCCAATTAAAACAATTTGCATTATTACAGACAAAACAACAATGCCTATTAGATGTCCTACGCCTACCGAACTACCGCCTATAGATGAAAAAATTACAAATACAATTATTCCTAATGTCGGCAATGCAGCGGCCAGAAGCAAATATATCAAAATCCACAAATTCAGTTCTGCAGAATAATTTTTTATTGCCCTTTTTTGTGTATTTATTGCAGTATCCAAAACAGTTCTTAAAGCATTAGCTACTGGTGCACCACTATTTAAAGAATTGATTAGTTGCCAACAGAATTTTTTTAATAACTCTGATTTTGTTTTTACTGCCAGCCTTTCTAATGCTTTTACTTCACCAATTCCTGCATTGATGTCTTTTACTACTTCTGAAAATTCTTCGCTGATTTTACCTTGTTTTGATTTTGCAACATTGGATATTGCACCATACAAACTAATTCCTGACGATATCATAATTATAATATTTCTCAAAACAGATATTAGTCCAGTATCTGTATCTCTTGCTATTTTTTGTGACATAATTTTTGGATAATATGCGTGCAGTAGCAAAAAAACCAGGAAAAAGACAAACCCTATAATTATTGAATATAATAATCCACTGGGGTTATAACCTTTATTTTTTATAAAAAACAAACAGAAAAACAAAATAAAAGCCGCTAAACCATAAACTAATGCAGAAAAAAATGCAGCAGTTAAATAATGGTCATAATCATTGATAAGTTCTGAAGATTCCAAATCATATCTTAATGTTGGAAAAAACAAACCAATTTTTCTGCCAATCCCCAAAAAGTGTCTGTTTATTTTTTGGCATTGTTCCATACTAAATAACAGAAATCTAATTCTCACCATTATCACTCAAACAACTCTTTTGGATCTTTGTCTAATTTTGCAAAGTTAGACACCAATTTCTGGTTAGAATAAAAGAGAACCATTATTTTTCCAACATCAGATATATCGCTTAAATTGTGATTATTCATCCATTCTAAGATTCTTGCTCTATTTTTGATTTCAGTTTTTATTTCAGATTCGGTCATGCCGGTATACAAATTTAATTGTCTAATAAATTTTGCAGGTTCTGCAATTTTATCAAAGGCATCATCTCTTGCAGACCATTTGTATATTGTATTTATAGATAATTGGTCATTTGAAACTCCTGTTTCTATTTCAGATAATTCATATGTTCTTCTAAGATTTTTTCTTCTATCTCTGTATTGTACTAATAAAAGATCTATTGCCTCAATTTCTAAAGTTGGGATTTCTAGGGGCTTTTCTGTTAATCGTCTTACAACTTGGCGGCTATTGTTTGCATGCATTGTACTATAAGTACTGTGCCCAGTGTGCATTGCTTCAAATAATACTTCTGCTTCTTTTTGTCTTCTGATTTCTCCAACTATTATTCTATCAGGTCTCATTCTCAAAGAAGTCTGCATTAAATCCAACATAGATACTTGTCCCAAGCCTTCTGGATTAGGGTTTCTTGTAACCATAGGTACCCAATTCCATATCAAATGTTCTGGGAGTTGGATTTCTCTTACATCTTCAATTGAAATGATTCTGTTGTTACTCGGAATAAATGCACAAAACGCGTTGAGCGCACTAGTTTTTCCTGATGCTGTGCCTCCTGCAACCAAGATGTTTAGTTCGTAATGCATTGCAATCCAAAGTATTGCTGCCATTTCTGTATTCATAGTTTTTTGTTGTCCTATAAAATCAACAACAGTCCAGGGTCTTGTTGCAAATTTTCTAATAGTCATAGTATTTCCAAAAGCAGATATCGGGGTTAGTGTTGCATTTACTCTATTTCCACCAGGCAAATGTGCATCAAGTATGGGATTCAAAGTAGTTATTTCTCTTCCTACTTTTCGACCTACTTGTTCAGAATAGTTCGCAATCATTTCTTCAGAAGCTGGTAAAATATTTGTTTTTAGCCAACCATATTTTTTGTGATAAATACACACTTCAGTTTTTGACGAATTTAAAGCTATTTCTTCTATATGGGGATCATTTAAGAGAACTTCTATTTTTCCTAGGCCATACATTCTATGCAACATTTCTGCACAAATTATCTTTATTTGATGTTCTTCTGGAAAATATTCTTGGAAAATAATTTTTGCAGTTGCAAAAAAATCAGCCTTTAGTTTTGATACTGTCTGATTATCCATCATATCTGTAACTTCTAAATTAACTTTATCTGTAATTTCGTCCCTTAAAGATTCTAAAAATAAATCAGTATATGGTTTGAACTTAGCAGTATCCAAAGAGTATTCTTTTTCTTTATTTGCTTTTGCTTCAATTAGTTTTACGTGGCAAAGAATGTGATCAGAAACTATATTATAATGATCAAATATCTTTCCTTCTATTTCTTCTTCTTTCTCTTTGTACATTTGTTTTAAAATCTTGATCTTAGGATTTCCTATAACAGGATATACCATTTCAACTATGCCTTGTTTTTCAAATCTTAGTCCTATTTTTTCTATTGTTTCTATAGAATAATTTAATCTTTCGGATAGTTCTTTTAGACTTATTTCTTTATGTTTTACAAGTAAACCAAATAAATCATCTATTTTTGTGTTTTCAAAAACCATTATCTCACAACAAATTTTTTTCCAACATATATTTATAACATATATATAATATTAAGGTTTATATAATTTAGTTTGTTATTTATGTGAATTGAGGGAATTAAAGTGAGAATATGACAAAACACAAATTAGAGAAAGCACAATCGTCTGTTGAATTTTTAGTTATTTTTGGAATAGCCCTATTATTTTTTCTTTTGCTGTTTGCGTATAGTTCTTCCTATTTAATATCTCAAGACAAGGACACTGTGCAAAAAACAACACAATATTATTTAGATACCTTAACAAAAGCAGCGAATGAAGTATATTTTCAAGGAGTAGGGGCAACCAAAAAAATATATTTTTATGTTCCTGGTGGCGTTGATTTCAATGACACTGGTGTTCAAAACAGTACAGCATATATTGGCCTTTTTGGTTCTACACTTTGGTCCAAAGCAGATATTAATCTTATTGGTGATCTGCCAAGATCCAAAGGGGGGCATTACCTTTATTTGAGAACGTATCCAGATTATGTTTTGATTAGCCCGTCTATTGTTGTTGTTAACAAAGAAGTTTTGTATGAATTAATGGCAAAAAATGCATTTTTTAGGGACCCCATCAGCATAACTAATTATTCTGATGAATCTACAAATGTTAATGTTTATTTAACATGGAACAATCCACCAGTAAATTTAATAATAGATACAAACCAATTTGGTTTGTCGCAAACAGAAACAAAAACAGTTAATGTTGATATTAATACAAATGCTTTAGCATCAGGATTGTATTTTGGGAATTTAAGATTTTGTGTAGATTTCAATACCTTTGAAGATATAAATATCGATGTGTTGATTACTGTTGATGTTGTTTCTGGCTATGGTTCAGGAACAGTGGGAAAAATCTTTGTAAATCCCCCCGCAAAAACAATTAGTGTTTACAAAGGCGACACAGAAACAGTTACATTTACTGTTTGCAATATTACTGCTGGTGATTTGAATAATATTACATTAACAACTGATAATTATGATATAAATAAATTTATTTTTCCAGTATCTCCAATATCTGTTTTGCCATTTAATTCCTGTTTATCCAAAGATGTTGCATTTACACCGTCTATAACTTATGCTACTGGGTTGTATATGGGCAGGATTACATTAGAATCAAGTGATGCACAAACAGCAACAATAGATATGAATGTAAATGTTTTGCCTTATAAATGGCATCAAATAGCATATGATAATTTTCCTACTGCGAATTACAAAGGTGGTTCTGGATGGTTAGATGATTGGTACAAAACAGGGCAGGTATCAATAATAAGTACTGACAACCCACATAGTCCGTCATATCATATGCAAGTATTGAAAGGGGGCAGTGTAAACAGGTCTCTGACCTTTTTATTCAGGCAGAAACCAAAATTAGAATTTTGGGCAAAAATAACTGGTTTTATCCCTGGCGATGAAGCATATATGAAAATAAGTACAAATTATTTAATCTGGAACACTGTTAAAAAATGGGATGTAACAAATTCAAACGCAACCTATGCTTTTTATAAAATTGATTTGTCAAATTATACAAATTATCCATTTTTCTGGATAATGTTTTCAAGAAATTCTAATAATAATCAGATTGCAAGTTTAGAAGTAGATGATATATATGTGTTTGAAACACTTCCAGCATAAGAAAACAAAAGGCCAGACAAGCATTGAATTCTTGATTATTTTTGGGGTTTTATTTTTACTATTAGTTTATGGAATATCTGTGAGTTGGACAAGAAGTTCAATAACAATAGAACAAGAAAAAAATATAGAAGCCCAAAGAATTGTTGAAAAATTAGGGGGCCTGATTAATCAAATCCAATTAATGGAAAATGGTTCTGAGAAAATTCTTTTGCTGGCACACAAATTTGATTATAACTTCAATATAGATAATTATAAATTGCAGATTATATTTCCTGAATCTCAAGCATATTTGGATTTTCCTTTAATTACAACAGATGTTAACTTTGCTTGTAGTGACTGTGAAGCGATATTGATAAAAAAAGCCAACAATGTGATAGTGATTTATGATGCAGACTAGAGGCCAATTTTTAACTACTGAATTTTTGTTTGTGACTGCTACTTTTTGTTTGCTTTTAATAATCATTTTAACTTCTTTTTCAGATATTCAAAGGGTAATAGATTTTGAAAGTATGGATAAAAAAAGTTATAATTTTGCTTTTAACACTTCTGAGATTTTGGTAAATTCAAAAGGAGTTCCAACTAATTGGCAAGATTTAGATTTAACAAATGTAAAAGTTATGGGCCTCGCGAAAACAAACAATGAATTAGACGTAAACAAATTACAAAAATTCCTAGATTATAATTTGCAATATTCTGCAGTAAAAGATAAGTTTGGGCTAGGTCAATATAATTTGTATATATCTTTTATAGATGCTACAAATGGAAATCAGCTTTATGAATTTGGTGTTTTTCCCTCTAATAGTTCAGCAATTTCTACAGTAATCAGGTATTGCGTATTGAATCAAAACCCTCTTAAAATTATTGTGAAGGTGTGGAAATGAAAAAAGGTTTTGTCATTACATTGGATTTAATAATTGCAATATTAATAGTTTTTATTTCAGTAACTGTAGCAATTACTTTTTGTGGGCTTCATGTCAAAGAAAAAAATTATTTCCCACTTCAAATACTTGCACAAGATGTATCTACTTCTTTGGAAAAATCAAATGTTTTAACAAATACAATAGCCAATAAAACTTCAAAAGATTTAAGGGTTTTTGTAAATAATTTGCCAGTGAATGTCTGTGGAGCAATAATAGTTTATGATGCACAACAATCTACAGTATCTGTTGAAAAAAGAGAATGCTATGGCAGTTCGGATAAAATAAGCATATATAGATCTTTTGTATACGACGAATCGATTTATTATATTAGAGTTATTTTGTGGTATGGGTGAAGGAATGCGAAGAGGTTTTATTTTTAGTTTAATAGCAATTGCAATTTCTGGAGTCCTTTTAGGTTACTCTCTTTTTTTGTTTAATTCAAACGAAGAATATAAAAATTTAAACCTTGACTTTTTAGAATTAAAAAAAGTAGATTTTGTTAGCGGAAACATTTCTTCAAATATATCTAATTTTTTTGATATTAACACAGTCTTAAAAAATAAAACTGTTGAATTTGAAATCAATTTGAATGGTGACAAAAACTTTTTTGCTTTATCCTCCTTTGAAACGTTTTACAACAATGTTTTTGAAAATTTAGCTGGCGGAGATTTGAATGTAAATGCTGACGGTTTAACAGATGGAAAAGCAGAGATATTTTTTGACAATCATACTTTTGAATTTGATTATAACAATAAAATAATAAAAGTTATTCCAATTTCAGATCTTAATTATATTCTCAATATAAGTGTTAATAATTATTATACTTCCAGAACTGTTTGGACATATTCTATATCTGGCGTTTATGTTACTTTAAATTATTCTGATTTAAACGGAACATATTCCAATTCTGGTTATATAAATGGCTCAGCATTGTGTTCAACAAATTCTTTTACAGTAAACTATGGGTTTGATAAATTAAAAATAAATGTGTGCAAAGACAATTTAATAAATGGTGTGCTTGTTATTGATGGTGATTTTTCAAGCACATATACAGCAGATGTAAACTTAGACGCAACATCAAATTCAGAAATAAAGTCTGCATATTACAATGCAGATTTAAATTATATTCTGAATGATTCTAAATATATCGGCAAAGTGCATGCCAGATAGATTGTGTAATTTTGTCATGCACTTATACCTCAGAAGCTCTTGCTAACGCAAGCCATTCAGAGGCAAACACCTGTTAATTGATGTTACTTTTTCTTTGCTTTGTGTTTTATTCTGAATTCAGATCTTGTACATTTTGTGCACTTTTTAGGTTTGCCTTTTGGATTTCTTTGTTTTGCACCACAATGCATGCATATCCAAACATCTTTTATTATTCTTTCATTAGCTTCCTGAAACATAGTCATATATTATCAACTCTTTTTTTGTGTCATGCGAAAGCCGGGACTTGAACCCGGGTCTGAAGATTGGCAATCTTCTATCCTAACCACTAGACTACTATCGCTCCGGCCTTTTT
>PEXK01000030.1 GCA_002779075.1 Candidatus Diapherotrites archaeon CG08_land_8_20_14_0_20_30_16 | reverse complement strand
CTTTAATTCTTGAGGCAATAATATTCTTGGCTCTGCTCTAAAACTAGGTTTGAATTGTCTTGGTCTAATTGGTTCAGGCATAATATATATATAAAGAATCTATTTTAAATTATTATATGGTTAATTCAAAAATTTGACTGTTTAACCATAATGATACTTTTATATTATTTTCGTTAAACAGTTATTCACTCCAAAACAGCTTTGATTCTTCGAATTCCTGATGCAGATGATTCTTCTTTTATTATTTTGAAACAACCTAATTGAGAGGTGTTATCAACATGTGGACCCATGCAAATTTCTTTTGAGTACGACCCAATAGAATAAACTGTTACTTTGTCGGGATATTTTATACTAAATTCTGCTTGGCAACCACTCTTTAATGCCTCTTTTAAGGGCAGGTCTTCTTTCTTTACTGTCAATTTCTGCTGTATTATTTTATTTACTTCATCTTCTACAGCCTTAATTTCATCTTGAGTCAAAGCATTGTGGTGATTGAAATCAAATCTTAATCTTTCAGGAGTTATATTTGATCCTTTTTGTTTAATATCCTTGGATACAACTCTACGTAGAGCTTCATTTAACAAATGAGTTGCTGTGTGCAACCTTTTTGTTATATCTGAGTTGTCTTGTAATCCAGATTTAAATTGTCCTGCAGATAATGTTCGAGATAATTCCTGATGTTTTTTATATTCTTCATTAAAACCATTTAAATCAACTTTGATATTTTTTTCTTTTGCTAATTCAATAGTCATTTCAATTGGAAAACCATAAGATTGATATAACAAAAATGCATCTTCACCATTTATATCTTTCCATTTATCTACTATTTTGTTAAATTCCTTAATTCCCTGTTGCAGGGTTTGTGTAAATTTATTTTCTTCTTTTTCCAACTCTGTTAATATGTGATGTTTATTTTTTTGCAAAAAATCATAATTTGAATCGGAATAAATTTTAAAAACAGCAGTCCCTATTGATTTAGTAAATTGTTTTAGTCCTAACTCTACACCAAATCTTATTGCTCTTCTAATTAATCTTCTTAAAACATATCCTCTTTCATTATTGCTTGGAACAACACCATCGCCAATAATAAAAACTGATGCTTTTATGTGATCTGCTATTATTCGCATTGCTTTTTCATTGCCAATATATTTCTTATTGGATAGATTTTCTATTTTTTTTATTATCGGCAAAAAAGTATCAGAAAGATAATCATCCTCCAAACCACTCAATACAGTGACAGTTCTTTCAACACCGCCACCGAAATCAATATTTTTCTGTTTTGCTTCTAAAAGCTGGCCTTTGTCTGTTTTTATGTATTGCATCAATACATTATTACCTATTTCTACCCATCTTGCATCAGAAGGGTCAAATTTTTTTGGGCCGGGAATATCATTAGGTTTCCAATAAAACATTTCAGTATCTGGTCCACACGGCCCAGTTGAGCCTGGTGGCCACCACCAGTTATCTTCCAAAAATGCAATTCTTTCTTTTGGTACCCCTAAAGACAACCAGGTATTTTCTGACTCAATATCTTTAGGACTAGTTTTGTTACCACTAAAAACAGTAACTGCGTACCTTTTCGGTGATATACCCAAAATCTTTGTGTGAAATTCAAAAATAAGCTCAATTGCTTCTTTCTTGAAATAACCCCCTAATGACCAGTTACCTAACATTTCAAAAAAAGTATGATGATAAGTGTCACCTACTTCATCAATATCCGCTGTCCTTATGCATCTTTGAACATTAACTAATCTTTTACCCAAAGGGTGCTTCTGCCCAATCAAATAAGGCACCAAAGGATGCATACCTGCTGTTGTGAATAACACAGTAGGATCATTCTCTGGTACTAAAGAAGCAGACGGAATCTCAATATGTCCTTTGCTTTTGAAGAAATCAATGTACTTCTTTTTCAATGTTTTTGCGTCCATAACTCTCATACCCCTAAATAAAAAACAGCTTGCATTGCTTATTATATATTATTCCTTATATATTTAAAACCTTAGCTCTCATAATATTTATAAATTAAAAAATTAGGTGGTTTATTGGCCTTTAGAGATAACCCAACAACTTACATAATTATAATAGTAATAATTCTGCTTTTATTTTATTATATGGGCCAATCTTTCAATATTAATGTCCCACAATTGTTAGTAATAATTATTATTGTGATAATCATCTATTTTATTGTAAAAAATGTTTCCAAACCATCACATTAGACAATATATTTTTGTATGATGTGGGGGTGTAAAACAGAAACATATATATGTGGATTGTTATATCTAATTATCAAAGTGATATTATGATAATTGTAATATTAGGGCCACCAGGAGTTGGAAAAGGAACAATAGCAGACATGCTGCAAGAAAAGCACAAATTTGTACACATTTCTGCTGGCGATGTTCTAAGACAAGAAACTACAAAGAAAACAAAAAATGCAAAAATGATTGCAGAATATACATCTAAAGGATTACTCGTACCAACAAAAATCATCACTAAATTAATGCTAAATGCAATTAAAAAAACTATGTCTAAAAATATTATTTTGGATGGCTACCCAAGAGAAATAAAACAAGCAAAAGCATTCTTGAAACATAAAAAGATTGATCTAGTTTTAGATTTGCAAGCAAAAGAAAAAAACATTATTGAAAGATTGTGTGGAAGAAGAGTCTGTCCAAAATGTCATGCTAATTATCACATAAAATATGTGATCCCAAAAAAGAAATGGTTTTGCAATAAAGATAACACTAAACTAATTCATAGAAACGATGACAAGCCTAAAGTAATAAAAGAGAGATTAAAAGTATATAAAAGAGAAACAAAATCATTAGAAAGATACTTTAAGAAATTGAAAATCATTAAAAAAGTTGATGCAAATACAAATGATCCAAAAATTATTTTTAAAAGAACAGAAAAAGTAATAAAAATATAACAAAAACCTATGGATTTAAATACCTTAACAAAAAGGGTTTAAAAAAACTTTGATGTAAAGTATTTATGTTTAACTAAATTCTCTTTCAATTTAAACCTATTTTTTATTAAAAATCCTAATATAAGTCTATTAATAATGGTGATTGTATGTCTGATAAAATAAAAGTAATCTCTGTGAAAAATATAAGTAAAAGTTTTAGGGTGCCTAAAAAGCCAAAATCAACCCTTAAAAAAATTGCAAATCTTTTTGTGAAAGCTAAAAAGAAAAAACAAATAATCAAAGATCTATCTTTTGACATCTATAAAGGGGACATTGTTGGTTATATTGGTGAAAATGGCTCAGGAAAATCAACAACCATAAAGATGTTAACTGGAATATACCCTCCAAGCTCAGGCAAGATCACTTGTTTGGGCAAGAATCCTTTTGAACAAAGAATAGACTATGTAAAAGATATTGGTGTTGTTTTCGGAAACAAAAGTTTGTTGAACCAAGATATCGCACCAATATACTCAATAGAATTGCAAGCAGCAATTTATGATATTCCTGAAAAACTAGCAAAGAAAAAAATCAATCAATTTGCAAAAAAACTACAAGTTGAAAAGCTATTGAAAACGCCTGTAAGAAAATTGTCATTAGGAGAAAGAATGAAATTTGAAATAATAGCATCATTACTACACAACCCCAAAATCATTTTTTTAGACGAACCAACTATAGGGTTAGATGTTATTGCAAGAGAAAGAATGATACAATTTTTGAAAACAGTAAATGAAAAAGAAAAAACAACAATATTTTTGACAACACACAACATGGACGATATTGAAGAGATTTGCAACAAAATTATAATTCTAGACTATGGAAAAAAAGTATATGATGGCAATCTAAAAGAATTAAAAGAAATCTACGCAAATTGGAAAAGAATAACAATTGTTTACAACGAAAAGTATAATCCTTTTTGTGATAGAGATCTTGAAATTATTGAAAAAACAGATAATGTGATAGTATTCAAAGCACCAAACAAAAAGTTAGAAGAATATTTAAATAAAATAACAAATTGCTTTGAAATTATTGATTTGAAAATTGAAGAACCAACATTAAAAGAAATAGTTAAAAGAATTTATGCTGATGGCTATGTACCAAAGTAAATATTTTTTTAAATTGCTTGAGTTTCAATGGGAAAGAACAAAAGCCTACCCTATTAGACTTATTATTAGTCTGTCTTGGGTAATCTTTGGATTCATACCACAGTTTTTCTTTTGGTATATTATTGCGCAAAGCACAAATACTTTGCCATATACTACAAAAGAAATTATCTTGTATTTCTTGTTTTCAATGGGTTTGTTTTACAATTTGAATCAAATCAACCAATATTTTAATACTATTGCTAGAGGGGAAGTAGTAACAAGCGTAATAAAACCAATGAGTTTGACTGCAAACTATTTCTCAATATTTTTTAGCACAATTTTCATTAATAAATTACCAAATTTGATAATAATAACAATTATTGGTTGCTTTATTGTAGGTATTACAAGCTCTATTCTTGCAGCAATATTCTTTTTATTTGGATTAATATTGGGGTGCACATTTTTCGTTTGTTTTTTCTTACTTATGTTTTGGATGAGAAATAATTGGGGAGTAAAATGGGGTATTGATATTTTAATATTATTCGCATCAGGAACCTGGATACCATTAGACATATTACCAAAATTTTGGGGTGGCTTGTTGTTGAATCTACCATTTCAATTAATGTTTTATACTCCTGCCAAAATATTTTTAGGACAAATAACACCAACATTCTGGTTAATATTGCAATATGTTTTTTGGATAATTATTTTGTATATTATTGCAAGAATACTTGAGTATTATGGATTAAAATATTATGAACAATTAGGTGGTTAAAATGCAATCTGAACAATATTGGCGAGTATTTAAGAAATCATTGAAAGCTAGTTTTTTAACTGCATTGGAATACAGAGCTGATTTTTACTCAAGTATAATAATACAAATTATTTATTTCATAATACAATTCTTATTCTTTAGTATAATATTTAGTCACATTACAATACTAAAAGGTTGGGGTTTAGGGGACCTGTTATTTTTGATTTTCTTGAATGATGTTGGTTTAACTTTATTTGAGGTAACAGGAATACGTGGCATGTACTATCTTGTCATAACAGGGCAATTAAATACAAAATTAGTGAAACCGAAAGATACTTTCTTTTTGATCGCATTAGAAGAATTAAGTATTAATAGCATATTCTTCGCTATTTGTGATATTATCCTGTTGTTTTTTGTTGCAACATATTTTAGTTTAAGTATGAGTTTCTTGCCATTTATTGTAGGATTAATTTTATATGTAATTTCTCTACCACTGCTCGTTTTGCCAATTATGTTTATTGAAACTTTATCATTTTTCTGGGGTGAAACAGAAGGTCTTTTAGGAATCTATCACAGCATGATATTTTCAATAAAAGAATATCCTTTGTCAATATTCAATAAATTCTTTATTATTTTGTTTTCAATATTATCACCAGGTATTTTATTGCATTTATTTTTACCAGCAGCAATAATATTAGGGAAAATTGATCCAGTCTGGGGACTTTGGGGTATTTTAGCATCAATTGCTTTTGACATTATAGGAATCTACTTGTTTTATAAGTTTTTCAAATATGGTCTAAAGAAGTATGAGGGCTATGGTTAAATCCTCAATTTATGAAAATATCTAAAATTAGGTAAATCTCTATTATTATAACTATTTTGTTCTAACCTAGGGGGCGTTTTGATTGTTACTTTTGGTAATCTATTAGGTGCTCTGAATAATCCCAATTACATCACTGTATATTATATTTTTTAAAAGTTTATAAACTCTTTGGTTAAACATAAACCATTAGGTTTTGGTCTGTAAGAAAATATCCTGTTTATTTGGGATATGTTCTACGACCACTACTTTTAGATATTCTTGTAGATCCTTGTCTTACAGTACTGCCAGGACCTCTTATAGGTCTTGGTCTTACTGGTGTTTTTAATGGTGGCATATTTATTCCTCCTATTTCTGTTTACGTTCTATATTAAACCTTTTCATATCCTCCAATCTTGATTTTCTTACTTGTCTTTCATGCTTTCTAACATACTCTTTTTCTGTTCTTTCTTCTTCCCATTTACTTGCTTCATTTGAATGCTGTTTAAACCAACTAAATTTCATAATATCACTTTATTTTAAATGTGACCTCAATGGGACTTTAGGTTTTACTGGTTTAATCCTTAAAGCTACTTTTTTTGCCCCAGGATACCTAAGTTTAGCATCTTCTCCGAGTCTTGCAATAATTTTATCCTTTGTTGTTGCTCCTAAATTAGGTATCTGTCTTAACGCCAGAATAATTAACCATTTCCTTAAAGCAGAAACTTCTGGATGATTTACACCCAAATCTTTTTCTGCAGTTTTAAGTATTCTTTTCCATTCGTCTAAAGTGTGTTCTTCATTAGTAAAAGTCATACACATCACCTAACTATTTTACTATGATAAATATTATATGGGGTTGATATTTAAATCATTCTGTGTTGCTTTAGATACTAAATATCTGGTTTTCTTAGAAATAGTATCTGAAAAATCATTACAATCCAAATCCAAATCTAAAGAGAGAGTCTTTGTCTGCAGAGAATTCTTCAAAAAGAATTCTGCTTTTTTGTCATTACATTTAAAATCAACATCACTTATGAATTTTAACTCGAAAACAAAAGAAGATCCTTTCTCTAGAGAATCCAGAATAGAAACATTTGTTTTGAATTCCTGCAAACTACTTGATGCATTGTAAACATCTATTGCAAGCAAAACACTTTTCTGCAGTTTAGAAAAAACAGGCATAAATACAATAAGTATAGCAATAGTTGCTAATAATACTACTAAAAATTCCATAGATATTTGTGCTCTATCTTTAGGCATTGCAACCCGGACCACTATTATTATCTATACAATCTATTTTAGTAATTAAATCAGTTGTTTTTGTATCTATCTTCTCTCCTGCATCTGTACTTGTTTTTGTCAATTTTGTTATCAAAACAATTGCAACAGCAAGCAAAGCAGCTAATACAATAATCATTTCAGCAGAAATCTGAGCTCTACTCTCTTTAAGAAAAGCCAAAACTAATCACCCCTAAAAAAGAATTCAAATAAAACAAAACTAGCTCTTAGGCAATTTGTACCAAAGATGTTCATTATATTATATGTACATCAAGATATATAAAACTAATCATGGTTCTTTATATATGCCTAGATTAAAGCTACTTAAACAATTAGTAAAAATTGTTGTTGAAAAACAGTATGGTAAACAAAAAAAGGAAAGACGAATTGGCCCAGTTAAAGGACATTATTGGTTAAAAAAAATGAACAAGCATATGCAGATAGAAAATATATATTAGATAGATTATCAAATCCAAAAGAAAGAGAAGTTACTATTAAATTTTTAAGCCAATTAACAAAGCTTACTGAAGAACAATTAAACTCTGCAACATTTGAAGAAAATAAAAATACACCAGCAATAAATATTTTTGTGCCTACAGAAGATTGGGGAAACTTGAACACAACAGCATATTCTATACCTTCAAAACACGATTTACAAATCAATATAATCTTTGCACCAAAAGGGTTTGCTTTAAAAGCAATTGCCCATGAAGAAGAACACAATAAAACCAATTTAATGCGTTATACTTCAGAAATAAATAATTATCTCGCCGTAAAAAATCTAATGCTTACAGAATTAATATCAATATTTTTTGATGTTTTGTCTTCAAATAGCAAATTAACAAAAGATCAAGGAATTGCAGAAATTCAGTTAAGATTTACAAGATTTTATATAGATTATTATTTAGATCATTATTTGAAATCAAAACCAAATTTAACAAATGAAGAAAAACAAGAAATTAAAGACAAGACGTTAGACGAATTATCCTCTAAACTTCATGCAATCTCAAATGCATTAGATACATTAACAGCACAAGAAATAATGTTGGTCTTAAGGCAATCAAGCTGGGATAAAGTGGAAAGAGCATTAAAAGAAAGGGTTTTGTTAAAGCAAAAACACATTAAAAAGAAATCCAAAAGACTCTCTGTTTAACTTTCTTCAAAAAGGACCAACTCCTTTACAATAAGGCTTTATATATTTAGTCCTTTATTATTACTTATTATTAAAGATTGGGTGATTATTATGCTAGACATAGCTTTATTCAGGAACGATAAGGATTTTAAGAAATTATTAGAGAGTGAAAAGAACAGATTCAGAGAAACAAAAAATGCAGAGGAAACTAAAAAATATGATGAATTGTGGAAAAAAGCAAAGCAAACCTGCGAAGAAAAAAAAGCAGAGAAAAATAAAATAACAAAAGAAATTGCAGAATTAGCAAAAAACAAAAAACCAATTGATCAATTAAAAGAAAAATCAAAAAAAATAGATACTGAAATAAAAGACCTGGAACAAAAGCAAATAGAATATTTAAAATCAAGAGACAAATATAGATCTGAAGTTGGAAATATCTTGTGGCATAACACAACAATTGGTCAAGGCGAAGAAAACAATCACTTAATAAAATGCTGTGGCAAAGCAAAAGTGCAAAAATCTCACATAAAACAGTTCAAAACATTAAGTGGAGGTAAAATGCAGTTTGAAGAATTGAAATTTAATCCAAAAAGTCATGTTGATATTGGTTTGGAAAAAGATTTATTTGATTTAGAAAGAGCTGCAAAGATATCTGGCTCGAGATTTTATTTCTTAAAAAACAAATTAGCAATTCTCCATTTATCAATATTAAGGTTTGCAATAGATAAATTAATGAAAAAAGGATTTAATTTTATGTACACCCCATTTATTGTAAACAAAGATACAATTGAAAAAACAGCAGAGCTTTCTGATTTTGAAGAAATGCTTTACAAAGTTGGAAATGATCAATTTTTAATTGCAACAGCAGAACAAACATTAGCTGGATTTCACATGGACGAACTTATCCCTAAAGACTCCCTGCCATTGAAATATGTTGGATTATCAAGTTGTTTTAGAAGAGAAGCAGGAAGCCACACAAAAGATACTCGTGGAATTTTTAGAGTCCATCAATTCGACAAAGTTGAACAATATATATTCTGTTTGCCTGAAGACTCTGAAAAAATTCACAATGAAATGATAAAAAACGAAGAGGAAATAATTCAAGAACTGGAACTACCTTATAGGTTAATGGATATCTGCTCAAGCGATTTAAACTTAACAGCTGCAAAAAAAAATGATTTAGAAGCATGGATGCCTGTGCAAGGCACTTTCAGAGAATTGGGTTCTGGGTCAATAACAACAGATTATCAAACAAGAAATCTCAATATAAAATACGAAGACAAAAATGAAAAATTTGTTGTTCATTCATTAAATTGCACAATTTTAGCAAGTCCAAGAATACTGACAGCAATTATTGAGAATCACCAAACAAAAGAAGGAAAAATAAATATTCCTAAAGCGTTGTGGCTTTATACTGGATTTAAGGAGATCTAAAAACAGCCCTTAATGAAGAATGTATTAAAATCCATATGAACTATTAAGAATATTAACAGAATTTAAGTGATAAAATATGCCTGAACCACCTCGTAAAAGGACTTTAGATAGATTAAAAGATCTTTGGCCTTTCAGAAGAAAGAAAAGGGCCCCCGAAACAGCAAGACATCCTGCAGAAAAAATCTCTGATTTTTCAACACAAAGATATTTAAAAGCTCTTTTGGAACTTATTAAAGGATTAGAACAAACACACAAACATATTGAGCCAGGAGCAATTTGGGGCACAGCACTGACTCTCATAAAAATTCAGGATATTTTAACAAAAATTTCAAGACAAAACCCACAATTTGATTTTGATAAGTTCGATGTAAATTTAGAAATATCTACAAAAAAAGGTATAATAATAATAAAATTTGATAGTTTTATAAAAGCAATTTTAGAAAGAATAGTAAAAGTTGAACATCTGTTTGAAGATACAAATTCTTCTTTAATCTACACAGTTTTAAATGCATTAGAAATTGTTGAAAGACAACCCCAAACAGCACATCTAGAATTTCAAAAGATTTTTGATGCATTATTAAGAAAATTTGCCCTAAAAAGAAGACTGTTAGAAATGAGAACACAAAATACACTAGAAGAACAATATTCTGTATTCCACAATTATATTACAGAGTTTCCTGGTTTAGTTAATGATTTAATAGAACTAGACAGATTGTTTGCAATGGTTAATACAAATACAAAGAAATGGTTTCTAGCAAAAATCAAACAATCATTAAATACTCCTGAATTAGTTAGTTCAGGAATAATAAAAGGAATCCTCAAAGCGTATACTTTAAGGCAAGAAGAAGCAAACAGACCTGCAGAAGCTATAAACGTAGAAAGAAGTGACCAAGAGGTACAACAAATAGACTTAAGTCTAATGGTTGTACATCAAATAGAACCTCTGGCCAAAAAGTATCCCAAATTAAATGCAATAATTCTAGTTGTAAAGGATTATATTAAAAAAAGCTACACCCGTAAACAAAGATTTGAGTTAGAATTTCTTTTAGAAGATGCAATCAACCAAAACCAATTAGATATGTTTGTTTCTTTTTTAATAAGCTATTACAAAGAGCCTAATACTCTTATTGCTCATTTGCAAAGATCAATGAAATAGAACTAATTTATTCCTTATATTTCTTTACTCTATAATATTTGTAGTGGCTAGATTTCCAATCATTTCTGTCAAGACCTGCTTTCAAACTCAATTCTTCTAAAAACTCTTTTTTATCTGGTAGATCTGTCCAGACTTGTGGCAAAAAAGTAGCACTATGATTATATTTTTCTAAAATGAGCCCCATACTTGGATTCAACTTGCTTAACAAATCATTTTCATTTTTATATTGTAAGTCTTTAGGGATAGTTAAAACAGATACTTCTATCTTTATACTAGACATTTCAGTTTTATGCAATGGTTCAAATCTATAATCTTTAAATGCAGCATTTATTGCATTCCTTATTACATCTTTATACAGCTGTTGATGTGCCAACAAAGAACCAACACAACCTCTTAACTCCCAATTTTTAGTTAATGTAATAAAACATGCTCCTTTTTTTGTATATTTCTGTTTTGTTTTTGCATCAGGATCATATATTTCGCCATCAAAATATTTTTCAATTGCTTTTCTTGCTAATTTTGTTAGATTCATAAACACCACTTACCTTACTATTACATTTCTTGCATTTATTATTATTTAAATTATTTTTAACATTGTATCCAAATCTATCTATTACAATACTACCACATTTGGGACAAAGAGTGTTGTTTTCTTTGTGCAAATTGCCAACATAAACAAAATTCAAGTATTTCTTGCCTATTTTGTATGCTTCTTCCAATTTTTTAATATCTGTTTCCTTTTTATTTGTCATTTTGTACATTGGAAAGAATCTCGAAATATGCCAAGGGATATTTTTATTTACACTCGCAATAAACTGCCCTATATTTATCAATTCTTTAACAGAATCATTCTCATTTGGCACTAACAAAGTTGTTATTTCAATCCAAATCTTTTTTTTGTGTGCTAATTTTATTGTATCTAAAACTGGTTTTAATTTAGCACCACAAAACTTTTTGTAATACTTTTCAGAAAATGATTTCAAATCTATATTCATAGCATCAACAGTCTTTCCAATATATGCTAAAGATTCTTTCGACAGATAACCATTTGTAACTAAGATGTTCTTCAAACCTTTTTTGTGCGCCAATATAGCAGTTGCTTTTACAAATTCAATAAATATCGATGGCTCATTATAGGTATATGCAATACTTTTACATTTGTTTTTTATTGCGTCATTAACAATTTCCTTTGGAGTTAATTCTTTGCCAATAATTTTTCGTTCTTGTGAAATATCCCAATTCTGGCAGCCTTTACAAAAAAAGTTGCAACCAACAGTGCCAATAGAATATGCTTTTGTTCCTGGAAGAAAATGATATAATGGTTTTTTCTCAATAGGATCAATATTTTGTGCAACAACTTTATCATAAACTAGTAAATATAGTTTCCCCTTAATATTTTTTCTTACGCCACAGATACCTGTTTTGGTTTCTGCAATTGTGCAATAATGATTACAAGCTAAACATTTCACTTTATTACTTGTTAGTTTCTTAAATAATACACATTTTTTCATAATTATAAATAAGTAAGATACCTATATATAATTTTCTAATTTTATATATATAGTTTTGTTTAGCGGAGGTGATACCGTAAAAACAATATATAATTTACCAACATATAATAAAGATAAAAGATTATCTCTTTTTGACATCTATAAATCCTATTCAGAAATTAATAAAAACTATTGGATAAAAAATATTCTCAACATTTCAAAAATAAAATATGAAAAAAAAGAATTTAGCTATTTTATAAATACTTTTAGAACTAAAAAAAAAGGCAAAGCTCTTTGGTTAATTGCAGGAATACATGGTGAAGAGCCTGCAGGACCAAATGCAATATCTAAAAATATAGAATATATCAATAAGCTAGGAAAAAAAATCCCTATAGTGCTTTTACCATTATGTAATCCTATAGGATATATGAAAAACTGGAGATATCCTTATTCCAAAACTATTCAAAAAGACAAAGAACCAAAAAGTGTAGGGGATTCAGAACATTGTTTAATAGATTTAAAAGATACCCGAAAACCCAGAAGAAATAACCCAATTTTAAAAGAATCTGAATTAATCACAAAATTTGTTTTAAAACAGGTCAAAGATTATCCACCATTACTTGTTTTGGATTTGCATGAAGATGATAGTGTATCTGATAGTTATATTTTTTCTCAAGGCTTTTTAAGACATAAAGATCCAATTGCAAAAGAAATCATCAAATTGTTAAGAAAACGAAAATTTAGAATAAAAAAATTTGGATTTACTAGTTTTAAACAAAAAATTGTAAATGGTATTGTTACCAATGTAAAAGATGATTCTATAGATGAACTATTATCAACATATAGGCTGATTATAAATAAAAGTATTAAAAAAGGACCGCAAGGAAAAAGTGTAGTGGTTGTTGAAACAAACAGCAAAAAAATAAAATTAAAAAAAAGAGTTACTGCGCATAGTTATATTATTAAAAATCTACTCAAATATTATAATATTACAAAGAAAATAAAAAGTTGATATTATGTCTAACTGGTATCCTGATAACAAAGATGAATTGAAAAAGGTAATCAAATCATATCTTACCAGCACACAAAAATATACTGTTAATGGCCTGGTTGTACCACATGCAGGATATATATATTCTGGGAAAATAGCAGGAAAAGCATATTCTTTTTTGCAAAATAAGAAATTCAAACATGCAATTGTCTTTGGTCCTTCACATTATACTGGTTTTTATGGCACCTGTACACTAGAGAGTATAAAGACACCATTTGGAGATGTAAAAATTCCAAAAACTGATTTAAGAAAATTAAAATATGAACATTCTATAGACAATCAGATTCCATTTTTACAATACCTGCACATAAACAATATATTGCCAATTGTTGTTGGTGATATTACGCACGACAATGCAAAAAATATTGTTAAACAATATAACAAGAAAGATACTTTATTTATTTTCTCAACAGACTTGTCCCATTTTTTGCAATATAATATTGCAAAAAAGAAAGATAAAGAAACAATTAAGATTATTGAAACCCTAGATTTAAAAAAGTTTCCTAATATTGATGCTTGCGGAAAAAATGCATTAAAGATTTTGTTTGCTTTGTGCAAGCAAAACAAGTGGCAGCCAAAACTAATTGAATACAAAAACTCAGGCGATATAACAAAAGACAAATTATCTGTTGTTGGTTATGCAAGCTTTAGGTTTTAAGGTTTTAGTTTAAGTGATAATTTATGACTATTACATATAGATTCTCAACACCAATTTATCCTAGTAATATTTTATATGTAAATATTATTCCTAATTACACTTGCATAAATAATTGTGTTTTTTGTTCTAGACCCAGAACAAAAAAGGATTTTCACAAACCAAATATTTATGAAACTAAAGCAGGAACAAGTTTATATTTGAAGAAATCACCAACATTAAAAGAAATAATCACAGAAATTAATTATAATATTGACAAAAATGATAAAGAATTAGCAATAATTGGATTAGGCGAACCCTTGATTCATTTACCAAAAGTAATTCAAATACTAAAATATGTTAAAAAGAATTACAAAATAAAAACAAGAATAGATACTAATGGTTTAGTTGATTGTATTTACAACAATTCTGCAAAAAAACTTAAGAATGCAAGGCTAGATGAAATAAGAATATCGTTAAATGCAACAAATGAAAAAGATTATTTGAAGCTTTGTAGACCCAAGTACAAAGATGCATGGCCAAAATTGTTAAAATTTATAAAAGACTGTAAAAATGAAGAAATTAATACATTTGTTAGTTTTGTTGTAGATTATAAAAACAAAAAAATGAAAATAGATACTAGTAACAAAGAAGATTTTGTAAGATTTGCAAAATCATTAGGAATAAAGAAAGAAAAGGTAATACTAAGAAAATATCTTAAACCCATTTAAATCCCAAAATAAAAAAAGAAAAGAAGGGAATTAATCCCTTAACTGATTTATTCTTTTATTGTAAAGTTATATATGGTGCATATGTATTGCCTGTTTGAGAGTAAAATGAAACTCTACACAAACTATTGTCTGTTTCATCTATTGTAAAACCATATGCACTCATTATATCCTTCACAGGTGTTTTTATGGGTAGTTCTTTTGTTTTTGGTGTTACTTCAAAACTAGCAACAACTTCACCACTCTTTTGCAAACTTTCTAAAGTAGTGTAATTTGTATTATCCAAAGTCCATGGTTCATCTACTTTTTTTATTGTGAATTTTTTTGTAAAATCACAATTCTTAGGCGAAATTAATTTCTGAGTATATGATTCAACAACTAAATGCAAAATTGCACTTTCAACATCTGCTAATTTAGGAATGTCAAACATTATTAAAGAGCCATAAGTCTCAGATGTGCCTAACCATTCACCAGATTTGTATGTCCAATCATTTTTTGCTAAAGTAACATGATATTCATCACCAGTTAAAGAATATGTGTTTTCTTTTGTGAAATAATATTTATCTGCATTAACAACTTGACCTGAACCGCCTCCACTTGTTGCACTTGTATATTATCAAGTACTGTTGTTGTATCAGAAGTTGCTGTACTTCCACCATCACTAATGCTTGAACCGCCTAATGATGTTATAGTAAAATTATCAAATGATTGCCCAGATCTATCCAAAAATAGTCCAACCCATCTTTGTTTTTCACTTGATTCCGCTTTGTCATCAGCAACATATGAACACCATTCTGTGTCATTTACATATGCAGTATATTTATTTCCTTGAACTACAATTTTAAGTTTCACATCTGCACCTTCTGCAAGTGTTCCTTTCTCACATTGTTTTGTTATTTTGCTCCAACCGCCCCAAACACCAGCAGATTTATATAACCAATATGATTCTCCTGGCATTACTTGCTCATAAAAACGGACATATGGCTTGTAAATAAATGTCAAACCATCAATCGAACTATAATAAGGATATTCATTACCTCTTACAGTAATTCCTGCTGCCTGTGAGTTGTTCAAATTGACTTCAACAACATAATTGTTTGGTTTTACTTTTAACCCTATAAATCTTTCACCAGAATATTGTTTAGTAGGTACTGAGCCATCAACTGTATATTGTAGTTTGCCGCCAACAACACCAAATCCATTAACCCTTGATTTTCTAAATATTTAAGAAGCTCTTGTTTATTCATAAAAAACACATTAATAAATAATCAATATAAAAAAGGTTGGAAAGTATAAATATCTTTATTACAATATTAAGCCAATACCCAAAATAACAAATATGCCAAATGTATTTAGAACATATGAAATTAATACAAATGAAAATTCAGATATATTTCTTGACATTGCCAATATTGTTATGCCCAATTCATCAGGCAAAGGCGATGCAATAATTAATCCTGCAAAACCAAGCATTAGATATTTGACAAATTTATGATGTCT
>PEXK01000016.1 GCA_002779075.1 Candidatus Diapherotrites archaeon CG08_land_8_20_14_0_20_30_16 | reverse complement strand
TTTGCTGGTAGTCATGTAACAAGAACTTCGAGGTTCATAGATATCTCCGACTTTCAAAAGTTTTTCAACAAGTTCTTTTACTTTTCCTTTGTCCATGCCTTCTTTTTCTGCTTCTTGAACTATTGTATCTATTTTTGCGCATTGGCCGTTTTGTTCCTTCATTATATTGCCTATTATTTCAACAACACGCATCATTCTGTTTGCCTGGCTGTGTGATTGACCTGTTGTTATAATATCAATATCAATTGTTCCTGTTTCAGGATCTAAACCTACCTGCTCCATTGACCGTTTGTATAATCTAATTGCTCTTTTAGCATCCTCTTCACCAACAGTTTCAGAGAGTCTGACTCTCGCGCTTGCTTCTGACAATCTGACTAAAGCTTCTAACTGCCTGTATGTTACAGTAACTCTTCCACCCTGACTTTTTTGCCTTAAATTAATAAAAAATTTCTGAATTGCTTTGCTAGCAGCCTCAGTTAAAACAGGAAAAACTCTTGTTCTGCCATAAGAAATATATTTTTGTATAAATTCAGATGGTAATGCAGGTGTTGAACTTATTTTTTCCAATGTTGTTGTTTCTCTTTCTGTTAATCTTTCAACATTTCCTTTTTGTAGCAATTCTCCAGATTTGTGTGTTTTCAGTATTGAAGAAACTGTTTCATTATCTCTTTTTTCATCAACAATATCTTGTAATACAAAAAATAAATCAAATCTAGACATTAATGTTGGTGGTATTTCTATTTGTTCAGGAATTGTTTTATAAGCATCAAATCTACCATATTTTGGATTTGCAGCAGCTAAAACAGTTGTTTCTGTTTTAAAAGATGTTACAATACCTGCCTTCGCAATTGATACTGTATTGTGTAACACCAAACCACCAGTGATAAAAGTCTTTGTAGGTTCTACTGTGACATCATATACCCATTTTGAATCTTTGTTTGGAATAATTTGTATTTTTTTAATTGAGACAAGGCCTATGTTTGAATTTATTATATTTTGTTTCTTTAATTTTCCATTATTTATACAAGGGCAAAACAAACCTTCTTTAAGAGAATCTGCTGGTTTTTCAATAAATTCATTGCTTTCAAAAACAAAAACAGGATGACTCGGAGTTACAGTTATTTTACGACCATTAGAATATGTTATTTCAACAAATTTATTTGGAGCAATATGTCTGCTTACTCGATTTACTTTTATAGGAAAGGTGTTTTTGAAATCAGTAGTTATTACTTTCAAATTATTTACTTTTAATAGTTCACAGTCTTTTCCCAGTATAATTTTGGTTTTGTTTTTTTCAATTAAATTATCAACCAAATTACCTATTTTTTCTTTTGTACCATCAGAAAGCATAATTTCAAAATCTTTATGATATGATTCCTGTTCAAGTGCCTCATGCATTGCACTTCTGTCTTCAGTATCCATTTTATCAAATTCATCAATCATTGCAAATCCGCCATTTGCTAAAACCAAAGCACCAGCTTTTAATGTCCAACCACCTTCACCAAATTCATCTTTTACTGCTGTTGCCGTAAGACCGGCTCCTGAAGCAGTTTTACCTGCGACATAAATGCTTTTTGGAGCAATTTGTGCTACAGCTAACAGAAGTTTACTTTTGCCAGTTCCAGGATCACCGACTATCAATACGTGAATGTTTCCTCTGATTCTTGATTTGTCTATTAAATGTTTTCTTATTCCTCCAAATAACTGCATAATGATTGCTTCTTTTACTTCATTATGACCAAAAATGTGAGGGGCAACAGAATCTATTAACAAATCATAGATTTCTGGATTTTTTGAAAATTCTTTTATTCTTTCTTCATCTTCTTTTGTTATTTCAATAGTTTCATATTCCTGCTTGCTTGATTCCAAAGAAGAACAAAGAATATATTGGCCAAAAACAGTTTGTTTAAGATCTTGTGGTGTTCTCAATTTTAATATTCCTGTAGCAATTAGTCTTTCACCAGCAGTAAATGTATTTACTAAATCATTTGATACATATACGTGAATTGTGCTTGCTTGTTCTCCACCTTTTAGTTCTTCTAAAAGATCTTGTAGTTCTAACTTTTGATAATCCTGAAATTCACTATTTTTTTCATCTAAAATAAATTCCCTATGTTTACATTCAGGACACATTTTAGGTTTTTTAAAATCTAGGCCTTCCTGATGTAAATCTAGTTCACTACCACATTTTTTGCATATCCAATGTGCTTTTTTTATTTTAGGCAAAACAGTTGTAAACTGCTTTACAATACCTTCAACACAAACAAATTTGCCTATATGTCTTGAAGAAATATTTTTTATCAAAATCTGCTTATCTTTAGGCAGGTTTCCTACTCTTATAATTGGCTCAAATTCTTTTGTTTCTTCTAATAAACTAGACTTATACTTCTGAGTTGCTAATTGCATAGCTTCAAGCACGTATTCTGGATTATCTATAAGCTGATCTGCCAAATCAGGGTCATATTGTTCGATGGTATTAAAATCAGTGTACAAACTTTTCTTTGTGGGATAATCTTGAATTAGTTTTTCTAATTTTGTTTTATAATATTTATCAAAAAAGTATTGAAATTTCTTAACAAAAGGATTTACATTATCATCTTCTTCAAATTCTGGCTCGAGCTCTTCTGTTTTCTCAGGCAAACTAGTTTCAGTGCTAGCTTTAGGGGCAAGTTTGTCTTCCAAATCCTCAAAATCCTCAGCATAATCTTTGTTTTCATTGTCCTTCTGCTCTGTCTGGAAATCTTCAACCATACCTATATATTTACAGAAAAATATATAAGGTTAACATTAGATGAACCTCTTAAATATGGGTTTATTCTACTATTGTATAAACTATCTTTATATATGTTTTGAATTTTCTTTCTTTACTAATTTTTGAATTTGGTGATTTCGTGGAAGGGTCTAAAGCATTTGATATTAACAAAGAAGTAGTTGAACCTAGCAAAAAAGCATTGGTAATTGTTGATTTTTATGCTAGTTGGTGCGTAAGTACTGATTCTTATATTGCTTTAACCAACCGAGATATAATAAAAGCCAAAGACTTAAAGAAAAACTCTAATGTACTTTGCTTTAATAAAAACAAATTGACAACAACATCTATTTTGAAAAGTTTTGAATCTCAAAAAGCAGGGCATTGTAAATTTATAACTACTGAAAATGGAAGAAACATTAAAATTACGAATGATCATTTATTTTTTACAAAAAAAGGGTGGAAATCCGCAGAAAATTTGAGAGTTAACGATTGTGTTGCTATACATCCTTCTTTTGAAAAATTTAAAGAAGATATTTCAGATACTACTCTTGTTGATGAAAACTTAATATTAAAGTTTCTGGAAAAAAGAATGACTCACAAAGATTATATTACTGAATTAAAAAAAAAGGGGCTGCTCCCTCTTAAAACGAATAATAAATGTATTACAATATTATCTAGATTAATTGGAAGCCTTTTTAGTGATGGAAATCTTTATATTGGCAAAAATAATTATCGCGAAATATCGTTTACTGTTGGAACAAAACAGGATGCAAAAGAAATAGAAAATGATTTAAATATTTTAGGATTTAAAACACACATAAAAGAAAAAATAAGCGAGAATAATCTCTTTG
Source organism: Candidatus Diapherotrites archaeon CG08_land_8_20_14_0_20_30_16 (assembly GCA_002779075.1). GTDB lineage: Archaea > Iainarchaeota > Iainarchaeia > Iainarchaeales > 0-14-0-20-30-16 > 0-14-0-20-30-16. The sequence continues at coordinate 2,597 of PEXK01000016.1, read as the reverse complement.
GGAGGAAATTTACAACACATTGTTATGGGGTTAAATGTTGCTCTACTTCTTTATGGCTTTTGTTTAAATCTTTAGGAGTACCTATAGGAAATAAAACAAATACAGATTATATCCTACCGTCTTGGTTAATGAAAGCTTCTAAAAACATTCAAAAGGAGTTTTTATCTGGATATATTGGGGGTGATGGCCCAAAGCCAACTATTCTTTTAGAACAAAGAAAAGAAAACAAAGGCCCTTGTGACCATCTATTATTAAATGATATTGAATTTCATAAAAATCCCAAATCTTTGAAAAACGGTTTGAAATATGCTAAACAATTATCAAAGTTATTTTCAAATTTTGGAATAAAAATAAGAAATATTTTTAGTGAAGATGAAAAATATGTGAGAAAGGATGGTATTACTCCAAAAATAATACACTTACAATTTACGACAAATTATGAAAATGGATTTAATTTATGCAATAAAATAGGTTATAGCTATTGCAAACAAAAACAAGAAAATGCAATAAAAATAGGGGAATTTTTGAAAAAAAGAATTTATGAAAGACACTGTTGGACAAAAAAACACAATAAAGCTATGCAATTATATACTAAAAACCATTCAATTAAAAAAATCTCAGAAAAATTAAATTTGAGTTATGATACTGTGTTTGGTTGGATAAAAGGAAATAATAAACCCACAACATTCAAACACTATGAAAAATATAAAGATTGGCTAAAAAAAGAATATATTAATGGTGGGTTATTTTGGAATAAAATATCTAAAATTAAAAATATTTATCTAAAATCTGTTCAAATTATATCTACAAAAGAACCCCATAACTTTTTTGCTAATGATTTTCTTGTTCATAATTGTGGCCCCTGCAAGGTTTTAGGTCCTTTATTAGAAAAGCTATGCAATGAATATAAAGTGAAATTAGTGAAAATTGATGTTGAGCAAAATGAAGCGTTGGCAGAAGAGTTTGGTGTAATGTCTATACCCACAGTAATTTTCTTTAAAGATGGGATAGCAAAAGACTTCTTTGTTGGCTCTTACCCAGAGAAACAAATAAAAGATTTAATTGAGAAATATAAATGAAGTTCGTGAAATAGGTGTTATGCTCAATCGTGAGCCAAAGATAAAGAGTAAAAAGTTAGTAAAGAGGACACTTTAAAACCCCCGACCACCCGCCCCTAAATTGTAGAAATTGTTGTAAATAAAAAGTGAGCCGCCTTGGTGCTTCGCACAAATAGTCTTTTGTTTCACAAAAGAAATTCATTGATAATATTTTCTCCACCCCAAAAATTTTGCAAAGCTTTTTAAATAAGTTCTTATTTAATTATGTAACATGAACAAATTACATCCTGGAGCAAAATGGCAATTTCGTATTGGAGGATATTTCCTATTTGGGTTCTTAGGAATATTTTTTGGAATGTGGATTATCGTCCCTCTTGCAGGTTTGTTTTTAGGTTTGGCAGGTTCTAGTTCAATTTTACCTATCGTTTTACTTTCTATTTTTGGTTATTTTCTTTTTGTTATAATTATCAGCGAGATATATGCCCAAATGTCTTATAATCGTTGGTTTTATGAATTTACCGATGAGGGTTTGAGATTAGAAAGAGGTATAATTTGGAAGAGATACAGCAATGTTCCTTATAAAAGAATACAAAATGTTGATGTTCACAGAGGAATAATCGCGAGAATGTTTGGATTTTCAAGTGTGATGATTCAAACTGCTGGATTTTCAGGGCCAGCAGGAGCAGAGGGAAATATTCCTGCTATTGAAATGAAACATGCTGAAGAGATTAGAAATTTTGTAATGAAGAAAATTACAAGCAGGAGAAAATAAAAAATGGATAAGTTGCATCCTGGGGCAAGATGGCTTTTCAGACTTCGGGCTTACTATCCTCTAATAATTCTTGGAATTTTTGTTACAATGTGGAGTTTTCAATTATTGAGAATAATTGCTGGAGGTTCAACAGGAGTTGGTTTTGTTCTCGCCATTATTTTTTACATTTTCTTTGTAATTATTGTAGCCGAGATTTATGCTCGTATGTCTTATAATAGATATCTTTATGAAATAACTCACGATGCAGTTAAAGTAGAGAGAGGTATAATTTGGAAAAAATATACTTCTATTCCTTATGAAAGAGTTCAAAATGTAGATATTAGAAGAGGAATAATCGCGAGAATGTTTGGATTTTCTACTGTTGAAATTGAAACTGCTGGACAATCAGGATATGGTGGAAGCCATTATGGTTTTAGGTTTGGAAGAAGAGGCAATAGGAGATATCAAAGTGAGGGGCATTTACCTGCAATAGATATCAATGGTGCTGAAAAAATTAGAGAATTCGTTATGAAAAGAGTTAAACAAACTCATGGTTCTGGCTTATAATCCCCCCCGAAAATATTATCTTCTTTTTTAGAAAAAAAGAAGCAAAAAAGGCGGCGACTCACAGAACAAAAATACACAACAATTTCTATTATAAAAAAGGACTGCGTCCCGCCGTCCTAAAGTGTCCTCTTTAAATTAATATGGCTCACGACTTTGATTTTTTGCCTTTGGCATCGTTGCACTAAAAATCAATCCCTCCAAGTATTCGGGAGAGTTGAACA
>PEXK01000055.1 GCA_002779075.1 Candidatus Diapherotrites archaeon CG08_land_8_20_14_0_20_30_16 | reverse complement strand
TTTCAGAGTCATCACAAGTTATTCTTCAAATGCCTTTGTGATGCCAATTTCAGAGTCATCACAAGTTATTCTTCAAATGCCTTTGTGATGCGGAGTCTAAATTATTTACAAAAATTTAGACACACACATCAATAGCTCTCACTTCGTGAGCCATATTGATGCAGCCTTTAGAGTCATCAAAAGCTTTTCTGAAAAAGAAGCCATTTTGATGCAATGTGCTTTGCACATATACCTCAATAGCTCTCACTTCGTGAGCCATATTGATGCAGGGAGAGAGGCTCGAACTCTCGAAGGCCTACGCCACAGGATCTTGAGTCCTGCCCATTTGACCACTCTGGAACCCCTGCTTAAACCGTTTGATCGATTTACGTCCAGTATGTTTCGTTTCACTCAAACATACACCTAGCCTTTTAAACAAAAGGCCTCGTGTATAAGATTCATAACCTTCGCAAAAGAATCTTTTACAAGTTGTTGTAAGGCCTTTTGCCTTTACAACACTCTGTGCACCCCAAAACTCATATTAATTTTAGGTAATGCAAAAGAGTCATAAATAGCATAGTTTTCTTTCTTTTTTTGGTACAACTGTGTTATTTTCTACACTCTGCTTTCTTTGCAAAGAAAGTATGGTAGTGAGCCTACCCGGGATTGAACCGGGGATCTTCGCCTTGTAAGGGCGACGTCGTAACCGCTGGACCATAGGCTCCCCATTTTTTCACAAAAGGGCTACTGTAAAAGAACATACTGTAACTTTTTAAACAAACTAAATGAGGCCGTTTATATATTTTTAATATATATTTTGAAGGCTAGGATTTAAAAGTGTTGCTTAAATTAACCCATAAACAAGCATAAATATGAAAAGGACATAGAAAGCCCTTAGAATATCGAATTTGTCAAAAACACTTACAAATAAGGCAACCAAGAAAATAGGCAAATAGAAAATAATGGTTTTTATTATCCCAAATAACTTGTTACCAAAAGTTTTTTTCCACTCTTTTTTTATTTCTAGTTTTATAGAATTATTTATGTTTTTTGTATCTTGTGCACTCGGTATAGAATTATACAAAATACAAATTCCCAAATAATTCAACAAAATAAACCAAAGCAATTCAGAATAATATGTTTTATTTGCAAGCATAAACAGAAGTACACCTACTGCAGCACCCAAATAAAAAGGAGCTAAAGCAATCAATGACATTCTTACTGGCCCTGCTTGCTCGTGTTTTACATATGATTCTTGCAATCCAAAACTTATTTTACTTATTCTTACATTTAAAATTATACAACCAATTATATGAAAGATTTCATGCATTATTACTCCAGGGTAAAAAAGAAGTCTAAACATATTGTCACTTGTATTCCGAATCTATTTCTTTTGCCAATTCTTTCAGTTTCTGCATTGTTTTTGTTGTCTCAATTTCCATATATTGAATTATTTGTGTAAATCTCGAGCCTGCTAAATAAAATTTGTGATCATAGTAGTACACCAATCCACGATTCATTAAAATATCCAAATAATAATTGATTGTGCTTCTTGTTAATTTTGTATTTTTGCTCAATTCAACACTGCTTTGTGGTTTTTTCTTTAATTCTTCTAATAATTTTGATATTTTGTCTTTATTTTTGTCAAAGCCAAGTGCTTCTAAAAGAGCATACTCAGGAACACGAGTATGTTTTTCATAATGCATATATAGTCTGATTTCCTGCAAACTCTTCACCCAAACTTAGATATATTTATTAATTCTTCTATATATTATCCTTAATACGTGTGAATTCTAAGTATATGATATATAAAAACCTTAATAAGAATATTCTTTTTTTAATTGCATTCTTTTTTTGTATTACTCTGTTTTTGCTTTCTGGGTGCATTTCGTTTTGTAGTTTAGGCCCCGATGATGATAGTGAATGCGTATCCTATACAGAAGCAATAAAACTATGCAACGAAATTAGCAGTACACCGAAAGGTTATCCTATTTGTATTGATTTTTCAAAAGAATCAAGTATAGAAAAATTACCCCTTTCAAAATGCGAAACAATATTTAATGAAAACATTTCTTCTAAGGCAGAATATAAGAATCTGAGTTCAAATACAGAACAATTAGCAAACAACTTTAGATATTCAGTAATAAATGGTTGGAAGAATGCAGAAACTATAGCTTTTGCATATCACCAAGTACACAAAAGTTGCGATTCTTTTTTAAATGGGGATTTTACAAAATACAAAAAAGAAATAATATCTAACGCCCAAGACCTAGATTATCATAACAAAGAAGGGATATTATATTTTTTAAGTGGAATTTTTTCAACAAAGAAAGAACTAGAAGATTTAAATGTTGATTTGATGTCAGACACTGATTTGTACAAAGACTATTTGAATTTGATAGCTATTCTAAATGAATTTCAGAAGGCAACAGGGAGACCCATTAATGTAAAGGAATCTTTAGCAAAAGACACCATAGATTTCTATATTAATTATTATTCAACACCAGAAGGAAATGAAATACTTATGAAATCTATCAGCGAATTAAGTACACAGAATTCTGATTTGAGCTTTTTTACTAACATGATTGGTTGGAACGTTGGTATAGGCGCAGTATTAGTTCCGGGGGCAATACCAGCAGTAGTTGCACTTTTTAAAGCCTTTGAATTGGCAGAAAGCATAGCTTCCCAAGTTAGTGATGTATTAGAAATTACTACACAAAAAACAAACCTCAACAAATGGAATGATTTGAATACTTTGCACAGTATGTTAGAAGCATTTGCAAAAGCGCATGGCCCAAAATCAATTAGTGATAAAGATTTTTTTAAATTGTTAAATAATATGGACTCTGATATAACAAAAGCAAAAGAAAATGTACAAAAAAAGCAAACAGAATTGACAAAAGAGATTTTAGAATTAGAACAAAATTTTGATAAAAAGATGAGTGATAAAAAAATCTATGATGTGTTGTACTCAAAATATCAAATTCTAGAATCTCCAAAAGATTTAAAATCAAAAATCACTCTTTTAAGCACTAAATTGCATGCTATAAATTCTTTGACTTTGGGAGAAAAACATCACTATTTGCTAATATATGGTCATGAATTTTTAACTTTAAAACAAGAGGTAGATAATTATTTAAACACAGATTACAAAACATTAATTTCTTTATGCACTTCTGATCTTATAGACATAAAACAAAAGGTTTCGGGCTATCCCCCTTCTCAAGAAAAAACAGTAATTCAAAGTTATATAGATTTGTTTTTTAATACTGACGATACTGCAAAAAAATTAATATATTGCTCGCAAGTTCTGCCTAATTTTGATGAGAATTTAAAAATGGATTGTCTTTCAGCAATTTTCAGATTAAATATTAATTTAGGTATTGCACAAAACACAGGAAATATAATTGAAAGTGTTTGCGAGCAGGAGATGTCTTCTAAATTAGCAGATGCAAAAAATAGTGACAAATACAAAACCTTAAAATTACTCTTTGACAGACTAAATTTTATTTCTAAAAATTTTGATACTGTTGTAAATTTTGGCTCTTGTTTTACTAATAATGAATTTGTAAATATAAAAACTGAGCAGGAAAAATATAAAATTCAGACAAAATATACTAACGATTTTGCATTGTCAGTATTGCTTACTGAAACAGATCTCCAAAAATATATGGTTAACATGTCAAACTTTATTGACAAATTTGATTCTATTTTAAACAAAAGTATCAGTTGCATTTTTGAAAAAGAATATGAAGTAAACATAGAAAATAATAAATTGACATTTAACAATTTTTTTCCGCAACAAACAATCGATTTTAGTGTGAAGATTCCAGCAAATTTTATAAAAGAAATAATTCCTTCTAATTGTTTGAAAGGGGCAAAGAAAACAGAAGGTTATTTCACATTGAAATTTGGTTGCCTATCTAAAAACATGAGTTATAGTATTGTTTCTGATGTCCAAAATCCAGAATACTCTATACTGAGTTTCTCTGCCAATTCAAGTTTGGGGTATTTGGAAACCAAATTGTGCTTGCCCCCAAGTTTTAAAGCAGATTATAGTGTTGATTTGCCATTACCAGAGAACAAAATAATAAATGTGAATGTTACTGATGATTCTAAATTTGTATCCTCAAAAATAACAACCAGCAAATTATTTTTATTATTAAATAGCGTCACATCAAAAGAAAAATGTGTTTTTGTGAATTATTTTTTAGAAAAACCTCTACTAATTAATTCCACCTTATCAAATATAGTTGTAGAAAACAGGTATACCAACTATATTTATGATATAAACTTGAAAAGTGATATTTATCTCCTAATACCTAAAGCTAGAGTTGTTCTGGATCTCTTTTCTGATAATAAAAACGCAGAATATGAACTTAAAGATCAATACTCGAACAAATTGCCTGTTATTTTGGATTCAAATCCACAATTTATATACAACAATTTATACCCTATGCAAACTGTTAATTTTTATTTAAAGAAAAAGATAAAGGACGATGCAAATACAATTTTGGATCTTAATGGTTTGTATTTAGATATAATCAAACTTAGACAGTATTCTTTCATTCCAGAATCTGCAATTCAGCCTTTGTTAAATGAATTAGAAGTAATAAAAAACACTAAAGAGCTAACTGCCAGATCAAAGAAATATTTTGAATTAAGAAAAAAGGTAAACTCTTTGCTGGACGAAGCGAAAATAAATTTAATATATGTTGAACGTTACAAATTGGCGCTAGATAGAATAAAAAACATAAAAGAGCAATACGACAAAACCGTTAAAATTTTGATGATTGATTATAGCTTTCAGGCTACAAAGAATTTAGATATTGAATTAATTGATGCTAAACTTTTAGAAGCGGAAGTAACATATAATCAAGGAGATATTAAAGGGGCGGTAAAGATATTGGAAGGTTTGAAAATAAACACAAAGAATATTGAAGATTATATTTTGGATTTGTATAATTCTTTGTTAAAGAAAACAAAAGATTTAGAAAAACAAAGCAAAAAAACAAATGCTTATGATAAAACTGATTTTGAGGTTTTGGAAAGAAAAGCATCCTCAATAAGCCAACAAATCAATTCAGGGAATTATTCAGACGCACTAGATTCTTTAAAAACATATGCTGAAGTGCAAGAAACGGTTTCTGAAAAACTTGCTAAAAGCACAAAAGAGGTTAGTCAAAAAACAAAAGACCTTTTGTCTAAATATGAGAATTATAAAAAGAAATTAGATAACTTGTGGTCAAAATATTCTCTCTTTGACTCGGAGTTGAATTCTGAACATTATGCTACTATTAAATCCTTTGGAATTTCTTTTAGTTTCTCGTCTTCCAGTTTAACACAAATTAAAAATAAAATAAGTGCTGTGACAAAAAAGCTCATAGAATTGGATAAAGAGGCAAAGAATCAAGAAACAAGCAAAGAAATTGAAGATATAATTAGTTTTGATTCGGGATCATTTGATGATTTTTTTGCATCAATAGATGATATTGATGATTCTTTGACAATGTATCAAACAGAAATGAGAAATAAAGCAAATGCTGAAATTGTTTTTGCATCTTCTGCTGGCAAAAACACTTCCGTCGACTTTTTTAAAGCAAAAAACGCTTTTGACGAAAATAAATTCGTTGATGCTATATATTTTGCAAAACTATCCCAATTAGCAGACGAAACAGAAAAAAGTACGGATTGGACATTGTATATTGGTTTAGGGTTCATAGGTATTTTAATAGTTTTGGTGTTTATATTTGGCAGAAAATTAGAAATAAAAAAACAAGGAAAAACTAAAGAGACATACTATAATGTTGAAAAAGAAGAATAATCTTGATTTTTGACAGTTTCCTTTATAAACATTATTTACTATAAATATATTATCTAATTATTTTGCAATTATCATATTGCAGGGTTGGCGATGTTATGGTTAAAGACACTACCAAGCCCGGTTCAGAGGAAAAAGAAATCTCTAAGCGAGGCTTAAAAACAGAAGAAATAATTGAAAAGGCTACTAAACCAAAAGTAGAAGAAAAATCAAAGAAGTGTATAGGATTTCAGACAGATATCAGAAATCCTTTACAAAGTGTTTCAAACTCTAAGTTGAAAACGCAGCAAGAAGTTGTTGAAAAGAAAGCAACACAAGTGCCTAAAATTGATTTGACAAAAAAGATTATTGAATTACATAATGATGGTTTGACTACTTCAAAAATAGGTCTGATTTTACGTTCTGAATATAAAATATTAAATGTTAAAAAATATTGTGGCAAAACAATAACTCTAATTTTAGATGAAAATAAATTGACCCAAGAAATTCCAGAGGATCTGTCTGCTTTGTTAAAAAGGGCAGTAAAACTTATTAAACATATGAAATCAAATACAAAAGATATGACTTCTAAATACGGGTATCAGAAAACAGTATCAAAAATTAGAAGATTATCAAAGTATTACAAGCGCACAAGAAAGTTGCCTAAGGGTTGGATATATAGTGAAGAACAGGCATCAATCTTGGTAAAGTAGGTGGGACTATGGCCGAAGAACAGAAAAAAAGAGCAGTTGTTGATAAATGGAAGAAGAAAAAACAGTACAAGTTGATTAGTCCAAAACAGTTTGGAAATGTAGAGTTTGGGGAAACGGTTGCAGTTAAACCTGAACAACTTATTGGCAGAACAATAAAAATAAATTTAGGTATTTTGACTAACCAAATGAGAAACAAAAATACAGAAGCAAAATTAAGAATTACTAGAGCTGAAGGAAGTAATGCACAAACAGATTTTGCTGGTTTTAAAGTAAAATCAGGATATTTGCGTAGATTATTTAGACGAAGAACAAGCAAAATAGAGGTCATTACTACTTTAGAGACAAAAGATAAGCGACAGGTTAAAATAAAATTTGTTTGCGTAACTTTTGGCAAACAAGAAGTTTCAAAAACTAAAACAATTAGAAAAGAATTGGTAAGCTTTGTTAAAAAATTAGCAAAGGAAAACACTTTGGAAAAAGTTTTAGAGCTGGCATTGGACTCAAAACAGTTTTTTGCTGATTTATTCCCCAAAATAAAAAAAGTGACGCCAATTAATACAATTGAGATAGAAAAAATAATGGTAGTTTACAAGTAACTACCTTGTTTTATTTTATTAAGTGATTTTTATGTTCAGTTGTAAATTTCCTCAAGGAAATCAGAAATTGTACAACAGCTCATAAAAAAGAGAAGTGATTTTTATGCCGGAATTTGATTTTGATAAAGAAGTATCAGAGACAAAAGAATTGATTAATATGCTTTTGGGAGATGTAATGATTCCTAAAAATGTAAAAATCATTTTGCAAAATATTGGGAACACGATAGAGAAAGAATCCAAGAACACAGTAAAGCTTTCAGAGGCAATTTATGGTTTGCAAGACATTAGCGAAGATCCAAATCTTCCTTTGAATGCAAAATCAGATGTCTGGCTGTTGTTAAACAAACTAGAAAAACTAAAAGAACACCTTAAGTGAGATTATGGTTGAAGGAATTCAGGAAATTCAAAATATTTCTTATAACGACTTTTCTAAAATCAAACTGAAAGTAGGCACTATTTTAAATGTTGAAGACATTGAAGGCAAAGATAAATTATATAAATTAACTGTTGATTTGGCAGAGCCAAACAAAAGAACTTTAGTTGCGGGTTTGAAACCATATTATACAAAAGAACAATTACAAAATAAACAAGTTATTGTTGTTTCTAATTTAGAACTAAGAAAATTAGGTCCTTTTGTTTCTCAAGGTATGTTATTGGCAGCATGTCAAAAACTAGAAGATGGAACAGAAATAGTTTCTTTATTAATACCAGATAAAGATGTTGCATTAGGTTCAGATATTTACTAGAGGTAAACATAATTACTAACATAATATGTTAGTTACTAATATAAAGTACAAATTACATCTTATGGTAGGGTAATGGCTTCTTATCCACTAGAAGTAACTTCTTGTGTGGCAGAAGTAATATTTATAAGCTTATCGATATATTTAGTATGTATGTTATTTGATAAGCGACCAAAATCAAAAAGAAAAGATTTATTTGGAGAGGATTATTTATTAGACTCTTTATTAAAACAGTTAAATAAAAAATCAGGATTGATTGTAATAAAGGGATTAAGAAGAACAGGCAAAACATCTATTTTAAAAGTTGCATTGGAAGAATCCAATATGCCTTATGTGTTGATTGATGTAAGATATGCTCCGTATACTGATAGAAGGCAGTTTTTAGATTTTCTTGCTAAAGAAATAATAAAAGTCTTGGATAAAGATATTGTTTCAAAAATAATTAAAAAAATATCTAGAGTTTCTTTAAGTTTAGGCAAAGAATATTTTAAAGGTAGTTTGGATTTTGATATAAAAGATGATTCTGATTTTTTAACTGTGTTGCGAGAAGCGAATAAAAAGAATTTGATATTAGCATTTGATGAAGCACAATATTTATCAGGAATAAATTTTGATATGATTATAGCGGGCATTTATGATAATTTTCCAAACATTGGTGTTGTGTTAACTGGTTCTGAGATAGGGTTGTTGGAAGATTTTTTAGGAAAAGGTAACGATAAAGCGCCATTGTATGGTAGATTGTATTTTGAATTAAAACCAGAAAGATTTGATCCAGAAAGAACATTTGCATTCTTAGAAGCTGGTTTTAAACAATATAACCAAAAAATTTCAAAAGAGGAAATAAATCAAGTTATTGAGGAATTTGATGGCGTTGTTGGTTGGCACACATATTATGGTTATTTGAGGTGTGATGAAAACAAAAACCATCTAAATGCTTTAAAAATTGTAGCAGAAATAGGTTCAAGAACAGCATATGAAGAATTTGAAAGATTTTTAAATACAAAAAAATCCCGTGAACGATATCAAAAGTTAATGAAATTGATAATGTTGGGAAAATCTAATTGGTCTCAAATAAAAAAAGAAATGTTATTACGATTTGGAAAAATTTCAGATTCACAGCTGAGCAAGTATTTGAAAGATTTGCTTTATCACGGATTTGTAGAAAAATCTAATGAAAAATATTTAATTACAGATCCATTATTAATAAAAGGTATAGAGCAAAATATAAAATTTTGATTTCTTTTATTGTGTAAAAATTCTTTTCCGTCTTTGCGTACACTTGTATCAATAGGTACTAATCGTATTCCTCTTTTTTCTGCAACAGTATATATTCCAAGATATGTAAGTAAAGACTCCCTCATATAATTTAAATAAGATTTATAAAGTTCCCAATAAGCTCCATCAATTGCATTAAATCTTAATTCTGATTGAATTCGTCGAAATAAATTTTGCGTTGCATCTAAAGACACTTCTGGAATTTCAACAAAGAGAACAGATCCTTTAGGTACCCTTTCAAGATAGGCAAGAATTTTGGCATGGTTATTTGAGCGAAAAGTATGTACCCAAGGAATCAACTCAATCTCTAAGTCTTTATTGGGATTTTGCATGTTCTATATATCAAACCCATAATTTATAAACCTATTTATACATTATATAATTAGGATTAAGAAAATGGAACGAACAAATAGTTTTAAGGTTAAAATATTTATTAAAACTCAGGCCAAAAGGAATGAGTTTTTAGGTTATGACAATGAGAAAGGGGCCTATATTTTTAAGATAAATTGCCCTGCTTTTGAAGGAAAAGCTAATAAAGAGCTTTTAAAGTTCTTAAAGGAACTTAAGATAAATGCAAAGATTTTACAAGGAGAAACCAGCCACTTTAAGGTGTTGCTTGTTGAAAATAGCGAAAAGGCAGCATCTCTATTTGTTCCTACTCATTAATCCAGGAGTAGATTTTAAATGGCAATGTTGATAACTTCTTTCAAAACAATTAAGAACTTACAACATATACCATAAAATCAGGAGTTGAATTTTATGGCAAAAACATACTTAAATCAAGCCAAATATATTATTAAACAATCCTTTGAGATCAAAGGTGTTGTTGACAAACACGATATTATAGGTGCTATTTTTGGTCAATCTGAAGGACTAATTGGCGAAGATCTGGACATAAGAGAACTTCAGAGTGCAGGAAAAATAGGAAGAATAGAATTGGAGCTTGCTTCTGAAAGAGGAGCAACAAAAGGAACACTGATTATACCCTCTGGGGCAGACATGGTTGAAACTGCTATTTTGGCAGCAACAATAGAAGTTGTTGATAAAGTAGGGCCTTGCGATGCTTTTTTCAAAACTGATTCTATTGAAGATACTAGAGGTAACAAAAGGAAGCTGATTGTTAACAGAGCTAAGGAACTTTTGAGCAACATCTTGAATGAAGAAATTCCTGATAGTACCGAAATTACAAATGAAGTTAGATCTGATATCAAAACCGCTAAAATCGTTGCTTATGGATTAGATAAATTACCTGCAGGCCCCACAATTGATGAAAGTGAAGAGGTTATATTAGTTGAAGGAAGAGCAGATGTATTGAACCTTTTAAGGTACAATATAAAAAATGTTATTGCTATTGGCGGTTCGAAAATACCTCAAAGCATAGTCGATTTGACAAAAAGGAAAACAACAATTGCATTTTTGGATGGTGACAGAGGCGGAGTCTTGGACTTAAAGAAGTTACTGCAGATAGCTGAGATAGACTTTATTGCGAGAGCACCGCCTGGTTTGGAAGTTGAGGAATTAACAAAGAAACAGATTTTGGCTGCATTGAATAAAAGGATTCCTGTAGCACAAACTAAGCAGGCATCTGAAGAACTGGATTTAGGCGAAAAGTATTGGGAAGGCTCTAAAGAAGATCTTTTCAATGAACTGGATATTGAGGTTCATGAGAAGAAATCAGAAAGTTTTGAGAGACCCAGCAATAATTATGCCAGATCACATCACAATGATTACAATGAATATAGACCAAGCCCAAGACCAGAATTTGTTATCTCTATAAAACCACAGGCACCCTTGGTTTTAGAAACATCAAAAGCAGAGACCTCTGAGCCCAGACTTCCAGAGTCTTTTCAAAGGCCAAAAGAGTTTGAAAGACCTTCCTTTCAAAAACCTTTTGCAAGACCACGAGAAAGAGAGGATCCATTTAAAGCATACCCTTTAGATATTAAGAAAAACATGGACGAGTTGAAAAACACTTTTAGTGCCCGCTTTTTTGATACCCAAGGAAAGCTTATTGAAGAAGCAAAAGTTCGCGATATTCTTAAACAAGTAAAAGACCAAAAGAATGCAAGCTATTTGTTGTTTGATGGGGTTATAACCAAGAGATTAGTTGAGCTGTCTAAAAGCAGAGGCATATTGGCAGTAATAGGTTCTCGAAAAGGCAAAATGGATAAAGTTAAAGGTATTGATGTTTACGAGTATGATGCGTAAACATCAAATCCTCAAAAGTCTCGCCTACGCGTGCCATTTCGAGGCATAGACGTCTATGAATATGATGCATAATTGCATCTATTCCTTTTTTATCCCAAACAAACATTTTTTAGGTATTCTAATAAGGTTGGATTATATTTTTAAATATATATTTATATACTTTAGTATATGATCCGATTATTAGACAATTGTATTGCATTCAGACTTTTATTGTTTCTGACTGCCAATGTTGGACAAAAATATTCAATTAATGAACTGGCAAGATTGAATAAAATATCCCCGCGTGCTGCAGAAATTAATTGTAAATATTTGTTTAATGAAGAACTTCTTTTAAAGGAAGTTGTGGGTAAAAGTCATCTGTATTTTATTAATACAGAGAATGAATTGACAAAATTATTTAAAAAAATTGCATTTCCATATTTATTCTTAAGTAAAGAGTCTAATGAATTCTTTTCAAAGAATGAAGATGGAATAATATCAGTATATCTTTATGGAAGCTGTGCATCTGGAACATATAATGATAAAAGTGACGTTGACATCTTTATATTATCTACAAATGAATTGTCAAATGAAAGCCTTTCAGAAATAAGAGTTTTCTGCCAAGACAAAATTTTTGATAGGAAGCTGCAGTTGACCTGTTATACTTTGTCTAGTTTTAGAAAAATGATAAAGTCAGGAAATCCATTTGTTAATGAAGTAGCAAAAGGAGTTAAACTGTTTGGTAACAAAATATAGGCAAAAGTATGGATTTAGATTCCTGTATTGCAAAAGGTTTGATTAATAAGTCTGTATTTAGCAATGAAATTATTATTAAAGAATTTAATCAGGCAAAAACACATCTTGAAACAGGCGAAAGACTGTTTAATTCGGGAGAGATTGATGCAAGTATAATAGTGGCTTATTTGAGTTTATTTCATTTTGCGCGCACTATACTTTATTCTGAGGGATACAAAGAACGAAGTCATTTTTGTGTCTTTCAATACTTAGTTGAGAAATATTGCAAACATGAAATTAGTAATTTGGCAAGGAATTGCCTTAATTATTTATCTGTCAGGCATAAAGTGCAGTATGATGGTTTGCATGCAAATAAGACTGTTCCTCTTGATTTAATAGATGATGCACACAGGATGCATCAAATGGTAAAGAACATTATGATACAAAAGAAAATAATCAACGGTTGATATGTTGTAGATTTGTTTTATTTTAATTTCTTCATCAATTTTAATATTTCTATTGCTTTTTTTGGATCGCCTCTGCCTGTTGGAAAATAACAAGGAATTATTTTTGTATTTGTATTGTTGATTTTGATTTCAAAATATTTCAAAGAATTATTTTTTATTGAATTTTCAAAGTAGTCTTTCAATTTGATTTTTTGTTTTGTTAATGCTTCAAAAGGAATTAAACCAAATGTAATAATATATTTAGGTTTAACAATTTCAATTTCCTTTTTTAATATTGGCAAAAATAATTTTATTTTCTTCGAATCTGGCAAAGTAGCGTCTTTACCTGTCCATTTCACAACATTTGTAATATAAAGTTCATTTTGTTTCAAATATTCTAATACTTTGTTTGTAAATTCTAAAGACCAGTAGGGTTCTTTATTGATAATATTCAATAATCGAGCATCAAACAACCCAACTTTGCAAAATATTCTCCAAATTTGTTTAGTTCCAATAAAAGGAAATCTTGGGCCAACCCATTTATTGTCCGAGCTAATATTTCTTATTGTTGGATTAATAAATACAAACATTATTTTTGGGTTTTTTGTTTTTCCATTTCCTAAAATAGGTTTTAGTTCATTGTCTTTGAAATGTTCATTGTTAATCCTTTCAACATATTTCCAAAGGGCTTCCAATGTTTTGCAATTATTCATAATACAAGATTGTTGCTATACTTTAAATAGTTTATCTATCTAATTTTATGTGTTGTGGCCCTATAGTGTAGTTGGATAACATGTAAGCTTGCGGAGCTTAAGATCGTGGGTTCAAGTCCCACTAGGGTCATAACTTATTTATATATTAAAGATATTGTTTAACAAAAAAGGAAATATATGTTCCTTTATTTGTCTTTGAGAATTAAGCCCAAAAGAGATAAAAGGCATTACCAAGGTAATTCTTGGGCTTATAAATATAAATACGGGTTTCTACAAAATTGTGAAATAAGTAACAAAAACCTTCTTTTTGGGGGAATAGTTCTAAGAAAAGAACTATAAGATTTCTTTCATAAAACCAACAAAACCAACAGAATTATTAGAAACTTGTCTTTAAAGGGGCAAGATAGTTCTAAAAGAAGAACATTATTTAAGGATTATTGATTATATATTAGTATGGCTGATAATGAAAACGTCAATAAAATAATAGAATACAATCAAATCCAAAAGAAGAATTTTAAATTAAAGACACAAAGAGAAATATATTCCAAAATAAAAAGACAGGTTAATTTGTATGGCACAAAAAGTTTACCTAATTTATTATTTCTCATTGGTTTAAGAAGCACAGGAAAAACAACAATTATGGGTACAATATTGCAAGAATATGGTGCAATTTATACTTCTGGTGATTTTTTAGATTTGAATAAAATCGATTTGGATGATGTAATTAATGTTGCAAAAACAAGTAAAACAAAGATTGTACTTGTAGATGAAATACAATATATTAAAAATTGGCAATTAAAATTAAAAGTTCTTGTAGATCTCAATCCTGATATTTTGTTTTTAATTTCGGGGTCTTCGGCGTTAAACACATCAGATATTAGTGCAGATTTAATTAGACGATCTAGAATATATATTATAGAGCCATTATCTTTTAGAGAATACCTGCTTATTAAAAATAATTTTGTTTTTGAAGATGGTTCTTTGATTAATGAAATACTTTTTTCAGATAAAAATAATAATGAAAAATTTGTTTTGCTTAGTAAATTTTATTATACCATAACAAAAGAATTGAAAAAAGAATTTGAAGAATATATGAAAAGCAGTTTTCCATTTATGTTAACAAATTATGATTCAAATATTATAAAAGAGATAATCTATAAAGTGATATATGTTGATATTCCCAAAATAGGCAGGTTTAATACAGAAAATATAGATACTTTAAAAAAAATAATTCATTTCATAGCAATAGCAGAAAGAACAAGTATAACAAATTTGTCTAAAAATACAGGAACATCAAAATCAATGATTCTAAAATTTTTGATTTTGTTAGAAAAAGCAAGAATAATTTATTCAGTAGAAAGTGCGAATCCAACAAAAAGATTAGGCGATGCCAAAAAATATGTTTTGTATTCTCCTAATTTTAGATTTGCGTTAATTGATACCGAAAAAACACGAGCAATTGGTTTTTCAAAAGAAGATTTTTTTGTTAGTGTTATAAGAACACTAAATCATCCAATAAAATATTTTTATGAAGAAAACAAATACGATTTTTTGGTAAATAGACAAATTTTTGAAATTGGATCTTTAAGTAAGAAACCCAAAAAACATTTGAATACTAATGTAATTATTATTTATAATGGCGAATTAAGATTTGATGGTTCAAATCTATATGTTCCAATAGAATTATTTGCATTGATAATATAAATAAAAAAATAAAATTGAATTGAAAAATCAATTCAATTAAGGGTAAAACCTGTTTGGTGTTCTGGGAAATGGTATTGAATCTCTTATATTATCAAAACCGCAAATCCAAGCTGCAAATCTTTCAACACCTAAACCAAATCCTGCGTGAGGTACTGAACCATATCTTCTTGAATCTAAATACCAATCAGACATACCTAAATCAATTCCTGACTTTTTTAATCTTACAATAATTTTATTTAAATCAGGCTCCCTTTGAGAACCGTCAATCATTTCTCCAACATCGGGCGCCAATAAATTGAAATTTGTTCCTGTGCCTGGATTTTTTGGATCTTCGCCATGATAAAATTTGAGTAATTCCAAAGGGTAATTAGTAACGAAGACAAATGTATTTCCATAATATTTTGCCAAGCCTCTTTCTTCTGCAGATTTAAAATCATCACCATATTTTATATCGTGACCATTTTTAATAAGTGTATCAATTGCTTCTTTGTATGTTATTCTTTTGAAAGGTGTCTTTACATTTTCAAATCTAGATTTATTTACTTCTAGAATTTCTAAATCTTTCTTATTTTCTGCTAATACTTTTGTTATAACATATTTTATACAATCTTCTGCAATAATCATATCATCTTTCAAATCCATCCATGCACCTTCTACTTCAAAATGCCAGAATTCAGTAACATGCCAAGGAGTTTTTGATTTTTCTGCTCTGAAAGAAGGTGCAATTGCATAAGCTTTTTCTAATGCACCTATAAAATTTTCAGCATAAAACTGCCATGATTGAGTTAAATAAGCTTTTTTATCAAAATATTTAACTTCAAATGTTTCAGAACCACCTTCGCTTGTAGCACCACTTAAAGATGGTGCATGAATTTCTGTGAATCCTTTTTTATGCATATATTCATGTAATGCAAAAAGAACTGTTGAACGGATTTTCATGCTTGCAGTCATTTTTCTACTTCTTAACCACAAATGTCTTCTATCCCCAAGAAGCTCTTCATTCAAATCTTTGTTTATTGGAAAATCTTCTCCGATATGAACAATTTCTAATTTTATTCCTTGTAATTCATAGCCGCCAGGTGCTTTAGGTTCTTCTTTTACTTTTCCCTTAATAATTAAAGAGGATTCCATTTTTAATTTTTCAGCATCATTAAAGCAGGGAGAATTTGCATCAAAAACTACTTGTATAATACCATACGAGTCTCTTACAACAATGAACACTTTGTCTTTCATTTTTCTTATTCTGTAGACCCAGCCTTTGATTTCGTATTCTTTTCCTATTTTTTTTTCTTTGAAAACTTTCTCTATGTACACCAAAACCACTCTTATAATATACATATAATTGTTAGATATATTTAAAATAAGCCTGCTTTTTAGAGCTGCTAATACATCTTTTTATCCTTTTTTGTTTTCCACTCTTTAAAAGCCATCAAGCATTTTT
>PEXK01000014.1 GCA_002779075.1 Candidatus Diapherotrites archaeon CG08_land_8_20_14_0_20_30_16 | reverse complement strand
TAGAAATCATATACACTTGGAAGAAATTTAGCAACTGGGCCATAAATATCCCTTTTTACTTTTTTTGTTTTTTTATTTCTTGTCTCTTCTTACCAAAAAATTCTATTGCTTTAGCTAGTTCTTTGTGCGTTTTTGCATATTTCTCAATTGAGATTTTCTTTTGATATGCCTCACATGCTTGAACTATTGCTTTTGCCCCTGCTTTTGTTCCATCAGGGTGTGCATGACAACCTGCACCCATTGTTGTAATAAAATCAACACTACCCATAACATCAATAAATGGTTTTAACAATGTTGGATTTAAGCCACCAGAAATTATAGGGCAACATTTCTTTACTCCTCTCCAATCATCATCTTCTAAAATCAAATGTTTTGCAGAATCATAATGGCATAATTTAATTGCATCCACATCTTTATCAGGTATTTTTGCCCAAGACTGTTCAAAATACTTGCCCCTAGATTTGAAAGATAATATTTCATCAGCTGCACTAATATCTGTTTCTGGATTGCCTTCCATTTTTCCAATTCCTGCAGTACCTGTGTGAATTCCTGAAGCACCAGCTAATCTTGCAAACTTGGATAACACCAATACAGAGAAGCCAAATACATTTTCAGGTCTAGTAAATGCACCATGCATTGCTCTGTGAAAATGAATAAAAACATCAGGGTATCTTCTTCTCAATGTTTGAACAGCCATCCATCCTGCTGTAATTCCATCAATTAAAAACGCATATGATCCTTTTTCAAATCCAGCATTTCTAATTAATTCGCATCTTTCAATCATAGTGTCAAAATCTGATGCAGACACATTAAAAGAATGCACTTTTTTATGTTCTGTTTCTTTTACTGCTTTATCCATTGCTTTTTTTACATGTTGTACCATTTTATCATATGGACAAAAATCCTGATTTGCTTGTGGCTCATCATTTTTTACAAAATCTCCGCCACCCACCCAAAAATCATAACATACTTCAGCATATTCAGCGCTTGTTAATCCCATCTTTGGTTTTATAATTGTTCCCAAAATAGGCCTTTTATAAACATTCAAATATTTTCTCATATTATCTAAGGTATAACTTGGGCCATCATATTGCTCTAACATAGCAGGAGGAAACCAAACATCTAAAAGCTTTAATGCGGAAACTTCTTTCATTCCCAAAACATTGCCCACAACGTAGGTTAGAATATTTTGAACATTTCCAATTCTATCAAACAATCTTGTAGGATAAGCAATCCAAACTAATTCTCTTTTTAAATCTAAATCATATACTAAAGAATTCATTTCTCTTGAAAACGGAGTTTCTGTTTTCACTGCAAAATTAGTGCCAGTTGATGATTCTGCAGAAATCTCTGCAGCAGCTTGTAAGAAATTTAAATCTTTTCCTGGTTTCATAAGAAAAACACATAACATGTATTCCCCATTTTTTATATTTCTTATATTGAAGTTAACATATGCTTTTTGGTGTTCGTTTAAAGTATTATATAATTTCTGCTTAGTTTGCTGATTATCCATAAAATTTCACCATTAAATAAATATTATATGGATTTAAAAGATTATGCCAGATAAGCACTAATAATGCTAAAATAACTTACAGCCTAAAAACAACCAGGAGTATTAGGGTTTTTGAAGGACAAAAGGACCTAAAATAAGGAAATAATATAAATAACCTGTTGTTATTATATAAAAAAGCAGAGGGGGATTCAAATGCATAAGATATTTCATAAAATAAAATCTGTATTCTCAAGGAAGAAAGAAGAGAAATGCTGTTGTGAGGAGCTTAAAAAAGCAGCAAAACCAAAAAAAGCAAAGAAAGTAAAAAAGAAATCCAGAAAGTAACTATTGCTTTTGGTTTTTCTGAAAAGAGGTATTCTTAAACAGAATATCCTTTAATATACAAAACGGTGAAAGTATGAATGTACTAAAGAACATAAAAGGCAGTTATATTAAAGGAAAAACACCAACATCAGAATGTAAATGTATGAATTGTAACGCAATAATTGAAAATCCAAACGGACTATTTGGAAAAAGATTTTGCTCAGAAGAATGTAAAGAAGAATATATGATGCCAAAATAAATCTATTTTATTATTTATATTCATAACAACTTACTAATCTGTTTGCATCAAATGAAACTCTCTGTTGTTCCAATGATTCTAAATAAGCATATGTTTTCAAAGGCAACGCTTTTTTGAACTTAATTGGTAACTTAAAAACAAAACTTGCCTTTTTTCTTATTAATATTCCACCTTCTGGTCTTACAATAACTTCTAAATTTGGATTTGATAACAATTGCTGTATAATCCTTCTACCCAAAGAACTGTAATTTGATGTTCTATTTCCATTAAAATCGAAATGCCCAAAATCAGGAATTACACAAACACCTCCAACGGTCAAAGCATTAATAATATTTTTCAATGCTTTGAACTTGTCTGTTAAATAAGGAAAAGTAAAAAAGCTAAAAACCAAATCAAATGACTCTTCTGGCAAATTATCATTAACTACATTTTGTTCACTAATATCTCTAAACTTTTTTACATCAATACCAAAATATCGGATTCTATTACCATACTTTCTTTGAAAATATCTTCCTAATTCTCCTTGTCCTGCACCAACATCTAATGTATCTATTATTGGTTTTTTTATACTAGAAATAATCCAATCAAAACCTCTTAATCCTGACTGTCGTAAAAACTTATCTAATTCTGCACTTGATTTTAAGTCTTTATAACTTCTTTCAAAATAAGTATGTATAGCCAATGCATCATCGTGTGTTACATCAATTTCTTTACCCTCTGCTTTTCTTTTCAAAATTCGTCTTATTGTTGTACTTAATCTTGGTTTTCTGGAAGGCATATCTAAAGTATAGAATAAGTATTTAAAGGGTTATTTAATTATCTTGTCGGTTTCAACATACCACAAATACAAATCTAGTTCAGCTAAATTCAAGTTTGCTTTTTTCGCAATATCCTTCAATATAATTTCTGCTTGTAAATATACTTTAGGTGTAATTGTTTTGGGCTCTTTTAATAATTTGTTTTTTACTAACAAATCTAAAATATGAAAATCTATAATTGCTAAATTAGTATAGCCCATATTTTGCAAAAAAAGGCATGCTTCCTTTAATCCTAAGCCCTTAACATTATGGGCTAGCCAGCCTCTTAATTCTAGCTTCATCGGATTGTTAGTTAGCCCATTTTCACTTGTATTTAGCTCTTTAAACAACTGCTCTGGTTTTAATGACCAGTTTTGAGAGTCTTGCATATTTTATATATTTCCCATTTATATATAAAACTTTACCAAAAAGCAAAGATTTATATTTACTTAGATAAGATTTATTATATGGCTGATATGCCTTAAATGGAGAATGAAATAAATGTATAGAGAAAATAATAGAAGCTTTGGAGATAACTACCAAAGACAAATGTATGATGTAAAATGTAGTGACTGTGGTAAACCAACACAAGTTCCTTTTAGACCAAAAGAGGGTCTACCAGTTTATTGTAAAGATTGCTACTTTAAACATAAGAACGAAAGAAAACCAAATAGAAGAGAAGAATCTGAAGAATATTAGTACACTAGACAGTATAATTTTATATACTGCGAGGGTGTAATAAACACTCTAAGCAATATATTTTTATGTACTACTAAGGTATATTAAAAAAGATTGGGGAAACCCAATTTTTCTCTTTTTTTTATTAAACTTTATTTTTTGTGCATTAATCAGTAATTTGATTTTCTAGGATATATTTTTCTTATTTCTCTTTTTTCAACCAATGCATTAATTTGATCCCCTGTTTTCTTTTCCAGCATATCTGAATTTAGATATTTTCCCAAAAAGTAACCATCAATAATCAAGAGCTGTTCTAAACTATTTTCTTTAAGTATTTGTTTCAATTTTTCATATTTAGGGGTATTCTTTGTAGGCAAAGAAAGGGTATCATAATGTGCTAATTTCAAAGACCCCAAAGACCCACTAATACTGGACAGGTCTTCTCTTTTTGCATAGTCATATATTTTCTCTTCCAAATCATCCTGCTCTAAAGATACTTTTTCTTTCTTATCCAACAATTCAAAGTATTTGTTTGCTAATTGAACACCAAAATCTTTTCCGAACTCGTCAATTCCCAATTGCTTTGTTTTGAACTCATGTCTCTTTACAGGGCAATTAGATGCAAAAGCACACCATTCACATAAAATACTTTCTTTTGGCTTAAAATCTTCTTGTTGTAAATTCTCGATATAATCTATTTTCTGGACTAACTCCCTTTTTATTTTTTCATAATCGGTTTCCTGTTTTGTTAATTTAATTTCAGTATCAAAAGCTAAATAATGCCAAACCAGAACAACCTTTTCAACATTGGGGTACTTGTCCTTAATTGCTATTGCATAAATTGCCAGCTGTATATTGTCGTTAATTTCTTTATCTTCTGGCAAATTATTTGATGTTTTGTAATCATGAATATAATAAGTGTTGTCTTTAATTGACAATCTATCAATATACCCTACTATTGAGATGGTTTCAGTTAAGGGCAGATTTATTTCCATTTCCAGCCCAACAGTATAATCTTGGTTAAAGGTGTGATAATGTTTGTAATAATCAGTTAAATATTTAATTCCCAAATTAAAATAGTTCTTTTCATTTGTTGTTCTTTTAACAATTTTTATTTCTTCTGTATAATCTCTTTTCCATTCTGTTCTATAACCAGACAATACTTCCCCTAAAGTTAAAATCTCACCCAATTTTTGCTTTTTGTATAATTCTTCTAAAGCACGATGCACTTTAGAGCCCATAAATGCTTCAATTGAATTCTCAAAATCCTTTCCTATTTTGTCTAAATATGCAAACTTATAC
>PEXK01000026.1 GCA_002779075.1 Candidatus Diapherotrites archaeon CG08_land_8_20_14_0_20_30_16 | reverse complement strand
AATGGTCTAAGTCTTGCTAATTCTGGCATAACAATCACCCTACTCCAAAATATTTATTCCTTTCCCTTCAGTAAATACAATATTCTTTACAAACATAATATTGCACAATTCCCTTTTTAAGTTAATAGGTAAATCTTTGTTTATTGTTATATTTATTTGTTGTAATTCTGTTTTCATAGACAGGTTTTTTTGCGTTTTATATTTTCTTATCTGCCCAATTATTTCTTTGAAGAATTCTCCAGTTTCAATATCTTTTTTATTTATTTTTCCAAATTCTGGCCAATTACATAGAGTTATACTTTTGGTATTTATATACTTTTTGAAATGTTTTTGATAAATATCTTCACAAACAAAAGGCATAAACACACTTAATTGATTTACAATTTGGAATGCAACATTAAACAAAGTATGTGCTACTGCGTCTTTTGATTTCTGATTATTGCCATAAACTCTGTATTTTATAAACTCTAAATAATTATCACAAAAATCAATAAAGAAAAAATCTCTCAAACGTTGGATTGTGTGTGAATAATCATAATTTTCCATATCCTTTGTATTCGTCTTTATCATTAGGCTAAGTTTTGATAAAATCCATTTATCAACGCAATTTAATTTTACCTTTGTTGGAATTTCAGAATAATTCTGCAATAACATATCAACGAATTTATTAGCATTCTCTAATTTGATTATCATTTTTTGTGCAGCTTGCATTTCTTTTTCAGAATAAGCAATATCATCACCTAAAGTAACTTGTGCACACCAATATCTAAAAGGATCCTTGCCCCATTTTTCCAAAGTTTCTTGAGGAGCAATAACATTGCCCTTACTTTTAGACATCTTTTCTCCATGCGCGTCTAAAACATAACCATTAATCATTAAATTATTCCATGGAACCCGCCCTATATGGTAAAGAGATTTTACAATTGTGTTAAATGCCCACAATGTAATAATATCTTGACCTTGTGGTCTCATACTCATAGGAATTGTTTGAGAAACATCTTTGTCAGGCCAGCCCATGTTTATTAAAGGTGTTAATGCACTTATTGACCAGGTGTCCATAATAGATGATTCTGCAATAAATTCATTTGAACCACATTGACACTTTTGTTTTGGTTTAGATTCTTCAGGATATATTGGAAGGTCTTTAGGATCTGCAAAAGTTTCCTTTCCACAAGTTTTACAAAACCAAACTGGAAAAGGAACACCAGAATATCTTTGTCTTGATATGCACCAATTCCATTGAAGATTTTTAATCCAATTGTCATATCTAACTTTCATATGTTTTGGATACCATTTAATTTTGTTTGCTTCTTTGATAAACATTTTTTTGTCTTTCAAATAATCAATATACCATTGTGATTCAACAATTATCTCTACTGGTACACCACAACCTCTTTCATGACAATTTACTGTATGCGAAATCTTTTTTTGTTCTAACAAAAGATTTTGTTGTTTTAAATCTGTGATGATTTCTTTTCTTGCGTCTTCTATTTTCATTCCCGCATATTTGCCACAGATATTTGACATGTGACCATCAACAGTAATTGCTTCTTTTAATTCTAATTTATATGTTTTGTACCATTCCATATCTGTTTGATCACCAAATGTGCAGCACATTACAATACCTGTTCCTTTGTTTTGATCAACTCTTTTATCTTTTCTTATTTTTACTTTAAAATTGAATAAAGGCACAGTAGCATGCTTGCCAATTAAATGCTTGTAACGATCATCATCTGGATGAACAAAAATACCTACACAAGCGCTAAGAAATTCAGGTCTTGTTGTTGCAATTGTTATATTTTCTCCATTATCTAATTTAAAAATTATATCATTAAAATAAGTTTCTTTTTCTACATCTACTAGTTCTGCTTGCGATATTGCAGTTTGACATTTAGTACACCAAAGTATTGGCCCTTTTTCCCTATATATTTTCCCTTTTTTGTATAGATCCAAAAAAGAATATTGTGCAACTCTAACAACTTCTGGAGATATTGTTCTATAAAGCAAAGACCAATCACACGAAATCCCTAAACTTTTAAAATCTGTATATAATTCTTCTTCTGATTCTTTTGTATGTTTAACACAGAGCTCAACAAATTTAGATTTTCCAATATCTTTTGCTCTAACATTTGCTAATTTTTCAACTAATATTTCTGTAGGAATACCATTATCATCCAATCCAAAAGGATAAAATACATTGAAACCTTTTTTTCTCTTATATCTTGCAATAAAATCAGGTAATACATAAGAATATGCATGACCTAAATGCATTTTGCCAGAAACTGTTGGTGGAGGAGTATCAATACTAAAAACAGGGTTTGTAGAATTAGGATCATATTTGAAGATTTGCTCTTTTTGCCAAAATAGCCATATATCTTTTTCTATTTCTTTGTAATCTTTTTGTTTTTCCTTTATTTCTGTATTTTGTTCCATAAAACCATCAATCTATTTTTCATTTAGTTTGTTTAATATTGTTATTGCTTCTTTGTCAAATTTAGAAAAAGCAAACCATATTGTAAATTATATTTTTCTAAATCTAACGGTAATTGTTTTGATATTGCTTTTGTGAATATTGTTACTTGCACTTTCTTATTTCTCTTACTAAACAATGTCAAAACAGAATCATCAATGTAATTATCAATTAAAATAATAGCTTTTTTTGAATTTTTAATTAAATCTGAAACAAATTTGTATGCATCAAAAATTTGGCCATCAAAAAATATTCCTTTTTCTGGTTTGATATCTTTGCTTTGTATAGTATCAAATATTTCATTAAACTTTTTATCGTGTTCTAATTGTTTTATTTCAACTCTATCTAATCTTTGAAAGATTTGTGCATTAGAATTAATGAATTTTCTCATATTAACAAAAGCATTCATTATTTGTATACTTACTTGAACAGCAATTTCACTTTTCAAAACTCCTGAAAGCATTGCAACACCTTGCTCTGTAAATACATATGGGCTAGTAGATGAAAACTTTAGACTTTTAAGGTGGTCGCAATTTGCGACCAGCTTATTCTTCTCAAATTCTGTTTTCTCAAATTCTGTTAATTGAAACATAAATTCTTCTGGAAATCGCACAATATTTCTTTTAACCTGTTCATTTAATCTCTTTGTTGTTACGTAGTAAAGCTCCGCAAGATCCTTATCTAACATTACTTGCTGGTTCCTAAGAGTATAAATCCTTCTTTTGATACTATTTGTACTTAATATTATTGCATTTTTTTTCATATTTACGCCATTCGCCATTAACAATTTTGAATATAATTAATATAATTAATA
This sequence comes from Candidatus Diapherotrites archaeon CG08_land_8_20_14_0_20_30_16, assembly GCA_002779075.1. Classification (GTDB taxonomy): domain Archaea; phylum Iainarchaeota; class Iainarchaeia; order Iainarchaeales; family 0-14-0-20-30-16; genus 0-14-0-20-30-16. The sequence goes on along the minus strand of PEXK01000026.1, from coordinate 1,989 downwards.
ATTTATATATAATTAATTATATAATATTTAAATAGGTATCTTCTTTATTGTTGCAATTCTTTTAATTTTTTCTGTAAAAAAGAAATTATACTCTCTTTATCACTCGCAACACGAGGGTATGGTAACTCTTTACCAGGACCTTTAACAAAGACAGGTACTCCCTCAGAATTACACACTTGTTCCCTTTTATACCATAATTGTTTTTCTCCACTAGCAACTTCAACAGTTTCAAAACCTAAACTAATTAGAAAACGTTCCCAGTCCCTTGGTTTTTTCCCGAATATTATTTGTCTCTCTCAATCTTGTATCTCTAAAACGCGGAAGTCTAACAACTGTTCTTCTAAATGGTTCAGGTATATTATTCCCTCTAAACTAAATGACATACTCCCAATGTAGCAAGCTACGAGATATTCTATAGAATAAATTACGCATTCACTCTTTGTTGTGGCTTTGATTCAACTCTTGATGCTTGTGATCTACTTTTAATTGATGCTTGAAAAGAATCTGCAGAAAATCGTTCTTGTAAATCCATTGCAAAATTATTGCTTGGTTCTAACATTGTTTCTGGATTTAATCCACACATAAATAAATATTGTTTGAAATATTCTCGTGCTTTCTGTTCCATAGCTCTTTTCTAGATATATTATCACTTATTTTAAAACCAATAGAATCTTTTAAACCGTTTTTTTCTAAAGCATATATTATTGCATCAAAAATTCTTTCTGGTGCTTTTGTAGGATCCAAACATAATGATACTCTTGTATCTATTTCTCCTTTCTGTCTTCTGTCATTAAAATGTATAAATCCATCGCTTGTTTCTTTAGAATGTTTTTTTGCAAAATCTCTAAATGCTAAAAGATATTTCCTGTTTATTTGAGGATCGACTTTTGCAACAGAATGTGTTAAATCACCATAAATATATTCCTGGTTTGCCATATCTCTATAATTTTCCAAAAATAAAGATACTAATTTTGGATCTAAACTGCCCCGTTGTATTCCTCCTCTTAAATTTTCAACAAATCTTTCAAAAGCAGGTCTTAAATTCAATTGAGGAAAAAGATTCATATCTGCAGTTCCTGCTTTTTTAACTGCATCTAAATCTAATTTCTCAGCAAGTGTTCTGCCTATTCTTCGTCTCTGTATTTCTTTTAATCTAAATTCTATTTCATAAGGATTATGTTCTCTTTTTATTCCTTGTAATCTACTAGAACCAACATGAGCTAACACTCTATCAAATAGATTATCAGACGTATCTCTTTGTCCTGTTGATGTAGCAAATCTAACTCTTTGTGGATTCTCTCCAGGTGGTTCTGGTGGCCTAGGTTCTTTTCGATCAAAATGTTCTCTTTTTTGTTCTTCTGCTTGTTGCCTAGCCAACTCTTTTCTTCTTCTAGCTTCTTCTTGTAATATTCTTTGTTCATCTTTTATTCTTCTAAGTTGTGCTTCTCTCTCTCGAATCAATTCTTTAAGTGGTTTATATTGTGTTTTAACAGGAACTATTGGTTTAAATTGTTCTCTATTCACAACAAGTTCTGTAGCTTTAGGAGAAACAATTCTTTCTGGTTCTGACCTTGTACTTGGTGTTGGTGTATTATGTGGGGTTGCAATACTTGGAGTTACTTGTTGTGCAATAGGAGACAAAGGTTTGCCTGTAAACGGATTAACATTTAATTGCCCTTTTAATCTTAGACTTCTAACAATTATACTCAAAATAAAACGAAATGTTCTTTCTTTATCTCTAGGTGACATTTCTCTAATCTGAAAATTAGCTCTTACATATAAATTATCTAAAATAAATTTTCTTAACAAATCCAGTTTTCTTTGTGGACTTAAATTAGCAGTATTTAATATCATCAAGCTTCTCTGAGGAATTTGGTTTTCTTCCAATGCTTTGCCAAAAACATCTGCAAATTTAGGATTATCAATATTATATAATCTTTTGTAGGTTGCTTCTCTACCTTCAGCACTGTGAGTTTTTTTCATTTCTCT
>PEXK01000006.1 GCA_002779075.1 Candidatus Diapherotrites archaeon CG08_land_8_20_14_0_20_30_16 | reverse complement strand
TGGGATCATTGTTCCCATTAAACCAGACCAGTTCTCAGAACTGCATGTTGAGTTGCCAAAACCCCCGGCAATAACATCTAATTTGTATACTGCTTTCAAATCTTTGTAATAACATCTATTAATTAAATATGTGTAACGCTCAGTTGCTTTTCCTTCAGTACCCATTAAATTGAATTCATAATTATCTAAAACCAGACAATCATCTGACAAAGGGCTAATAAATATACGAAGAGCCTCATTACCTACTTTAACACCTTCAAAGTGCTGCTTAGGCACCTTGCCCCTGACCTCTAACAAATATACTCCTATAGGTGATGCTTTTGGATCAATTACTACCTGCTTCTCTGTTTTTCCAGGTATACTCAACTCAACAGGTCGCACATCTAAATATTGATCAGGCAAAACACCTAATTTAAGATCTATTACTGTATCACATTCATTCTTTATTGTGAAATTACCTTTCTGGTCGCGTGGTACAGAAATTAAATCAACTTCATTATTTGGGAAAACATAACTTATGCAGGCTAACATATTAACAACACTTACACTATAATCTACTTTCTTCTCAACAAATTGTATTCCTGAATCAGTAAAATATCCGCCTCTAATTAGAATCTCAGCACTACCTGTGCCTGCTATTCTTCCATTTACAGGTGAGAAATCTACAACAAACATATCTTTTTCGTGCTCAGTCATTTTATTGTTCAAAGTAACATAATATGCACTTTGCAATCTTGATACCTGCTCATTTCTGTTAAATGTAAAAGAACCCAAAGCATTGCCTTTCCAATTAACCTTTGCTTCTAAATTAACCAACTTAACAGGCTTGTTATTTACTGTGCATCCGTTTACAATATTAATACTGTCCTGATCATTTTTTCCGCCAGTTGAAACCAACTCTGATTTCTTGACATCAATACCCAAACAGTCTAAACTGTCCAAACCTTTGCCCAGCATTATTTGCAGAGTAACAGGCACTTTGTATTCCCATGGTTTTGTTACTATTTTAAATTCTGATTCTGGTATTACTCTAATTGTTAATTCCGCAGGATACTCTCTATTCTCTTTCAAAAACTCAGCAATTGTTGTCAAACTTACATTTACTGGCAGAGAAAATTCATGTTCTTTATCTATTGTTTTATTAAGTGCTGTTTTAGTTAAATATTCATTAGTTTGTTGTATGTTTACATACTCATCAAAATTGCCTTCTAAATAAATTTCAGATATTTTAACTGGTAATTCTGAGATATTTTTAAGGGCTAATTTGCCGAGACCATAACCATCTGAAACTATTGCACTTACTTTCAATTCTTCTGGTTCAATTAAAATAAATTTTGCATTTGTTTTCAAATTCTTTTCGTATGCTTTATAATTTTCTTTGTATACTTTTAACTTTAAATCTATATTTGGTAATTGTGCAGCTAGATTAATATCTGACACACCAAACTTATTAGTAATATTTTCTGCTAAAACAGTTTTATAAACATCAACAATCATTACTTTAGCATCTTTCAAAAATGCACCTGTTTGTGCATCAGTAACTGTAAATTTTATTCTTGTATCAACATATGATGGAATTACATTTGGCTCCAATTCAACATTGAGGTCTTTATTTGCAACAACACTCACAAAAAATTCTTTATTATAAATTGGTGTTTTGTCTTCAATAACAGTTATTTTGAAAGAGCCTGTGCCTTCAACAAGGGGCAAGAAATCTAAATCTCCTTTCAAAACCATATTCTGGCTCAATACCTGATCCCCTTCTTCTGCTCTAAACACATATTTGAAAAAATCATCAAAATTTTTGTCAGCAACAGGCAGGTTTGTCTCGCTGTTTAATGCAGAATATATTTTCCCTTTAACCAGATGCATATTCTGTTGCGGATTTTCTAATATTAATCTGTAATGAGTTAATGGAACTAAATTATTATTCATCAAATTAAATTGCATTTTATATGTTTTGCCTAAAGTTGCAATATATGGCGTGTCACCGCTTACTGATGTTTTTAACTGCTCATCTAAATCTAAAACAGTTAATTCAAAGCAGAATTTATCATCACAGGTTTGCTGTCCTTCGCCAACACTAAAAAATTGCCAGTTCTTGGAATTGAAAAGACTTGATTGGTTCTTCTCTGCTTTTGAATCTAAAGGATAGGTAAACTCTTTTTCACTTTCTTTTTGTGGAGTGCCTATTGCATACAAATTATAAAAGAACTGCAAAGATGTATCATCCAAAGTTCCTGCTTTGATTTGCAAATAAACATCAACAAATAATTGGCCACTTGTCAATGATGACACTTCATCACTCTTTATTTGTGTGAGGTTCCAGCCTAATTGAACCCATTTAGTCTGGTCTTCAAATGGCATACCCTGCAACACTTCATTTTCAAATCCTCTTGTCTCCAAAAGAGTTTGTGGAACGCCAATGCTTTTATCAAAATCACCAGCTAAATAAGATCGCCCCTTAACTAATGTTGCATTTGCACTCAAATTCACTTTATCAATATAAAACATTTCTTTTTCAACAATATCTTTGTCACCAGCTAAGAAGTTTGCATATACTTTTGTATAATCTGTGCCTTTTGGCAAACTAATTTTGAATTTTGCCTTATACAAATTATTTGGTGCCAATTTAATTGCATGCTTTCCTTCAGAATCTTCTAAACCTAAAAATTCTATTTTAGGGTTTTTGTCTAATTTTTCTTTTTCCAGAATTAATGTTTCCTGTGTTGTTGTATTTGGATCCAGGAATCTGGAAAGAGTAACATAATTTTCAAAGCTTGGTGCTTTTATCACACAAAAATATTTTCTGTCTGCTCTTAAATTAGCAACACTGAATAATCCTTGCGGAGTGGCAAACTTTGCACCAACATCAATTGGGAAATCATTGTATGCATCATACAATTCAATTAATGCATTTGGAACAGGCATTCCAAACTTATCCTTAAGAGTCAGCTCCCATGCTGCTTTAGGCAGACCTAAAGTAACTGTGCTGTCAAAACCATCTTTTGGTTCAACCAAAATATCAAAGGTAAATAATTCTCCAAACCCTGAGAATTGTCCTTTGTAAACATATGCTTTATACTTGCCTTCTTCTACTTGTTTTTCTGCATTGCCATCTAAATTAGTAATTCCAAACAAGGGATCAAAAACATTATCTTTGTCATCATACAATGCAATTCTTACATTATTAACTGGGTTTTTATCTGCATCAATAACTCTTATTTTCATTGTTCTTTCTGTTCCTGGAACTTGCATAACAATTAATAACGGCTCTTTGGGATTGACTTCTTTTTTATTTGCTGTTTTAAAACCAGCTTTAGTAACATTAACCCAATATTTCAAAGACAGGTCAGGCACACTTATGCTCACCTTGCCATTTAAATCAGAATCTTTGCTCTCTAAAACATCGCCTTGGTTTCCTTCTTTCAGTTTGTAAACTGTAACTTTAGCACCGGGAACAGCTTTCCCTGAAACATCTAAAAGAGAAATCAATAAATCGCCAGTCATTCCATTCAAATCTCTCTCTAATTTTAAGGTAATACTTTCTGTTTTATCAGTTACAGTTACTGGGATGGTTCCTGTGAAATAAGTTGCTTTAGTTACACTAATTGAATATGTTGCACTTGCCAAACCTGTAAAAGAAACAATATTAGTACCATAAGAACTTTGTGTATTAATTGGTATCCCATTCTGCGATAAAAGAGCACTATAATCATTAACTGGCTGGCCACTGAAATCATAAACAGCTAAAACAACTGATCCTTTTCCACCATAAGTTAAAGGCTTCAAATTAATACTATAATCATCAGTTAATACATCAACAAATTCTTCATAATCATTTGATTTGACATCAACACTCAATTCTCCACATTCTGGATCTACATCAATAACATAATTTGTTTCTGTTGTATTTGAAATACTCTCTGGAGGAGTAACATTAGGATTTGAGCACCAGAAATCAATATTAACTGGTTTTAGAGGCGATGCATCAATAGTATTTACACTGAATTTCACACTATCTTTTGCAAGTGAAAACAATAATTTAATAGTATAATTGAGATCATCTGCAATTACAATTTGCTTTTTCTCTTCATCATTACCCGCAGTTATAGTGAGATCAACAATATCGCCTTTTGCAGCTTCAAAACTAATTGTCCCGAGAGCAGTAGTTTTTCCACTTAAAACCTCGCCATCGTTTATTGCGTAATCTACTTGCACACCACTTACTGCTTTGTCAGATTTATCTAAAAAATAAACAGTTACCGGCAATCCTGCAGGATTTAATCCAGATAAAAACGCAAAATACAAAATTAGACCAATAACAATTAGCCCCAAAATAATCAAAATCAAAACAAATGAAGGAACTACTTTATCTATAGGATCAACAACTCTGTAAACATGTATTCCTGCTTTATCCAGCTTGTCTAGAAAAGCATAATATCCGTTTTCCATTTTATAATACAAATCATGAAAAAAACTCATAAAAATTCCTCTTCCTTTTTTATTTCAACATATAATTATTATAAAATATTAACACACAAATTATACTGTCTAGTGTTACTGACCTCCAAAGTATTTTATTTCAATATTGTTTGAGCTTTCACTGTAACAATATTTCTCTGGTGCATTAAATATATTTGTTAAATAATATACTCCTTTTGTTGTGCTAATCTTTGTTTTGTCAATTTTTTCAATTGGACAACTACTAGTATTACATGCTGGGACTTCCAAAGTAAATTCATTTGCTATATCTTTGATATCTTTAAATACTAAAGATACATTGTGTGTCTCAGACACTTTTGCTTTTGCAAACACAGTTGAAGCATTACACTCATTTGTACTTATTGATAAACCATCTTTGAATTTAAATATTCTTTCAGAAATACACAATCCATATTCTCCTTTATATTCTGATGGTTTTGCTGATGGGTCTATTGGCAGATTGTAGAAGAACTGTTTTTTCAATAGCTCATCAGCTTCTTTTGGGAAGTAATAATCTGCAGGAACTATGTACACTTTCTTTTGGTTATTA
>PEXK01000012.1 GCA_002779075.1 Candidatus Diapherotrites archaeon CG08_land_8_20_14_0_20_30_16 | reverse complement strand
ATAGATACAGTGGGCATATTTTGGAGTTTGAAGTTGCCAAATACTTTAGAAGCAGATTCTCTTTATGATTGGGGATTACAACCTGAAGGTATAACAAATATGAGGGTATTAGTACCTATGGGCAAGTTTGATTTTTATAAAAAAAATAATTTGCCAGTTGATGGTGCTTTCAATATCAAAACTGCAGATATTGATGTTCTGGAATGGCTTTCAATGTTTCATTTAAATTGGCAAGATGTTGAAACTGCAATATTGTTAGATACCATTGAAAAAGCAAAAGCTACTTTTGGCACCTATTTTGGAATACCTGAGATTTACTCTGTAATAGATTCTTTAGAACAATATGATGCAAAAGACAGAACAAGCTTGAAGAATAGATTCAAAATTGGAGAATCATGGGGTATTTTTTCAAAAGAAGGCAGCCCCATAACTGACATCGCTAAACCAGGATTTGTAACTGTAATTGATGTTTCTACTTATGGTCAGGTTTTGGGAATGGAAAGTGTTCGAGAGATTATTGTTGCTATTTTGGGCAAAAGATTGTTTGAGCAAAGAGAATTGGAAAGAAAAAGAGAAGAAATTACATTGATTGAGGGCGGAGAAAAGCAAAGCGATCTGCCTATGGTCTGGATGCTAATTGATGAAGCACATATGTTTATGCCTAAAGACAGGTCTTCAATGGCATTAGAGGTCCTGCTTGAATGGGTTAGAGTAGGTCGCCAGCCTGGTTTGAGTTTGCTCTTAGCAACACAGCGTCCAGAGAGATTACATCCTGATGCAATATCACAGTGTGACCTTTTTATAAGTATGAGACTAACAGCAAAAATGGATATTGATAGTGTATCAACACTGAGACCAACATATTTGCATGAAGATATGGACAAATATTTTGGAACAATGCCCAGAGCAAAAGGATATGCCCTAATTTTAGATGATAATTCTGAGAAACTCTGGATGGTCAGAACACGCCCAAGAACAACATGGGATGCAGGTAAAACAGCTTCTGCTTTCAAGAAGTGATGTTAATGTCTAATAAAGAAACTGCTTTAGTTGTGTTTGAAGGAAAAAACTTTCGAAAAACGTGGTATAATAATGAATGGTACTTTTCTGTTGTGGATGTTATTTTTGCATTAACAGATAGTTTAGATCCTAAAGATTATTGGTATAAATTGAAAAAAAGAGAAAAAGAGTCTAGTGGAATTGAGTTATCGACAATTTGTCGACAACTGAAATTAAAGTCTTCTGATGGCAAGAAATATGAAACAGACTGTGCTAATGTTGAAACAATGTTTAGAATAATACAATCCGTCCCATCACCCAAAGCCGAACCTCTTAAAAGATGGTTAGCACAAGTAGGCTATGAGCGAATACAAGAAATAGAGGATCCAGAGCTTGCGCAAGATAGGGCTAAAGAATATTATGAATTAAAAGGTTATCCGAAAGATTGGATTGATAAAAGAGTAAGAGGCATTGCAATTAGACAAGAGTTAACTGATGAATGGAAAAATAGAGGAATAAAAGAAGATAAAGATTTTGCTATCTTAACTAATGAAATAAGCAAAGCAACTTTTGATAAAACTGTTGAGGAATATAAAAAATTCAAAGGCTTACCCAATAAGAAGAATACTAATTTAAGAGACCATATGAATGATTTAGAATTAATTTTTAATATGCTAGGTGAAAAAGTAACAACAGAGATAACCAAAAACAAAAATGCAAAAAAGTTTCCAGAATTAAAGAAAGCAGCTAAGCAAGGCGGACAAGTTGCAAAGAATGCTAGAAAAGATACTGAAAGAAAAATTGGCAAACCCGTAATGTCAAATGAAAATTATTTGAGCTTAGAAGAAAGAAAACAAAAAAAATTAGAAAAGAAGTGATTTTATGAACAAATATACAATATTAGGAATAATAATTATAATTGTCGCAATAATAGTTCTTGGTTGGGCACCTTGGATGAACAATCAAAATGTACATGATAAAATCATGCAAGAAAAAGGGTCTATTGATGGCACTATTGATAAAAATACATGAAAATTAATTTGTGATTATATCATAAGTTGGTTTCCTTTTGATAGATCAGCAACAAGTTGTGAAGGCGGACCTTATTTTGTTGGATTTTGGGTATAATTGGGTAATATTATGATAGAAAGTGATAAAGTGTGTTGTCCTAGATTTGATCCTGCTCCTTGGGATAATAAAACTAATTTATGGAAAAATAAAAGATTTGTAAAAGATAAAGTGTTTACTCTTTTTTATGTACCAATTAACTTTGGAAGTGTAATTGTTAAATTACATAAAAAAATAGATGCTGCAAAAGCAACTAACCCAGAATACTTGTGTTTATCTGATCACACATCTATGTGGAATATGGATTTGTATTTAGCTGTTGATAGAACTATACCTAATGCTGAAAATATTACTTTATCTGGAAAATTCTTAACAAAAGTTTTTGAAGGACTATTTAAAGACGTGGGTAATTGGTACAAAGATATTGTTGATTACACAAAAAGAAAAACAGGCAAAGATCCAATTAAAGTTTATTATTATTATACTACTTGCCCCAAATGTGCAAAGAAATATGGTAAGAACTATGTCGTAATTTTTGAGGATATTCTAAAATTTTTAAGATTTTCTTCACAATACGAATTTTTAATTCATGAAATTGCTTGTTAAAATACTTGTTCCAATCATCATCATAAGTAGCAATATATTCTGACATAAAACATATTATTTAAGATATTTCTCATATTCTCCTAACGCTTCTTTAGAATTCAAAACTTTTCTTCTACCAGCTTTTGCTTCTGCATCTATATAATCTAATTTCTTATTAACTAACTCTATTTCTTTATTTAAATGTTCTTTTCCAAAGTAAACTATGGCCATTCTTATTGCTTCAGATTGGGTATTTGCATAACCATCTTCAACCATAATATCTAAATACTCTTTAGTTACTCCTCTTAATACTACATTCATAATAAATCACTTATATAATTAGAAGCAAATGATTTAAATATGCTCTGTTTTTGATTCATTATTGATTTAAATATAACCCAAAAGGGCTGTGGAATTCTCATTCCACATCAAGGACCTGGACCGGGATTTGAACCCGGGTCAGAAGATCCACAGTCTTCTATCCTAACCACTGGACGATCCAAGTCATACCAAGCTTTTTCACAAAAAGCCTAGGTTTGCCAAAAACTTGGTGGATTGCATTCTGCAATACACTTTGCTTGCAAAACTAAATGTTATTAACTAAGCCTACGTTTTTAGAACACAAAGTTGTTTGTATGTCTAAACTAGGTTTCTCAAACTTTAACAATAAAGAATCATTATCCTTAAAAAGCTTTAGAATTACTCTGCAATTGCTCTTATCAAGCCCTAAAGAATCTCTTATTTCTAAAGGTAAAACTAGCCTAGCCTTAGAATCCAAAGCTATTACATAGGTGATGGCATCTAAACGAGTTGTGGAAACAACAGCTTTAGAAGACTTTGTCATAACTTCCGAAGTTTGGGTGATGAAGTTGATCACTTCTTGTATTTACAGCATTTAATTCAACCATATCATCACCTCTTCCTTCACACTAAACAGTAAAATTTTGTACATTGGGTTTAAAACCCTAATTATATTGGAGATATCCCACTATATAAAGGTTGCTTTCACCAAAGCTATGTTTAGTACAATATCATTTTAATAAACCACCAAACATACCCCCACCAATAACACCAACCATTACAAGCAAAATTGTTATTATCATATAAATTGCAGATAAAGCAGTACCCACAATACTAGTTATCAATCCTGCAGTTGTAATTCCATTTGAGGATATTTTTCTTTGTTTTACCGCCATAATTATACCTACTATTCCAGATGCTAACCCCAAAACAGGAACCCAACAAAGCACAATACTTACAATTCCTAAAACCAAACTAGCAATACCATAACTATTAGAATCTGATTTATCTTCTAACATAATCTATTCCTCCTTACTCACCTATACTCAAATCCCAGCATGTATACTCATAACCACTTTCTTGATCTTCAGGTGGTTTCCATGATTGACTTTTCTGACCTACAGCTCTATCCATTTTAGCATATCCTTCAAAGTGTATTTGTAAATTCTCATATTCTTTGCTTGTGCCCAGTTTATTATCTGGAACCTCATCACAATACTCCACCCTTGTAGGCGATACTGATTTAGTTACCTTTAGTTCTGCTGAAATAAATGCCGCCCCACCATAATGATTATTTTCATCAAAACCCATTAAACTCTGATTCTCTGATTCCATAGAAACAGTTCCACTACCTTCTTTATTTATAATAACACAACCATTATCTACAACCATTTTATAATTCCAAATAAATTTCCCATCTTCAAAATAATAACTCCTCGTTCCTAAAGTTTGACCTAAAACACTGTATCTTTTTAATGTACCGCCAACAATATCTATTTTTGTAAAATAATAAGTATCTTTTGCTTCAGTTAAATATTCATATTTTATTCTACTACATTGATTGCCTGCACCACTTTGTTTTTGCTCAGCTAATTTTTTTAAATCATCAAAACCTAATTGATCACACAAAATAACAATTTCTTTTAATCTATTTTTGCAAGTATATTGATCGTTTATTTCTTCTGTTAATCTATTTTTAATTATATCTAAAACTACTTTATCTAAATTGGGCATCAAACCAATACTTTGAAGTAATTGTAATGCATTAACTAACATAGAATTTGTAGAATTAGGATCATTAATAATACCTTCAGCCCACTGCTTTATCTTAGCTTTAGTAGCAGCATCAATCTCATCAGTTGGCAATCCCAACAATTGTGCTAAACCCAAAGCATCCAAAAGCTGTTGTGGTGTTGCATTAGAATAATCAAGAGTAGAATCAGTAGGTTGCTTTTCAGTGTCTTCTCCAGAGGGTGGATTATTTATAGGAATTACATTATCAACTTCACTTGGACCACCATTATTTGGTGCTTTAGGATCCCCAGAATTAGTTAAAGCAGATTTTGTTGTTCCTAAATTATCACTTTCTGGAGCAACACAACCGGAGAACAAAATAATTCCAATTAAAAAGATACCTATAACAAAAATAGATACTTTAGCAAACATGATACAATCCCCTTATATAATAATATAATAAACATATAAAAAGCTTTACTTGCCAAACCAGTTCTTTATAAATTCTTTAGAAAATCCAAATCTTAATGCTTCAGAAAGATCAAAATAATTTTTAAAAAAAACACCAAATTTATTAGATTTTTCCAATTCCTCTTTTGTAAATCCTTCACCATAAAACTCAGTTAAGTCAAAGGTTGATAACAGCCCAGTACTACAAGGATATTGTAATAATAATTCGTCAATATAATCTTCAAGAGTAAATCCTAGTAATCTCAATTCCCTATTACTTAATCCTACTGCTTTTAAATCTCGTCTTAAAAATCCTTTTTTCTTTAATTTGATAGCATTTAATTTGGCTTTTAAAAGATAAATTACTACACTTTCGTTTAATTGCCTTAAGTGAATAACTAATTCATTTAATTGCCTCATTTTACCATCTGTTTCCAATCTAGTTTTTGCAACCCCAAAAAACGAGGGTCTTCCTCTTTTTCGTTTAATTAGTTCTCTTGGTTTTTTTGGTCTTATCATTTAAATCCTCACAACAATAAAATAATGATTCTTTTCAAATGGATTTAAGTCAATTATCTTATCAACTTTAATTTTTGCATCTTGCAATTTCCTCAAAGATAAATCTAGAACCTGTTTTGGTGTTTTTGTTGTGTCAATACTGTTTGTTTTCAAAGCAATAGCATGTATTCCTGGCTTTGCAAACAGTTTTATGTTATCAATAAAAGTTTCTACCATATTCTTTTGGGCAATATCTTGAAAAACAAAATCGAACTTCACAGTATGAAGAAGAAGACAATCCTCTAAATGACCTGCATCAAATAACAAAGGAAATATATTATCTCTTTTTTGGGATAATTCCAAAAATGGCAACATAGTAAAAGAGGAAATATCAACACCAATAATTGCCTTAGCTTGTAAATCTGATAAATGTGAAACTGTTGTTCCTGTTGATGCTCCTAAATATAATATTTCTTTATTCTGAAGATCTGGCAAAACAAATCCTTTTTTTATTGCTGCAGAAATCTTTGAACTAAAAGGAGACCATTCTCTTAAATAATAATTATCCTGTTTAATTACTTGTTCGCCATACCACTTTAAACCATCTTTACATTTTGTGTAAAGTTTGTCCTTGATGTAGACTAAATTTAAATTCATAGATATCACAACTTTATTTTCAGCCCATCATAGGCAAACTGAATATTATATTTCTTATATACTTTTTCAAGCTTTTTAAAATCAGCATATGATTTACCCATTAATTCTTCAATATGCGTAATTATTGTTTTCTTTGGTTTTATTTTTTCAATTATAGCTATAATCTCAGCCATAGAAAACAATTCTTTTCTTATAGGGTTATCTTTTTCTAATTTGAATTTATCTTTCAAATAACCTTCAAAAAATGGAGCCCAAATTATTAAAATATCTGAATTTAGAAATAATTTACTATCTGGAAATGGTTTACAATCACAGGGCGCATAAATTACTTTCTTCTTCTTTTCTTTTATAACATAAATTAAAACATTATCTGAACAACCTGCTGCAGATCTAAATACACCTGTAATCTCCAGGTTATTTAATTTAACAGGCACATTATTTTTTAAACATTTTTTAATAATTAATTTTTGAGATTTATAATAATCAAAATATGATCCAAATTTATTTTTTAATGCATTTAATTCGTCCCAAACAATTTTATTTGCATAAACAGGGACACAATATTTAGGTGATTTACCTATAGATTTATTTAACCAATCTAAATTTAATTGTTCAAATACTCGCATCCCCGCAGTATGATCTGGATGCCAATGAGTATAAAAAACAAGATTAATCTTTTTTATTCTTTCTCTATTTAATTCTAATCCTATCTCTTCAGGAGTATCAAATAACGCATTTATATCATTTAAAAATAATGCAGGACCATCTCTAGAATAGGGGACTCCTTTTATTCTCGCTTCTTTACACACTTTACATTCACAACAAGGCCTAGGTATTGGTTGACAACCCCCAGACCCTAAAATAATTAATTCCATAGATATCACTCTTTAATCTTTTTAATTATCTTCCAGTAGCCACCTTTATCTGGGCCTACTCTTTCTAACATTTCTTTTTGTTTTAACTTTGAAAGGTTTTCTTTTACATTTTTAGGACTAATATTCAAAGTTATAGATAATTCTTTAATTGTAATTTTTGAGTTCTTTAATATTAGAGATATAATTTTATCTTGGTTTTCTGTCACCTTTTCTGTCACCTTCGGGGGCCAAGAAGGAATATTATCTAAATAGTTCTGTTTTTGCGACCTTGTAAATATAGATCTAAATTCAAAATCTACTATGAGTTCAAATTTAGCTGTAGGTTCCAGTTTAAGTATTTTCTTTATACCTGTTCCCCAGTTTTCAACAAAATGAACCCTATGAAATATATCTGCTATTAATTCATTACGCCTCTCAGAAACACTTCTTTTTATAATATCTTTAATAGTTAGACCTCTATAAAGATTCCCTGGGTTTCTTATTTCTACTCTATCTCTAAAAACAGCTATATTTACAGAATCATACTGAGTATAATCTCTATGACAAAAAGCATTTATTATAGCCTCTCTAAAAGCGTCTTTATCTATTTCAGGAACATCTATTCTTCGCATACCCTCTAAACGCATACCTACATTAATATGACTTAAAATATATGTTTCTGCTTTTTGTATTAATTCAAATAAATCTCCAGAATAATCTTGCATATCAATAGGGCTTACAGTATCTGTTGTTGCAAATGTAGCACATCTTAATCTAGCATTAGGAATATATTTCTCAGGAGCAGTAGCAAAAAATAAAATTGCAGCATTCAAAGGTATTTCATTTTTCAATAAATTCAATTTATTTAATACATTTATTTTAGAATCATAAATTAAATCAGATAATTTACAAAACTCCATCAGTTTCTTTTCGGAAATGTCTTCAATAGTAGCATTTTCACAAACCAATGCACCCCATCTACTTGAATTAATATCACTAAATTGTTTTTGGAGCTCATTTTTAGTCATTTGTTTATCAGAATCTGCAACTCTAATAAAATATCTCCCATATGCAGAATACGGCCCTTTATCCCCTTGAAAATCAATTTCAATAAATTCTTTATTCTCTAGAATCTTCTTTTCTATTTTAGGGAAAATCTTTGGTTCAATGCTATCTGAAATAGATTTTTCAATATCTCTTACTGTTTTTTCATTTATTGTTTGCCCCACAATTTTACCACTATTATCAATACCAAAATATAATTTCCCTTTATTGTGTTTATTTAAAATAGCAGAAATAGAAATAATTCCATCTTTTAATTGTGTTAAAGATTTCTTTAATTCAATAGTTTCTGATTCTTTAAATTGCATAATATCATCTTCGTTTATCAAATCTTTTCTTATCTTTAGGATTTGATTCTCTTAAATTTAATTTTGTTTGCGTTAGAACGGCATCTTTTTGAGATGAGCTTCTAACTACCTGTATGTGTTTTGAATATTTTTTAGATTCTAAACATATACTGGCTTTCTTTTTTTCAATATATTCTAATAATTCTTTGTGCAAAGATTTCTTTGCATAATCATATCTACTTGCTAAAGATATTTTATCTGCCATACATCTTGCTAATTTGCCTTTTTGTTTTGGATTTAAACCACTCATTAAAGGATGTAAATACAATAAACCATACTTTGGGCAAGATTTGCCAAATTTCAAATGCTTAAACATTGCATTTTCAGCACCAAATAATTGTAAAGTAGATGCTGGCAAACTTGATAATCTTTTCAAACTATGTGCTTGGTTAAGAAACCGTACTGTAAGAAGAGGACCTAAAATATTTACTAAATTTGGATACAATTCTTTTGCTCTTTTAGTAATATGTGCTTCTAGTTTTGAGGTATTTGAATAAACAGAGATTATTAAAGAGGCTATATTTTTTATTACATTCAAATCCTCTCTGGGCAAACCAGAACTCAAATAAGTATCCTTTTGTAGTTTTTCTAACTCTGTTTCTGCAATGTATTTTACATATTGATAATTGTCTTTCTTTTCATTATATAGTTTAGAATTGTGCAAGCAAAACCAATCTTTAAAATATTCAAAAAATGTGTTGTATTGCTTTTGATACAAATCAAAATTTGCCAAAGCTCTGAGAAGGCTTTGCTCATTTACATTTTCAGAAAAATAATCTTTAATTGCATTTTCTGTTTGTTTTACAAATTTACTTTTATCTAACACTTAATCACCAATATACAATTAATACATATTTTTTAACATATAAATTGGTCTGTCTAATGGGCACTACTCGGCAGAATATCTGTGATGCCTTTTTAAAAAGGTTTCTTCTTTGGAATAATGCTTCATTGTATCTACCAATAGCTCATTAAACAAAGATCCTTGCTTTACATTGTTTAGTTCATCAAAGATTCCTCGGATTAATTCATTTGTCGCCATTACTTGAGGAATAACAACATGTCTTATTCCTTTTTTATAATAATCAATAGCTTCCTGCACAAAGTATGCACGAACAAAAACAGGTACTTTCTTCAAATTTATATGTTTTAGAATGGTTTCATTAACATCATAATAAGGTATTGTTATAACTATTGCTCTTGCATGATTTAAAGCTAATTTATCTAGAATTTCTGGATTGTCTGCCTGGCCACAAATACAAAAAATGTTTTTTTCCATTACTTTTGAAATGGAATCTGGGTCATCATCAACAACAACAATATCTTTAGGCTCAACAAACTTACTCTTCAAAAGACCATCTAAAACACCCATACCCATTCTACCCAAACCAAACAAAACAATGTGATTTGTAAAGTCTTTCTCTTCAGTATTGTCTAACTCATCTTTCTTTCTCTTGTACGTTATTTTAACAATATATTTGTTGATTGGATAAAACAATTTCTCCAAAAAATTGTTTTTAGATAAAACATATGGTGTGAAAATCAAAGACAATGAAATAAACAAAATTAAAGTAGTAGTCAAAGATTCATTGAATAATCCTTGCAAAGTAGCAAACTGCACTAATACCAATGAAAACTCAGATATCTGAAAAAGACTTGAAGAAACATAAAAAGATATTTTCTCATCATATCCTGACAACAATGATCCTATGAAAAGAATTAATGGCTTCAATATAACAGCCAAAGCAAAAAGCAATAACATCAACCACCAATTAATTGAATTAATTGCAGTTATCTGAAGACCTAAAGAAACAAAAAACAACATTGAGAAAAAAGATTTGGTTTCATCTATTTGCTCAATTATCTCTAATTTGTAAGGGTAATTAGTTAAAATTAAACCCCCAATAAAAGCACCAATAATTATTGAAAAGTCCATTAATGCAGATAATCCTATAAAAGCAAAACAAGATGCTAAAGAAATCAAAAAGAGCAGATCTTTGCGCTTAAAAGATTCTTTTAAAACATCTGCAAAAACAAAATTGATTGCTAAAGCAACAACAACCAATAAAATAATCTTTCCTATTACTAAAGGTATTGATGCATAAGTAAAACCTGCATTAAAATCTATCAAAAGTGGCAAAAACAAAAGAATTATCAAATCCTGAATAAGAAGAATACCAAGTATAATCCTTGACTTCAAAGTATTGACTAGCTTCTGGTCAGACAGGTACTTCATTACAACAGCAGTACTACTTAAACTAACAATAACACCAATAAAAACAGAAATCATCCAACTTAAACCCAAAAGATATTTAGACAACAATAAGCCAATTCCAAATATCCCAAAAACTTCAATAATCGTTACTAAAAAAATACTTTTCTTTATGCTTTTTATCTTATCTATACTGAGTTCTGCACCAATTGCATATAATAAAAAGGCAATACCTAACTCTGAAAGCCCCTGAATAGTTGCATAATCTTTAACTAAACCAAAAACACTAGGACCAATAATAAAACCAGTCAGAATATAACCAATAATCATAGGCTGCTTAAACTTGCTAAATAAATAGGATAAAACAGCGCCTAAAACAACAATCAAACTAAGCTCTAAGATAATGCCATTCATAGTTATATATAATAAAGGGGGATTTTTAAATCTTCACTTTAGACACTAGACAGGCTAATTTTCTATGCGGCAAGGGTGTAATCAACACACTAGACATTACAATTTCATATAAAACAGAGGCGTACATTAAGGTTAATTTATATATAATTCATACTACAGATATTTGAACTCTTTTGCCATAGCCATCATAACAGGCAATATTTTCTAGTTTATAGGGATAACCAACAATAAAATGACAAGAGCCTTGCTTTGAGAAGCTGTGCAAATCAGCATTGCTGGGCCTGTTTGATGCACCAGGATGAGAATGTATTGAACCAGCTATACTGAATCCTAAAGGCAATAAGTCTGTTCTGTAAGATACACTATTTTCTGTCTGGTAAAAAAGAGGAACAACAACATATGCATCAATTGCTTTTTTTGAATCAGATGCCAATAAAGCAAAGAACTCGTTAGGATATGCATTATTACAACCCAATAATAATTCATCTAATAATTCTTTTTTTATAGTTACAATACTATTTGCAAAATAAGTTTGTTTCATAAGTATTTAATAACAAAAATAGTTTATAAATGGATGTTAAAATATATATATTCTGAGGATTTATAAATATTCGTTCAAGAAGTAATGATCTATGATTTAAAGAAAATAAAAATAGTAAAAATGAAGAAATTATTTCTTCATTTCAGTATAACCGCATTTGCCACAAGAATATCTGTTCTTATGTTCAGCCATAAAAACACCAGCACCACATTTCAAACAAGTTTTTCTTGTTCTTATAACATTATTGCCTTCCACTTTGTAAAAAGAGGATTTCTTTATTCTTTTAGTTTTCTTGTGTTGTCTTTTACCTGTTTTTTCTTTTTTTTCAACCATTTAATATCACCTACTTTGCCTCAGGAGCATCTTCTTTCTTTACAACTTTCTTAATCTCTGGTTTTTCCTCTTCCTTTTCTTCTTTTGGCTTCTCCTCCTTAGGTTTCTCTTCCTTACCTGTGAGTTTCTGCCAATTCTTTAAATTACTTTTTAATTCTATTCTTTTCAAACTTGCTTCATCATCATAATATTTGAAATAAACAGTCAGGTCACGCAAACCAGTTTGATTTTCTATTTTATCAACTACAAGTTTATTTTCGTCCAAACCTTGCTTTACACTAAATGCTTTCCAAACATCCTGCCTTTTTGGAGTAACACTAACATCTGTTACTTTAACTAAAAATTGCTTCCTGTTGAGCAATCTATTGTCTTCTTCTTTCAATATTTCGAACTTCATCTTTACACCTCTAAACAGTATAATTTATACGTGACTTTTATGTGTTGATTCTGTATTGGGCTATGTGTTGGTTAACACATTTACCCCTGTAATGTATTGGTTAAATATTAATTAATTCTTAATGCAAACCTGCCTTTTTGTGTTATATTTAATTTCTTTGCAACTTCTGAATTTTCAGGATCAGTAATAACAACAGAACCTTTCCAAAAAGTTGTGAACTTTTTATTCTGGCAAATTGGACAATCTGTTGTATTAGGATCTTCTAAAACATATCCACATTTCTTGCATGCTTGTTCTTTCAATACCATAACTACACCTATTTCTTGACCTTTTTTTCTTTTACTTTCTTTT
Organism: Candidatus Diapherotrites archaeon CG08_land_8_20_14_0_20_30_16; assembly: GCA_002779075.1. GTDB lineage: Archaea > Iainarchaeota > Iainarchaeia > Iainarchaeales > 0-14-0-20-30-16 > 0-14-0-20-30-16. Next base: position 5,492 of record PEXK01000012.1, on the reverse strand, counting down.
CTTTAACTTCTTCTATTTTCTTCTTCTCATTTCTTGTTTCTTCTTTGTTCAAAGAAGAACTGTGAAGACCTTGTTTCTTTTCTATTGTTTTGGCAGATGCCCCTTTTGCAATGGCAGGTTCGAACCATTCTAATTTACCTAAACCACCTTGTCTCATTGTTAATCCTATTTTACTTTGAACAGAATTTCCTTTGTAGCTAACAGTTACAACACGACTAAAAACAGAATCTCCTTTAGCTAAAATATTATTTGATTCTTTGCCAACAAAATGTTTATTCTTAGGATCAAAACTTACAAAATCATTCATTAATTGGGAAACGTGTATCAAAGCATCGAATGGTCCTAAGCCCATAAAAGCACCAAACTCAGCAACTTCTTTTATCTGCCCTTCGTAAACATTCTGCAAATCTGGTTTAAAAGATAACAAAGAATATGCAACATCAACATATGCAAAACTGTCACCAGGAATAACTTTTGCAGAGCCAGTATTATTTATTTTTACAACCCCTAAAACAACACCTACTTCTTTGTCTATTTTTCCTATTTTATCTTCATTTAAAATATCCTTCAAAACCATATTCAAATCAGAACCCAGCATGCTAGGAGGAATTCCAACAACATCTTCAACTTCAACAATATGAAACATCCATTCACCATCCTTAATGATAAAAATCATAATACCTATTTTTCTTTAATATAAAAACTTTTTTATTTTGTTTACTTAATTTTTGTGCCAACTCCATATCATTTGTCACAAACAAATCTCCACTCATTTCCAACAAATCATCATCTGCAATTATTTTCTTACTGCCAGTATATATTATTGAAACATTATTTATAGTCATTATCTTTGACAAAAGTTTTAAACATCTGTCATACTTTGGACTTGTTTCTGCCAATCTCTTTAGTTCATCCATTACACTTGTTGGAATAACATATTTAACTTTGCCAAATTCATTTTCAACACTTGTGAAGAAATCAAAACCATCGCACAAACTGAGCAAAGCACTTGTATCAACAATTATTTTGGGGTGTTTATTTTCTGATAAACCCATAACCATACAATCGCCAGCCATTAATTGAGCGTCTACTCAAAGAAACCTTTTGATCCTCTTCAACAACAACAGGAGATTTTAACATAAACCTAATTATATCCCCTTTTACAGAGGTAACAACACCTACTACCATTCCTGTACCAGCAGTTACAATTACTGGTTCTTTGACAGTCAATGACTTTTTCAAATCATCAACCAAAAGCCTATCAATAATATGTAATTCTATATTTAGATCTGTCCTTGGGTTTGGCAATTCACCGCAATGCCCAACAACTTGACCTTTTAATTTATCATTTTGCGCAATACTAGGATCTAATGATGTACTTATTGCTATTAATCCACCGGGCCCTGCTTCATCCAATTTCCCAAATTCAGTATTTAGACTTAAAACTTTTGCTAATATATTTTTGTTTTGTATGCCTGGTGCAATTTCAATATTGTCACCTAGTTTTAATTTGCCAGAAACAATTGAACCACCAATTACGCCACCAACCAATTTATCAATTTCTTGTCCTGGTTTATTAACATCAAAAGATCTAACAACATACATTTTCAAATTTTTGTTTAAATCCTGCTGTGGTGAATCAAAATAATTTGTAATTGCATAAATCAAAACATCTTTGTTAATATTGTGATTTGCAGAAACAGGAATTATTGGAACATTTTCGTATCCTATCTCAACTAAAAATTTCTTTATTTCTGTATAGTTTTGTTTGGCCTGATCTTCTGTTACCAAATCAATTTTATTTTGAACAACAACAAGTTTTCCTATATTGGAATACTTTGCAGCTAACAAATGTTCAACAGTGCGAGGCTGAGGGCAAGGCTCATTTGCTGCAATAACAAGAATCGCGCCATTTATTATTGCAACACCACTTAACATTGTTGCCATCAAACTTTCATGGCCAGGAGAATCAACAAATGAAACTCTTTTATAAGGTTCTGTTTTTCCTTTGCATTTTGGACACTTATCATTATTTGTATAGCCTTCAAAATTACATTTAGAACATTTCTTAAAAACAATATCCGCATATCCTAATCTAATTGATATTCCTCTTTTCAATTCTTCAGAATGTGTATCAGTCCATTTACCTGTAAGCATTTTTGTCAAAGAAGTCTTGCCATGATCAACATGGCCAATAACTCCAATATTTATTTCTGATTGCCCAGGTATTCCCATTTAATCACATGTCCTTTTTTTAATTAATATTTAAACATTTAATATTTATTATTACATATTGCAGTATAATTACATCCTGCACTATATAAAATTTGTGTCATTAAGGCTTTGTATTCCAAAGATCTTGTGACACTTTGTAAAATATTTGTGTCGATAGACATAAAATATTCTACACTGTATGTCTAGTGTGTTATTTCTTTTCCTCTTTCTTTTTTTGAGGAAACAATTCATCTAAATTCACACTATGATCTATTTTCACTATTTTCATGTTAACTTGTTCAACTTTCTCGTTGATAGTGTTACCAAAAACTGTTCTTCTTTTCTTTTCACCTTTAAACCTAGATTTAAAAGCTAAACCTTTTGACAAAAGAACCTTTTTTTGTATACTACCTGTAACAAAAGGTACCATAGGAGAACCTGTTTTTGTTGAGCCACCAGTTATTTGACCCTCACCCTTAAGATTTATTACATTTAAATCAACAGTTTCTCCAAGCTTTCTACCTATGAAAACTAGGCCTTCTGTTTTTACATTATATGTTTTTTTTGTTTTTGGATTTGCTAAATTTACAATCATTAAAACATCTCCTAAAATATTTCTTTCAGAAATATATTAACTATAAGTCATCAATTACAAGTCATTATCATCATAAAGATTAAATAGTTTTTCTATTAAATCAGGATATTCTGAAAATAGATACTTTTTTATTATTCCTCTTTGTGAAGAAGGAATATATGTATAAAATAATGTGCTCACATTTAAATCTATATCTTTTTCGAAGTTTATATCCTCTGAAGAAACTGCTACTTCATCCCCTTTTTTTGCCTGACTAACTGTTTTATTATTTAGTTGTATTTGCTTTATTGTCCCCCTTTGTTTTCCATTATATATCAATTTGGTATTTGGCTTCAACAACCCATCTAAAACCCTTATGCCAAAAATACAAGGCTTAGACTTCCTAAAAATGCAGTCTTTAATAACCTCAAATTTGGCAGGATATTTTGCATTTTTAAGTTCTTCCTCTTTTTTTCTAGCTAATTGATCTTTAGACCATTTTTCATAGTCATCAAACAGCTTATAAACAACATTTGATGAAAAAACAACAATTCCTTGTTGCTTAGCAAACTGTTCAACCTCGGGACTTATTTTCTGATTAAAAAGGAAAACACAACCATACAAAAAATCCTCTCTTGCAAACAATTTTGCTTCTAAAACATCTTCTTTCACTAAGTTGCCTGTGCTTATTTTGCCTATGCTCACTCCTGACTTTTTAGCTAAAGCAGATATTGCATCTAAAGATCCTTGGGTATCTGCCTTAACTATTATGCCTTTTTCCTTCATTGTGACTATGGCTTTCTTTGTATCAACTAATGTATCTGCTTCTTCTTGTGTAACAACAATTAGCTCATCGCCAGGGCTTATCAGCTCAGGATCAGAACAAACTATCTTCAGACCTGAAGCTGCACCTACAAAATCAACAACCTGCAACCTAGATTTAACTGTTCTCAAATCAGTCAAGGCTTTGGGTCTAAGAAGTTGCTTTATTCTTGTAACATAAAAATTGTCTTTGGAATCAACCTTAATCCAATCATTCTTCTCTAATTTGCCATCATAAAGGATTATGTCGCATGTTTTCCCAAAGCCTTTTGTTTCATTTATTTCCAAAACAACAGCTTTTCCTTGACCTTCAACATTAAGAGCTAAACTATTTTCCAAATATTTCTGGGATAAACCCCCTAAAAACAATAGCAATTCAGGTATGCCTATACCTGTTTTAGAACTCAAAGGAACAAGTAACAATTTTTTTGTGAAATCTTGAACATTATCAAAACGCTCAGAGTCAAAACCTAATTCTGACAATTTACTCATAATTTTGTAAAATTTCTCATTAAATTCCTGGGCATAAAGTGTTCTTCCTTCATCTACTTCTTTTAACAAATCTGTCAATGAAAGATTTTGATTATAACCCTTTATTTTATCTATTTTAGTCACACCTACAACAAAAGGGGTTTTATTTGTTTTTAAATGGTTTATAACCTCAACAGTTTGGGGTTGAACACCCTGCAAAATATCAACAACTAATATCCCAATATCTGCTATACTGCACCCTCTTTCTCTTAAAGTAGTAAAAGCCTCATGGCCAGGAGTATCAATAAAAAGCAAACCAGGAATTGCTAAATTAAAACCAAATTTCTCAATTAATTTTCCTGATTGTTTTCTAATAAGCTCCAAAGGAATTTCTGTTGCACCTATATGCTGAGTTATTCTGCCTGCTTCTCTTTCAGCTATTGCTGTGCCACGTAGGTAATCAAGTAAAGTGGTTTTTCCATGGTCAATGTGTCCTCCAACAACAACAATAGGTGCTCTTATCACTGATCATCACCATCACTCTTTATACTTTGGCTTCTTGTTTCTTCTTTTTAGAAGAAGAACTTTGCAAATCTTTGTGTGCTTTAGATTTTGTAACCCATTTCATATTAGAGGATTTTCTGCGTAATTTTAACATGTTCAATTGACATTTTCCTGAGCAAAAGTTATATGCAGTACCATCCCTTTTAACATAAAGGATTCCTGTGCCTTCTTTAATATCTTTATTGCAAAAGTTACATTTCATAAAATCACCTTGGGCTAATATCTTTTGCTTCTTTCTGTGTGTTTACTAAAACCAATACATCGCCTTTCTTTATTCTTCCTTTAACGTTTCTTCTTTTTACTCTCCCTTTTTCAGGGCCTTCAAGTATTTTGCAAAGAACTTGAGTAACTTCCCCAGAAACTCCTGTTCTTTTGATAACATTAACTACCTCAGCAGGTGTACCTGCTTCTTCATATTCTGCCATTCTGTATCACCCACTTTTCTACTTTATCAATTCTTTAATCTGCTTTAAAACATCTTCAAGCTCTTTTTTTGCAACACCTTCATTAACAATTGCAATACAAGAAGTACTAATATTTAAACCAGAAACCTTGCCTAATTCTTTTCTCTGGGAGAAATAAGTAAAAGGTATTTTCTTTTCATTACATAGAACAGGCAAATGGTATAATAATTCTTCAGGGCTTACATCCTCTGCCATAACAACCAGCTTTGCATTACCCCTTTCAACCATTTTTGTTACTTCGTTAATACCAGCTCTAATTTTACCTGTTTTTGCAATCTTACCCAAAAGATCAACAATCTTCTTTGTTGTTTCTTCAGGAACCGAATATTTAACATATTGTGGCATAATCATTCCTCCTTTTCAATGTTATGCTATCTGTTGAT
>PEXK01000023.1:578-4933 GCA_002779075.1 Candidatus Diapherotrites archaeon CG08_land_8_20_14_0_20_30_16 | reverse complement strand
TTTGTGAAAATCCAGAAAAAGTATCAAAGCCATAAATTTTACGCATAATATTATTAGGTTCCAATATTGATGAAAAATGAGCCCAAGAAAACAAGCCACTTCCTCTAAAAACCCCACATTCAACTATTGATCCTTTAACATTTAATACTTGTTTAAATAATTCATATTGTGCTAAAAAATGAGTAATATTTTGTCGTCTGACGTATTTAGGAAAATTTTCTAATTTTGTGGAAATCTCATCCCCATTATTTTCAAACATTTGTCCCAAGTCAATTCTAACTTGTTTCTCATGCTGTGTTCTTAAACCCCCTTCTAAACTAATATCTTTATTCAAAAGCATCACCTCTTTCTTTTAAAATTAGCTCTGTAATATTATCATAAGTTAACCCATATTTTTTATACAAATAAGTATTATCCCCTACATCTGCAATAAATTTATCAGGCAAAGATAGAGAATAAAAAGTAGCATTATGTTTTACATTAGGGATATTCTCTAAAATTGCGGAAAATAAGCCCCCTGTTTTCTTATGATCCTCAACCACATATACTTGTTTACTATTAGATACATATTTTTTTATCAAATCCACATCTAAGGGTTTTATAGTATGCATACTAATTAAAGTTGGAAAAATATTATATTTATTCAATTCTTTTACAGCCAAGTACGATTCTTTAAGCATGGTACCCATACTAAATATTACAATTTCTTTTCCTTTAACAACTATATTTCCTTTACCCAGCTTAAACTTTTGTTTAGTAGAATAAATCGATCCCCCTACATTTCCGCCAAATCTAATATAAATTGGAGATTTATAATTAATAACATCTTCAAGTAAATTATCTATTTCCATCTTGTCCCCGGGGCAAAATATAGTAACATTGGGTAATAATCTCAAAAGACCAATATCTTCATAGGCATGGTGTGTTGGGCCTTCTGCCCCATACAACAGCCCTCCACCTGCCCCCAATAATTTTACAGGCAGATTATTATATGAAATATTAAGTCTTATTCCTTCAAAAGGTCTCATTAATAAAAATGGGATAATAGAATATACAAAAACGTTTTTTCCAGAATAACTTAACCCAGATGCTATATTAATCATATTTTGTTCTGCAATTCCAACATTAATAAATTGTTTTGGTAAGTTAAATCTAAAATTATCAAATAACCCATAACCTAAGTCTCCTGTTAATAATAAAATATTTGAGTCTTTTTTTGCATACTCAAATAATTTATTTACAAATACATTTCTCATTTTAAATCCCTCTTAGCATTCAAATATTCTTCTTGATTTAATACAACATAATGTGACTTAAGTTTATTTTCTAAAAAAGATATCCCTTTTCCCTTTACCGTATTAAGAATTATAACCTTAGGTTTTTTTGATTTAGTGGGTTTTAATGCCTCCTCAATTTCTTTAAAATTATGCCCATTAATATTATGCACTTCCCAACCAAATGCTATCCATTTATCTACTAATGGCTCTAAGGCCATTACTTTTTTTGTCTCTCCTAAGGCCTGAATTTTATTATAATCTACAAAAATATATAAATTATTTAAATTAAAATGAGATGCAAACATAGCTCCTTCCCACACAAGGCCTTCATCACATTCTCCATCCCCCAATAAAACACACACCTTGTTTGAAGTATTATCTTTTTTTAACCCAAGAGCAATTCCTGCCCCCAAAGACAAACCATGTCCCAAAGACCCTGTAGAAAATTCAATACCATACTCTAGATTTTTATCTGGGTGTTTATTTAATAAACCCCCATTTATGTTAAATTTATCCAAAGTTTCTTTATCAATCAGTTCTTTTTCAAATAAAGTTGCATATAACGCTGCACAAGCATGGCCCTTACTTAGAATAAAATGATCTTTATTAGAATTGTTAAAATTTAAAAATGAAAAATACAGATATGTAAGTATTTCTACACAGGATAAAGACGACCCTAAATGCCCACATTTAGAATTATACGTTATATCCACGATAATATTTCTTATTTTTTTTGCTTTCTTTTCTAAGTCCATAATTATCTCCCCTAAACTTTCATATCTGTATAAGTTGGTACTAATGCCTTAAGTGTTTTTTTTATTTGTGTATTTGTCATAATATGTGATTTTAAAATTAACATCTCAGTTTCATTAATAAATAAGGAATGATCAAATGTGTCATCTTTACTTAAAATAAATATTTTGTTATTTTTTGTTGCAGTAGTTGCCTCTACTTCAGTTAAAGGTTCTTCGTATATTTTTTCTCCAGGTCTAAGGCCAACATACTTTATTTGCACCTCTTTTCCAGGTTCTTTTCCAGATAACCTTATCATTAACTCTGCCAAGTTTGATATTTTTATTGGTTCACCCATATCTAAAACAAATATTTCATCTCCTTTACTTAGCACCCAACACTGCAGTATTAATTGAACTGCTTCATCAATTGTCATAAAATATCTTGTAATGTCCTTGTGTGTTACTGTAACAACACCTTCTTCAATCTGTTTCTTAAATAAAGGGATTACGCTACCATTGCTACTTAAAACATTTCCAAAACGAACTGCCATAAATTTGGTTTTATCTGTTTTCTTTGAATAATAATGCATCATTTTTTCTGTAACTCTTTTTGTCGCCCCCATTACATTAGTTGGATTTACTGCCTTATCTGTTGAAATTAAGATAAAGCTTTCAACATTATGTTTTATTGATGATTCAAATAAATTTTTGGTTCCAAAAATATTATTTCTAACTGCTTCATCTGGATTTAACTCCATTAACGGAACATGTTTATATGCCGCTGCATTAAATATTACTTGGGGTTTATACTGCCCAATTATCTTTTCTGTTTTCTCTTTATCTTTAATATCCCCCACAATATACCTTACTTTAACCTTATTGTTTTTATTCTTTATTTTGTTCATCCTTTGTTCCAAATAATATAACCCATTTTCCCAAAAATCAACTATTAGCAATTCTTTAGTATCTAATAATGCCAATTGTTCACACAATTTAGAACCAATAGATCCTGCTCCTCCAAAAACAATTATTTTTTTGCCTTTACTTTTTTTCTTTGCATCAGAAAAATCCATTCTAGTCAATTCTCTACCCAACAAGTCTTCTGTTTGTATTTCCCTAATCTTATGTAAGTCAACCTTACCATTGATTATTTCTGAAATTCTTGGGACAATTTTTACAATTACAGGCAAATTACGACATTTACTAATTATTTTTTTTATGAGTTCTCCATGTGCAGAAGGAATCGCAATAAAAACTATTTGTATTTCATTTTCTTTAATAATTTTCGGCAAATCTTTTATTGTCCCTAAAACAGGCAACCCTAATACTTTTAATTCCTTTTTTATTAAATCATCATCAACAAAACCTCTTATCAAATATTTTTTATTACTTCGGAAATCTTTTTTTAATTCTGTAAGTAATTCTTTTCCAGCTCCACCTGCGCCCACAATTAATGTATTCTCCATAAAATCACTTTTTATTTGCTCTATATAACTCTAAATATAAACTACTTATTTTATTCATTTCCTTTTCATAATTTAAATTATTAACAATCATTTTTCTTGCGTTCTTTCTAATATTATTAAGATTCTCTTTATTATCAATAAAATACTTTATTTTTTCTGAAAGTTCTTTTTTTCCTTTTAATGGAAATAAATACCCTGTCACACCATCTTTTACCCAATTCTTATTATCTCCAAAATCAGTTACAATAGAAATTACTCCTGAAGCCATTGCCTCGGCTGTACTTGCTGCCAGCCCCGCATCAGATAATGCTGTTGACACATAAATATCCATATTTGGCAGTATTTTCTGCATATATTCTTGACTATATCCTCCACAAAATAAAATATTTCTTTCTAAATTCAGTTGTTTTGTTTTATTTTCTAGGCCCTCTTTTAAAGTGCCGTTCCCAAAAATTAAAAATAAAGTTTTAGAATCTTGTTTTACCACTTCTTCCGCAGCCATAACTAAGGTATTGATGCCGTACACTGGTTCTAGGTTTCTAAGGCTTATTATAAAGTTATTATATCCAGGATATTTCTTTTTAATATCTATTTTATTTTTGTTTTTCGGGGAATATTTATTTACATCAGTGCCATATAAAGATAAAAATATTTTTTCATCTGAAATACCATAATATTTTAATAACATACTTATTATATGCTGCCCGTCAGTTAGTATTTTTGTTGATTTTTTCAAACATTTTTTTAATAAAAAATTCCAAACCTTGTATTTCTTTGGAGAAATTAAAACATCACTACCCCAAGCAGACAAAACTAAATTCTTTTTTACAAAAGGAGTAAGAATATACGCAAAAGTACCAATATAATGTATATGGGTA
>PEXK01000023.1:0-566 GCA_002779075.1 Candidatus Diapherotrites archaeon CG08_land_8_20_14_0_20_30_16 | reverse complement strand
TTTCTAATTTTTAAATAATTAAATAATATTTTTTTTATTGCAAAAACATATTGAAAAGGATTTTTATATGTGGGGTAAAGTAAAGTAGTAACATTGTAATATTTAGAATTTAAAAACCAATTAGCCCACCTTTTTGTGTGTATGCTATCTGGTCCAATAATGCAAATATTGATTTTTTTAGCCATAATTATCTGCCACCAGCAAACCCAAAATTTTTCAGTATTTCCTTTACAAAATTCTTAATCTTTTGCAAAATCAACATTTTTCCCCAACTAAACAAATTGTTATTCCATTTGTCAGGGTGTGCTAAGATATAAAAATTTTGCTTGTTTGGGGGTGAGATTAGTCTAATTAAGTTATCAGTAGTTTTTACCTTGTTCCATTGCCTTCCTGTGTCTGAAAAGTAAATTCCAGATTTAATTTCTTTATTTAATGACAAATATGCCTCACCTAAAAGACCATATTTTTTAAAATCATATTTTTTCCAAATGTCATAATTTATGCCTTTCATAAAAATATTACCGTGTGCACAAATCGTTTTTATTGGATAATGTTTTCGCATATTG
>PEXK01000036.1 GCA_002779075.1 Candidatus Diapherotrites archaeon CG08_land_8_20_14_0_20_30_16 | reverse complement strand
GTAAATCTATGCACATAAAAATCAAACTCTTTCCATTCCTTTTTTGTCAATCTTACCTCTTTAAATGTGTTTATTAATTTGTCCTCTTCTAGGGAGTAATTTGGCAAAAGAATACAATCGAACAAAGTTTTTGCTTTAGTAGATATTACGTAATCATCTTTTGTTTCAAAACCTATTGCTTTGTTTTTCAATGCAACTGCTTTAAACAGATATTCTCCAATTTTTTTGGATTTTGAGACGTCGGTGGTAACAACAAAAATATTAAAAGGAATTTCGGAGATTAATTTGTGCAGATACAATGCAGTGGTAAATCCAAGATATCCGTTGTACATTGCTTGAGCAGATGCAAAAGAGTCAGTTAAAGGAACTATTGCATATATTCCTCGTTTTAACCTTAATATTTTTTTTGCTTTGTTAAGTCTCGACAAAATTGTTTTCAGTGTATCTTTGCTACACAACCTCAAACTATTTAATAAGTCTAATGTAATTATTCCTTTTTTTGATTCTTTTATTGCACTGAATACTTTTGAGGTTAAATTATCTAACATACTATAATAAACAAATTGTTTATTATATGCTTTTCGGTTTTTTGAAGTATCTGCATCATTCTTAAGATCGCCATGAAAGAATAAAAATATTTTGCCTAATTAAAAAACAGATTTAATGTTTTCTTTTCCTTTTTTTGTGTACCAGCTCTTGTTTAAGTTATAGATTTCATCTTTTATTTCTTTTAATTCTTGTTCCTTAGCCTTATTTAGTGATAATTTAAAGAGGGTGGTTTTTTGGGGCAAATAGTTTTTTAATGCAGATTCTATTTCCTTTAACTCCCCCATATCGACTAGATCAATCTTGTTGATAACAATAAAAAAAGGCTTGTACTTAATTTCTTTCTTGAACCTTTTAAGAATATTTATCTGGTTATTTATATTTTCGTTTGCACCAATAATGAAAATCAGAGAATCTGCAATTGTTTTCAAAGCGAGTGTTGTTTGCTTTTCTATATTATTTTGTTTTTCTTCGGGTCTATCAAGAAGTCCTGGAGAATCTAATAATTGGAACTCCAAAAATTTTTCAGTTAGCATTCCAACCTGCAATCTTTTTGTTGTAAATGGATAGCTTTGTATTTCTACATTTGCACTTGTTACTGCTTTCAAAAAAGTACTTTTACCTGTATTTGGGCAACCTATTAAAAGTATTGTTGGCAGGTTTTTTATTTTAGGAATCTCTGCCATATTTTTCATTGCATTTTTTATTATTTCAAAAGAGGCTTTACATCTTTTTACAACAGAAACCAGCCTGCCGTAAAACTCGTTCCTGTATTTAGAGATTCCATTTTTGTTTTGCACTCTAAACATAGCAGCTAGAAACTGGGTTTTCAATTCATCGCAGGTTCTTGATGACGACATCAAATGTGATAATGCTTTTTTTAACTGTATTATATCCAGAGAGTTTGCTAAAAGAGATTTATACAAAGGATTCAATTCACTTATATTTGGAAATTTGTTTGCAATGTTTTTCAAAGTGCCAGTAATTTCTTCAGAAGCAATTTTAACACGTGTTTTTTCCTTTTCAATAATTCTTCTATTGAAATCTCTTTCCTGCACTTTGCTTGCTTCATCTCTAGCTTTCTTAAAAGCATTGTCAATTAGTTCTTCTACTTTTGGTATATAAAATCCTTTTTGAAAACTCATATACATCTTAAAGAGATATCTTTTTTAAACAGTTCTAATTATTTTGATATGAATAAAATAAAATCTCTTAAAACAGGGTTTGGCTGGATTGATGTGAATAACAAAAGATATGATTATGATATTATTCTGAATTCTAAAGGTTATATTGAGCAAAGGAATAAATCATTATCAGAACCCTTGACTGCAGAATATGGCCATACTCCATTATCAAATAAAGAATTACTACTGTATTTAGATGGTAAAGAGTTTGATATTATTTACATAGGTAATGGGCAGTCTGGAGCAATGCCAATTACAAAAGAAGCTGAACAGATGCTAAGCAAATGCAAAACTGTTGTAATAAAACCAACATCCCAAATATTGCAGGATATTTTGAAAGAGAAAAGAAAATATGTTGCAATATTGCATACTACGTGTTGATTAAAGAAGGATTAAAATGTTTTTTATTTTTTCTAAAAACTCATCTCTTGTAATTCCCAAATCTTTTTTAATTATTTTCAGTAATAATCCCAGATCTATTTTTTCTCCAGAATGATTGGGTATTACAGTTGTATTGCCATTAGGATGTCTAAAGAACATGTGACTTCCTTTTTGTCTAACAAATTAGTATCCTAGTTTTTCTATTGCCTTTTGTAATTTTTTTGCATTTAAAAGAGGTAATTTCATGCGGTCACTTTTATTTGTTGTAATTCAAGAAATTGTGTGGTAGGATAAAGAGCTTCTTGATTTACTTCTAAATAAAGTAGTATTGCTTCTTTAGTTCTATTTATTAATTCATCTATTGTTGTTGCTTGTGTATGGCACCCGGGTAATCCTATTACTTCTGAAATGTAGTAACCGCTTTCCCCCTTTTCTATAATAATATTAAATGTTCTTTCCATAACAATCACATAAAAATAATGTGCAAAGAGTTTAAATTAGTATCTTTTTAGTTAAATTTAAATGCAAATTGATTATCATTATAGTATGTCAAATAAAATAACAAGAATATATTCTTTGCTATATTTAGAATATGGCCCCCAGGGGTGGTGGCCTTTGACTGAAAAATATAAATTTATTCCAGAGCATTCTGGCAAAAAACCAAATACAAATAAAAGAAGATTTGAAATTATTGTTGGTGCAATTTTAACACAAAACACATCTTGGAAAAATGTTGAGAAAGCAATCTACACACTAAACAGTAAAAGCTTACTTAATGTTAATGAAATTCTTAACTCTCCACAAAAAAATCTTGCAGAAGCAATTAGAAGTTCAGGATATTATAATCAAAAAGCAATCAAGCTGAAAACTGTTGCAGAGTTTCTTAAGATAAATAAATTTTCTACACTTAAAAAAACAGATACTAAACAATTGAGAAATAAATTTTTGAGTGTAAAAGGAATAGGTCCAGAAACAACAGACAGCATTCTTTTGTATGCTTTAGAAAAACCAATTTTTGTTGTTGATGCATATACAAAAAGATTAGTGCAGAGACTGGGTTTAACAAAAGATTTAAGCTACGAAAGTGTGCAGAAATTATTTGAAACCAATTTGCCAAAAGATTATAGAATGTACAAAGAATATCATGCATTGATTGTTGAACATGCAAAAAGATTCTGTACTAAAAAACCTAAGTGTAATAAATGTACAATAAGAAGATTATGTGCAAATTTTAAGGGGATTTTATAAGGCTACAAAGATGGAAAAGCTTATATTTACTTTAGACTAATAATATATAGTGATTATTATGGTTGGAGTTTATGAAGTAGTTATAGAAAAAGAAACAGAAACAGGACAATATTATGCTACAGTGCCTTTATTACCAGGGTGTTATTCTTATGCTGATACTTTAGAAGGGCTTGTGGAGAATATGAAAGAAGCAATATCTTTACATTTAGAAGTATTAAAGGAAAAGAACGAATTTATTAGCAACAACGAGGTTTTTGGTTTAGTAAAGGTGTCTGTTTGAAATTAGTTTCAATAAGTCCATCAAAGTTAATTAAAATTGTAGAATCTTTAGAATTTATTGAAATTAGACAAAAAGGATCACACAAAACATTTACTCATTCTGATGGCAGAATATTTACTATTCCATTTCATTCTAACAAAGATATTCCTGTAGGATTATTAAATAAGATTATAAAAGACGATTTAAAATTATCAAGGGAAGAATTTGAGAAATTACTATAATCTTTAAATTAAACAACTTCCAAACATTTAATATCTTTTAATGCTTTGGAATAACAACCTAATTTTTTGTTTACTATGTTTGCAAACTCTGTATCTTTGCCGTGATATGTGTAAACTTGTTTTGCATTGCTTTGCTCTATATAATTAAGCAAACCATTTACATCGCAGTGATCTGAAATTAAAAACCGTTCCCCAAAGTTGTTGCAATTTCCAGTAGTTGATGCAAAAACAATGTTTTTCTTGCTTGTTGTTGAAATTGCATCAATATAAGTTTTTGTTATTTTTTGTGGTGGTAAAACCAGCAAATCCAAATCGTTTATGTTTCCATTTACTTTAAAATAATTTTTTAGATCTACACCATATTTGGAATAAATATCACATATGTTGTGAGCATCATTTGTCAAACCTATATTCAAATTAGTATTGTCAGAAATTAATTTTACTATTTCCTGAGTCTTGCCTAAAGTGTATGATGCAATAATTGGTAATTTGCCATTTAACCTATTCAGTAAAACCCATTTTATTAATCGGGTATATTCTTTTGTTCTGTCAGGAAAAACATCTTTCTCTGATCCATATGTGCTTTCAATTATCAATATGTCTGTATCTTCCGGCAAGGTTGCTTTTGTTGTTGTTGAATCTTTTGTATTTATATCGCTTGTAATTGTGATTTTTGTTCCATTATACTCAAAAACCAAGCTGTAGCTTCCCAAAACGTGTCCTGAGTTTTTTATTTTATATTGGAAATCATCTTGTGTATATGTTTTGTTATATTCTATAATCTTTCCTTGTTTTTTTGCTTCAAAGATATTATTTATTATTTCTAATGTTGGTTCTGTTGACAAATATCTGGAATTTAAAGGGGTTGTTTGTCCAAAATGATCTTTGTGTGCATGCGTTATAAAGTTTAATTGGAGATTGTTTTGCTTTTGTATTGGATCTATTGATATCGAATTAGCATCCTGTTCAACAATTATATTGTGACAATGTTTAATCTTTAACATATACCATAGACAAAAAGATGTTATAAAAACCTTTTGTATGTTTTAGTTTTATGTCGCTTTTTGCATCTAAAGAAAAAAGAAATAAAGCAATATTGGTTTTGTTAGTCTTGATTATTTTGTTTATTGTCTGTTTTTTTTTAATAAAAACCTACTTTAAAGGCATTTTAGACATTGATTATTTATTAAATTTTATAAAAGGTATGGGAGTATTTGCACCTTTGGCAATGATTCTCATTCAGATTGTTCAAGTCCTGCTTCCGCCAATCCCTGGCCAGATTACTTTTTTGGTTAGTGGCTATATTTTTGGCTTTTGGTTTGGCTGTCTCTACACTTTGATAGGAGTTACAATTGGTTCTGTTTTAGCTTTCCTGATTGCACGAGTGCTAGGGCGACCTTTTGTTAATAAAGTCTTTAAAAAAGACAGTTTGGAATGGTTTGATTCCATTGCTGAAAAGAATGGCCCTTACATTCTGTTCTGGATTTTTGTTTTGCCTGGTTTCCCTGATGATACCCTTTGTTTTATTGCAGGATTAACTAAAATGAAGCTGTCTACATTCCTTTTAGTGACTGTTGTGGGCAGGATTCCCAGTTTTATTGTATTGACTCTTATAGGTGCTGGTTTAATAGACTTCAATAATTGGCTAGAAGCCTTTATTATTGGTCTGTCTTTGATAGTATCTTTGATAGTCTATCTTCTTAAAGATAAGTTCAAAGACTTAGTTCGAAAATAGGTAAGGATTAATATATAAAGATTTATATACTCTTTATATATATTATTTAAAAAAACTGATGTTAGCTGATATTTATGACCCAGTTGCTAAATTTCTTCCAAAATAATCAGAAATTTACAACAGTTTCCATAAATATAAAAGGGATATTTATGACCCAGTTG
>PEXK01000028.1 GCA_002779075.1 Candidatus Diapherotrites archaeon CG08_land_8_20_14_0_20_30_16 | reverse complement strand
AGCCATTTGAATGCCATCTTCGTTACACTCCTAAGTCATTCAAAGCTCTTTTTTACAAAAGCCATTTGAATGCCATATAATATATCTCCTAAAACATTTAAATATTTATTTTTGCCATTTTCTGATGTCGTATTCATCTTCTGTACTGTAACCTTGGAAGGTTTCTTTTGCTTCCTCTGGTTCTTGTTCTTCATTTGTTTCTTTTTGAATATCTGTTGTCTCTTTAGTTTTTTTCTTAAAGAGATTTTTCAGATTTTTGAAAAAAGCAGCAAACTTGTTCTCTTCTTTTGATTTATCAGATATTATTGAACTCTCTGACAATTCTTTACTCAATTTTTTGATGCTTTCATCGCTAATAAGTGTTTCATCAACAAAAAGATCTTCTTCATTTGCTTTTATTTTATCTTCTTTGTTTTCTGTGAAAATAGCTTCCATTAATTCTTTTGATGCTTTTCTTGGTTTTCTCCCCTCTTCTTCATTTCTTGATTCTTCTTTGCTCAAAGAAGAACTGTACAGATTTGGTTGATGTTTTTTCATATGCAACAATCTTTCATTCAAAAAGGATATTTTTATGCTGTATTCATTTAATTTAGAATCAAACTCTTTTTTCTCAATTTCTCCTTGCAGATATTTCTCTTTTATTTCTTTTAATTTGTTCTTATAATTATCTCTTTGCAGAGTTAAATCTTCAATGCTGTCTTTTGAAAAAACAGCCTTGATTATGAGTAGTAAATTAATCAAGATTAGTATTCCAATAACAATAAGAAAAATAGTCCAATAAGTTCCTGGTTTCAAATCTTGATTTATTTTTGAGAGATATTTTTTTCCTAAAAATTCAAAACTAATTTCTTTTTGCAAAGTTGTGTAAGGAATTAAAAATTGTGAAAAACAAAAATCATTATCTCTTTTATAGTATTCTATTTCTTCTTCTCCTTCAAAGATCTTAAATAGCCCTACTTCTTTCACCAGTGTGTTGCTTTGATAAAGCACAGTAAAACAGATTTCAAAAGGATTGCCTATAACTCTGTCTTTAGGATTTGTTATTTCTCCTATTTTTATTCCTTCAGATATGTTAGGTAAAATTAATACATTTAAGGGGTAGATTTTGGTACCTTTGCTTGTTGTTTTATCGAATAGACAATAAATTGGGATAGTATTAGTGTCTAGTGTGATTGTTAATTTATAATTGCAGATATCTTTTTTTGTGCAATCAAATTTTTCTTTACTGCCAAAGCTATTTAAATAGCATTTCAAATTTTTTATTCCTTGATTTTTTAAATCCTCGAATTCTAATTTCAAATCAATAGTTTGGCCAATAGTTAGATTTTTATAATTCTCTTTTGGATCTGTTTTCAAAGAAATTATATTGTCAATAGAATCTATGTTGTAAGTTTGTTTTATGTTTGTGAAAGAGCCTTCTAATGGTGTAATTATATTAACAATTAATTTTGTTTCATTAATTAAATCTTCAGTTATTTGCTGATTCTTCAGATGATAAGTGTTATCCTTTTCTTTAAGCAAAAAGAATCTCTTTGCCCCCACTTTAATTTCTAGATTAACTATATTTTGTGCAAGTACGTTATTGTCAGTGTCTAAGAAAGAGATTTTTAAATCAGTTATTGTTGTCCCAAAGTAATACGGGGGGGTTTGTGGATTCTGTGTGCTTATTTCATATTTTATCTGATTTGCATCTACAAATAAACATAGAGATACCAGAACAAAAGAAAATAAAAAAAAAGAGAAAAATTTAGATAACATAAAAGACCTACATTTTTCTTAAATTTTCCAAGCATTCAGTGCATAATGTTATACTTTTGTAATTTGTAAATCCCTCAGTAACTTGACCACAAGCATTACATTTAACTTGTTCTGCATCATCCAATGCCCAATCTCTTAAGAAGTCCCATGTAACCCATGTTGGCAGGATAAGTTCTCTGTATATGCTTTTATCATTATCTTGTATTCTTTTTTTGAAAGAAGGCGGAACTTTCTGATCTATTGTCTGAAGCCAACGAGCTTTGTCCAAAGCGCCACTTCTTTGACATTTTAAAATCATTTCTTCAATCTCTTTTTTACCCATTCAAATAACACCCCTTTAAATGTTTAACAATTAATTATAATGTTATATATATTACCTAAAGATTTATATACTTAAAGTAATGAAAAATAGAAAAAGAAAGTAGGATTTACCTACTTGTAAATTGGTTTATTGGATATATTCAAATATTCTGTGGATTACACCTGGTATTAAACCCCATTCTTCAAATGAGATATATACTACTTTCCCACCAAGTAATCCTTTGTTTACTACTATTCCAGGATATTGTTTATTTGTTTTTAGATCTTTAATCCACATCCATTCTTCGCCACTTGCTATATTTACATTATAAGTAGTTAAATTCAATCCTGGAACTCCTTGTGCTGTATATGCTAAATCAGGTATTTGTTCAATACCATATAAGACTTTGCTTATATGCGAGTTCTCTAAAATACCCACAACCGGACTAGGTACTTCACAAGGTGATTCTAAACTTATATTTTGAATACAATCAACAGGCACCATTGTTCCGAATATTTCTTGCCAGCCATATGTATCTGGATTTCCAGCAACTACATGTCCAGAGTTGCCTATAATAACTAGACTTTTACCAGAAGCTACGCTACTTTCCAAGGCTTTGCTTAGTTGATAGGGAATTGCTTTAACAAAACCCATTTTTGAACTAGCTTCTGATTGATCTAAAATTATAAAATCATAGGGTTTCAGTTGATTTTCTGGGTATTTATCTAATAAATACTCTTCACGATAAGTAAACTTATATTTTTTTGTGAAGTCTGGTGATCCCATAATGTTGTTAACAGTTACTGGTTTAGGTTGCCCTATAACTAATACGTTATATTGCTTAGCACCAAATATGCTTTGCAATCCAGGCCCGATAACTGGAATTGTTGAATAATCCCAACCACTGAAAGCCAAAACAAGAATAACAAGCAAAATAACAATCAAAATAATAGGAATCGCTGTTTCACTTTTTGAAAAAATCTTCTGAAAAATACTCTTTCTTTCACCAAAATCTCCACCCATGTCTGGCAATGGAGCACTTCCAACATCCTGATTTCCCTCAAACATTCAATCACCCAGTAATTATATTATAATATAGGTTTGTTTATAAATGTTTCTGATATTATTCATATATTCCTCATATATAAATGTTTCTCTTGGTCTTGGTGGTGGTTTTCTTGGAGAAAAAAGAATATACTATTGTGAATCTAGTTGCTGTAAGCAATTTAGGTGCTAATTTGGATTTGTTTAATATTGCTGTTTCTATTCCCAGTGTTGAATATGAACCTGAACAGTTTCCTGGTGCAATAATGCGTTTATCTGAACCTAAAATGACTATTACTTTATTTAAAAATGGTAAAATCAATTGTGCAGGGGCACAAAAAGAAAGTGATATTCCAAAAGGAATTATAAACACATGCAAGCTTTTGAAAGATATTACTCCAGATATAAAAATTCCAACAAATCCTCAATACAAAATAGTTAATTTAGTTGCTAATGCCCAATTAGATTTGAAAGTTGATCTTTTTAATTTAGCAACAAAGTTAGATAATGTTGAATACGAGCCTGAGCAATTTCCTGGAGCTATAGTTCGTTTGTATAATCCAAAAATCAGTTTATTGCTTTTCAAAAACGGTAAAATGATTTGTGCAGGTGCAAAGTCAGAACAAGAAATAGTTGATTCAATAGCAAGAATAAAGAAGTTGTTAAAGTGAGATCTTGCCCGAGCCTTTATCCCGGAAACCAATAAGTACATTAAATATTAGAAAACGTTCAGTGTATTTGAATAGAGGGGAACAAGGAGAAGTTAGATCTTTTGTAGATTCTGACCCAAAAGGAAAAAGAAAAATAAATACCCCCTTTGGTAAAAAACGAGGACAAATTGTAAAAATTATTTATTCTAATGGTTTATTTAGACCTAGAATTTATTTTAATACTTGGTTAGCAGAAGCAAGAGAATTAGATTCTGTTAGGAAAGTAAAATTACAAAAAGAAGTACATAGTATTGCAAGTATTTTATTTCCAGATCATTGTGTTAAAATGCCTATGATTAGATTCCCACAAGGAGATTTTAGAAAAATAGATCGTGATTTAAATAAATTAGATCCTGACGAAGTAATGCCAGAATTATATATGGAAAAGGTAGATGAACCCCAAGCATTAAAAGATTTAAAACAAAAATTTTATGCTAGATTAAAAGTAATTCAAGATAAAATGTTAACTGCTAGTTTTGAAGAAAGACAAAGATTAGGCCAGGAATTAGTTAGATTAAGATTAGAATCTGATCCATTAATTGGAAGAAGATTTTCTGAGATTTATGCAGTTGAAAAAGAAATAGAAGCTGCTGGTTTTGATATTCAACACCCAGAAGTTAATTTTGGAATGAAGAATGGGAAAGTAATATTTTATGACCTGATACCACGATTGAATTTAGATAAATTAAGACAATATGTTAATACAAATCCAAGATTAACTGAAAAACAAAGACGATTAGTATTAAGAAGAATAGAAGCTGTTGAAAGATTGGGTTTTTCAAAAGAAGAATTATGGGATAGACGAAAAACATATTTTGATTCTATGACTAGAAAAGGATTAGAGACATTAAAACAAACATTAAAATTACCTGACGAACCCAAAACAAGAGAAGAATTACATAGAGCATTTTATTTTGTTTTTGTTCAAGATTTTTTTGAAGGTCCTTTTTTATCTAAAGAGCTTGTTATTCAAGCAATAAATTCAATACAAAGAAATAGGCAATTTGTTTCTCTTAATGGAAGAACATATTCTGTTTTACAATTAGGTAATAAAATATTCTTAAAAGTTAATTTACCAAATGATATGATAAATGAAATGATGACCACAGATATTGGAATTCCCGTTGTTGAATTAAGTACATTACAAGATGCTTCTGGTAGACCAATAGGTATTAATATGTTAAAAACTAAATTAATTACTTTGGATTTAAATTATCTTATAAAAAATAGATTGATAGATGATGCTCAAGTTAGACAATTATATACTTAATTTTATTTTTTAACTAATTTCTCAACAATCTTTTCTAAATCTTTCAAAATATTTTTGTTGTATTTGTTTTCAAAA
>PEXK01000024.1 GCA_002779075.1 Candidatus Diapherotrites archaeon CG08_land_8_20_14_0_20_30_16 | reverse complement strand
GTATTCTCTAGGTATTAAGCCATCTTTTAGAATTGTCATATATAGTACAAATGAAGATAATTTTATATAAGGATTTATAATATATCTTACAGGAGTGGTGATATGTTGCATAAGGCATTAACAATATTTGTGATTTTGGTATTTGTAGGCATTATTTTAAGTATAGGGTTTTTGGTTGATAATGATCAAGAAATACCTAAAACAGATGATAATTCATCAGATGTTGTAATAGATGATTTGAATCTTAACCCAGATGCTTTGACTAGTGTTGTTAAAGGAAATAATAATTTTGTATTTAATTTTTATAAAGAATTGTCAAAAACAGAGAACCAATTTTTCTCTCCTTATAGTATATTTTCTGCATTTGCAATTTTAGCAGAGGCATCAAAAGGAAATACACAGAAAGAGTTAGATACTGTCTTTGGTTATCCCAGTTTGGAAATAAGAAGACCTGCTTTTGCAAACATATATAAAACAATTAATGGTGCAAATAAAGACTATAAATTAAGTACTGCAAATGCATTATGGGTGAATAACAACTTTACTTTATTGCCAGAATATATAAATAATGCTGAAAAATATTATGGTGCAAAATTAGAAAATATTGATTTTAGTAATGTTGATAATGCTGTTAAAGTAATTAACACTTGGGTTGAGAACCAAACAAATAATAAGATTAAAGATATAATATCAAAAGATTTTATTAGTGATGCAACAAGAATAGTTATTGCTAATGCAATATATTTTAAAGGTAAATGGTTAATTGCCTTTGAAGAAAAAAATACAAAAGAAAAAGAATTTACAAATGATTTTGGGCAAAAATTAAACGCAAATATGATGAGCCTGTATGATGAAAGATTTAATTATTTTGAAGATTCTCAACTACAAGCAATAGAATTACCTTACAAAGGCTATGACTTATCTGCTATTGTTGTTTTGCCAAAAAAAGATTTAGAATCATTAAATGGCTTTGATAATACTAAATTTAATAATATTTTAAATAGTTTAAGCAATGAGAAAGTAAATTTGTTTTTGCCTAAATTTAAATTAGAAATAACTTATAATAAAATAAAAGAACAATTAGGTGATTTGGGTTTGAAAGAAGTATTTACTGATTCTGCAGATTTATCTGGTTTTACAGGTATTAGAAACTTATTTGTATCTAATGTTGTTCATAAAGCTTTTGTTGAAGTAAACGAAGAAGGAACAGAAGCTGCTGCTGCAACAGTAATCGGTGTTGGAATTACTTCAAAGCCTATAGATGAAGAGCCTATAAAAGTGTTTAATGCAAACCATCCATTTATGTTCTTTATAATAAATAATGAAACAAAAGAAATTTTGTTCATGGGTAGTATTGTTGATCTAAAAGAATAATTCAAAATTGTTGGCTTGCCGGCAGTTAGAACATAGAAAAGTTTATAACACTATTTTACTTATTTATTTTATATGGGCACTAGCAGAAAAGGAAAACAAAGAGATACAATAGGAAAAGAACGAAAACCACTTATTAGTAGACGGGCTCTTGAAAGGACAGCTCTTAGAGATAGAGTAGAGTCTTTGCGTAAAGAAGTAATGACTTTAACACCTCACCTTAAAGCTTTAGAGCAAGAAATAAGGATAATTAAACGAGAGATTTTTTCCAAAATAGAAAGAGGAGAACATCTAGCAAAAAAGGATTATGAAAGATATTTGGATGTACAAATAGCATATTATAGTATGGCTGTAAGACAATTTAGCTATTTTGATGAAGTACTCAAAATTACTAAGACTTTAGGCCTACAAACCGATGAAGATTTAGAAATTACAAGAAAAAATTTAAATATGATTATAACAAGAAGAGCTATTTTAAAAGAGTTTGTTGCTTTGAGGGCTGATCTTGATAGACTAGATGGTCTAGCTTTTGCAGAGAGATTTGCTTCTGGTATGTCTTTAATAAATAATTTAATGAATCCCTCTCCAGAAATGCAATGACAATGGATTACTAATTATTTTGTAGATTGTACTAACTTCAATAAGTTGATAACGATAATAGTCTTTATCTTTGTACGGTCTTCTTTTTTTTGTTTTAATGATTTTTCTATTGCTAGTTTAAAATAACAAAAAAGGTTTAAAAAAGGTTTTGTTTATATTTAAAATATGGCTGCGTCAAAAAATGTACGAATAAGTAGAATGCAAACAAAAAGAAAAAAAAGTATTGCTGCATTTTCAAAAGCAGCAATATCTGGCAAAAGTCCTGTTGGTAGAGTACTTACTCATGAAGATAGATTGGAGCTTTTATTGAGATCTTTGGAAAAAAGAAGGTTTAAGGAAGGTCCAGACAAAAAAACAAGTCTAATTTATATACCTAAATATACCTCTGCAGAGAATTACTTAATTTTAAAATTGCTTTTGGAAGATCCTTTTCGTACAATAGATTATATTTATAAAAAAACACGCATTGGAACATTAATATTTTATTTCACACCCGCACATTTTTCTTATCTTGCAAGAGAACTATCCAGAACAAAAAAGGTTTATGATTTCTTTTCAGCTTTATCTAAAGATAAATATCGAGTACATCATTTTGCACAAGGTCTTGTCAGAAAAAATGCAATTGAATCTTTTTTCAAGCCTTTGGGTCTGAAGGATATGGAAACTGTGGCAAGAGCAATGGGGCACAATATAGGGGCTTTTATGGATGGTTTGTTTTATGTTAAGGACTCTGATAAAGTTCAAATAGCACAAAGTTTTGCAAAAGCACTGACAGAGGTAGAAACAACACCATATACTCGTTATGGTAAGGTGGTGGGTTCTCGAGATATTCCAAAAATTTATCCTTTTGTACAATATATGGGCGAAAATAGTAGAGTGTTTGCAAGGGAATTAGTAAATAATGATTCTTTAGGGATTTTTCTATCTGGCTTAGGAAAGGAGATTTATTGGTTGGGTAGAGGATTAGGTTTAAAATCAGGTTCTTTTGCACAAGGTATTTTGGGTGCAAAGAATTCAATTTCGGGTTTGTCCCAATTGGCTTTTGGACTTAAAGATCATATAAATTCTTTTAATAGTGGCCTTTCACTAATGTTAGAAAAGCCAGGCCTTACTACTCTTAATGCACGTAAACTATTTATGGATCGTTTTACAACTCAACTTACAGGATACTTTAAAAAGTATTTAGAAAAGCAAGGGATAGATTCTCGCGTAATTTCTCGTTTTATTTCAGGATACTAATTAACAATTGTAAAATATTAGTTATATACTAACCTTGCAAGTTCAACTCATTTTGACTTGATAAAGAATAATATGCAACACCTTCATGAAATGGGGCTACTTGTTACTTCAAAGAAGAAACAAGAGTAAATAATATAAAGCAAACTTGTTTGCATTTGCTGTTGCAAATTATCTACAAGCTTATCGTGGGTTCTACCACTTTCTGCTTGCAGAAAGTGGGGCAAGGGAGTTGAACCCTCTTGGGTCGCTCTGCAGGCGACTACATAACCGTTCTGTCAACCCCACACCACCGGTTTCTTTTGTAAAAGAAACCAGAGGTTTCGCAAAGAAAACACATCTTTCTTACAGAAAGATTGCTTCGCTCTTGAATATAATTCTTAAAATCAGGTTATATAAATTAATGCCTTAAGGTTTAAAAGTCTACCTTTAAAAATAGAGTACTCTTAGGAAAGAGTTAAAAATAAAAAGAAAGAAAAAAGGAGGGAGGAGAAACTCCTTTACTCTTGAACTTCTGGAACACTAGGTTTTCTTAGTGCAAAGTAAAGAATTATTAAAACTACTATTATTGCACCAATTATTATGCTGATTGTTCCGCCAACACCTAAGTTGAACAAGCCTGTTTTGAAGAACCCTGTTTCTTTTGTGTAAACAACATCATAAGTGTTTTCAACACCATTTGCCTTTACAACTATACTTCCAGTAGTGTCTTCATCAGATTCTATTTTGTATTTTACTTTAACATTTTTTTCTGCATTTGCACTTATATTGAAAATTGCTTCACCAACAACTTTAGAATCGTTAAGCAAGAATTTAATGCTTGCTCCTTTTATTTCAAAAGCATTAGGATTTTTCGCCTTCAAGGTTAGTTCTGAGTCGCTATTGTTTACAAAAGCAATTGCTTCAGGCAAACCAGTTATTTCTAAAGCCAATGTGTTAGATGCATCTTGAGATATTGTAAAGTAAATTGGATATTCAGCACTTGATACTTCTGAGCCAATTACCAATGTTGCTTTTACAGTTTTTGCATCACTAGTTATCAAGTATTGTAAATCAATACTTTTCTTTTGTTTTGGGCCCAAGGTAACATTTTGTGGTTTTGATGTTACATCATTAGTAGGTTTCAAACTTACCTTCAAAGTAGTTGCAAAATCATATGGATTATCAAGTAATACTGGCAGGGTTCCCCAATCACCAGAAACTGCATTTACTTTGTTTTGGTAACCTGTTACAAATGATGCTATATCCTGTTCACTATTGCTTGTGTAATTAATAACTGTTTGTTTATTAACACTGCCAGAAACTATGAATACATAGTTTTTAGATCCTATAGTTTTTGGTGTAATATTTACATAAACTGTTTTAGTCATGCCTGCATCTATTGTTAATGCATTCTGAGACAATGCAAAGCTGTCTGAGTTCTGTGGGTCAACAGCTAAAGCCAACACATATTGGGTAGTTGAACTATTTTTTATTGTAATTGTTTGTGTACCTTTTAATCCAACAGGAACATCTATTGAATCTGCACTAACAGTTAAGCTATCGCTTAGAACATTTACAATTAATTTTTTTTCAAAGCTGGTGTAAGGTGTTGTTGCTCTTACTGTTATGTTCTTTACTCCTGCTTTAGTATAGCTTGAAGTCATTACATAAAATTGTCCTGTGTAATTGTGATTTTTTTCAACAATTATTGTGTCACTAGGGAATACAACGCTGACACTTTGATCGTCTGCATAACCTGAAAAGCTGACAGGCAAATCATTGTCTGTAGTATTTGAGAAATCAAATGAAAATGTTGCTTTGTCATTAGCTTTTACATTTTGTGCACTAGGGCTTACGTAGAAATTAGAGTAATATGAATTACAGTTTTCTACATTAACTTCTAAAGTTTTTTCAAAGTGTTTTGGATTTTTGTATAATTTATTTTCGTATATGTCTTCTTTTATTGTTAATTCATATTGTCCTATTGAAACTGTTTTGTTGAAATTAACTTTTACTTTAACTTCTTCATCTTCAGGTATTTCTATAATATCTGATTTTACAGTAGGCCACAACTCTTCAGATTTTACTTTTGGTTCAATGTAATAAGTATCGTTACCTTCATTTGAAAATATCAAATATGTTGAATAAGGCAATTCTGAATTGTAGCAAAGTACATCATCTTCCAATCTTACATCTAAATAGTCATCATATTCATCAACGTGAACTTCAACATCTATTGTATCTTCTGCTAAAGTGTAAGTCCCACCAAATTTTGTGTAGTAAGGCATTATTTTGAATGGCAGATAATATCCATCAGATGGTGTGTGTTTGTCAACATCTATTTTGAATTTCATTGTTTTTGTTGTATTTGCCTCTACAATAGTTTTGTCTGATGTTTCATTAGTTGTGAAGTAATCTTCATCGTCTTCATCAGGTTCAAATTGTATAATTACTGTAGCAGGATAATCTCCTGTGTTTTCAATTTCAAATTTTATATCAACAGTTTTCCCACTATCAACATAGTATATGTCTTTTACAACACTCACACTAATGTCTGGTATTCCACCTAGTGCATTTCCTATTGCTATAAGCACGTCTGGATCTATTGGTGGTGAATAACAATAATATTCATCACAAAGTGCAGATACTGGTGCCATGCTAAATATCAATGCTAATAATGCAAATATTCCTGCGAATAATTTATAATTCATGTTTTCTCCTCCTTTAATAAAATCATTTTTTTACAATATATTTTCCTAATCTACCAATAAACATGGTAAAAAGAACAACAGCACAAATAAATAGGCAAATATCTAAAATAATAAATAAAGTGTTTGAATTTTTTGTGTCTGCTAAACTAAACAAAGCAGTTATATTGTTAGAATTGTATGCAATTGGCATTTTGTCTTTTTCTAAATCAATTGCTATTGTTTCTTTTTTTGTACCATAATTCAAAGTATAATATAATGTTCCGCTTAATGGTTTATCATATTCTATTATAATAGATATTTCTTTTGTGCTGCCTGCAGATAAAGAAATTATTTCTTTTTCTAGATTCACTTCTATGCCTTCAGGAACTTCTATTGCTTTTAATATGCTAGGATATGTTTTCTTTGTTAAGTTTGTTAATTTTACTACTGCTTTTATTGTTTGTGTTAATCCACTAGGATAACTAATCTCTACTTTGTAATTTATATCTTGAGTTTCTCTTTTAAGATTTACTTTCAAAGGATATATTTCTGATCCTTGTTTTATCTTTAAAGTGTGTTCTCCTTCCTTTGAATTCAAAACATCAATACCAATTTTAAAAAGATATTTTGTATTTGGCTGTGCACTTATTGGTTTTGTAACCAGCTCAAAACTAATCCCTTTATCGCTTGATATTTGTGGCGATAATATTTCATAATTATTTCCGGAAGTATAAAAACAAAAAATAGTAGCAGAACTCTCATTAACATCTGCATTAGGACAAGCAATTGATGCAAACCCAAGGGGTAGTAAACAGACAATAAACAATAATATAAATAAGGTTATCTTTTTACTCATAAGATAAATTCCTACCAAAATGTTTATAAACCCTCCTTCTTTAACTCAGATAATTAGACATAATCTTGGCTTAAGCTATCAAAAGGTATTTCTTTAGGATTAGCATTAGTAGTATACCCAATATAAGGAAGACAAATTGAAAGATAGAGTCTTTTATTTTAGTTGTTTTGTGTAATTCAGGTATTAAATCGCAGGTTGCTAGATAAACAAAACCTCCTGCTACAATAGACATTAAATATGGTATTGCATTTAAGAGGTGACTTGCAAAAACATAAGCAAGTAATGCTCCTAATAATGCGCATAAAGCACTTAGAAAGTTATAAAATATTGCTTTGGTTTTTGATAATCCTGAATGTATTAAAATAGCAAAATCTCCTATTTCTTGAGGTATTTCATGTATTGCTATGGCTATTGTTGTTGTTATTCCAATACTTATATTAGTAAGAAAAGCAACACATATACTTATTCCATCTATAAAGTTGTGAATTGCATCTCCAAACAGGTTTAAATATGCTATATTGTGAAGTTTACAGTTTTTTTCATGACAATTCTCCAATGTAAAAACTTTTCAACAACAAAAGAAATTATGAATCCCAATAGGAAAAACAAAAAAGGAAAATACAAATCTAAAGTTTCTATTGATTCTGGCAATAAATGTATAAAAGCACTTCCTAAAAGAGAACCTGCTGCAAAACTCACTAATAAATGTGTTATTTTTTGCAATAATTTGTCCTTTAATCCAAATAAGATTAGACCTATTACTGAAATCAAGCAGACTAATACAATACTAATTAAAATGTACAATAATGCCATCTACATCACTTATCACATTAGACATACAGTGTAGAATATTTTATGTCTATCGACACAAATATTTTACAAAGTGTCATAAGATCTTTGGAATACAAAGCCTTAATGACACAAATTTTATATGTTGCGAGGATATAACCAAATAGAAAAACATGTTAGCTATATATATATTTATATATGATTATAGTATATTATGGGTTTTATAAAGGAATTTAAAGAGTTTGCTGTAAAAGGAAATGCAGTTGATTTGGCAATAGGTATTGTAATAGGTGCTGCTTTTGGCAAGGTTATCAGTTCTTTGGTAAATGATGTTATAATGCCACCAATTGGTTTGCTTTTAGGTGGTGCTGACTTTTCGCAGTTATTTATTAATTTGTCAACAAAAACATATGCTACTTTAGCAGAAGCACAAATAGCAGGCGCACCAATAATAAAGTATGGCGCTTTTGTCAACACAATTATAGATTTTATAATAATTGCTCTGGCAATTTTTGTTGCAATAAAATTTATGAACAGACTAACAAAGAAAGCAGAGGAGAATACATTAAAATTAAAACAAACTGCAGAAAAAGTTAAAGAAAATCTTAAAAAAGAATTCCCTTTGAAAATAAATTTAAAAAACCAACCCAGTAAAAAAGATTAAAAAAATAAATACTTACATATAAAGATATGCTGTTTAAGGTGGAAAAATGAAATTTGAAGATATACAATTTAGTGAAAAAATAAAAAAAGCTATAAAAGAAATGAAATATGATGTGCCTACTGAGGTGCAAGAAAAAACTATTCCTTTGGTTATTGAAGGAAATAATATTATTTGCAAAAGTTTTACTGGTTCAGGAAAAACTGCAGCATTTGGAATTGGTGTTTCAGAAAGACTTTTGCAAGGCAAAATAAATGGTGTTTTGATTGTTGGGCCAACACGTGAATTAGTTGTGCAAGTAAGAGAAGAATTACACAAAATAAATAGATACACAGGTTTGAAAGTACAGGTTGTTTATGGTGGCCACGGGATTATGCAGGAAGTCCAATTAATAAAAAAAGGAGTAGATATTTTATGTGCAACTCCAGGAAGATTATTAGATCATATAAGAAATAATGTTATAAAACGCGACATGTTCGATACTGTTATTTTAGATGAAGCCGATAGAATATTGGATATGGGTTTTATTGATGATTTGAACAAAATAATGGATTTCTTTAGACCAAAAAACACATTACTATTTTCTGCAACTTTAGAAACAGGAATAACAAAATTGATTCATAAATACATTCCAAATTATAAAGAAGTAATGATTCATACTGAGCTTGTAGGGAAAGATATATTTGAAAATAAAATAGAAGTCAAAAGGCAGGATAAATTTTTATATTTATTGGATGTTGTTAAGAAAGCTCAAGGCAAAAGAGTTTTAGTTTTTGTTTCAACTAAAAGGGAAGCAGATAATTTAGAACGTAAATTAAGTAAATCAGGGTTTTTAGTAGCAAGTATTCATGGTGATAAATCTCAAAAATTCAGAGAATTAGCACTTAGAGATTTTAAACAAGGAAGAGTAAGTGTTTTGGTAGCAACAGATGTTGCTGCAAGAGGTTTACAAATAGATAATATCGAATTTGTTGTAAATTATGATGTTGCAAGAGATAAAGATACTCATAAGCACAGAATAGGAAGAACAGGAAGAATGGGTGCAAAAGGTTATGCAATAACTTTCATGACAGATGATGATGTTTACAAAAGCCAAAGAAGAGAAGGCAAAAGGCCTGTTAGAAGTCAACATAGCATAGATAACAAAAATACTGATGTTTGGGCCTTAGCCAATAAACCTAGACATTTTGGCCACAATAGAAATGATAGATTAGAACATAATGATTATAATAGAGATAATAAATTTAAACAAGATAATTTTAGACCTGGCTTAGATAATTTAGAAAAACCTAAAAGAGAATTTGATTCTAATAAACCAAAAAGAAGTTTTGAAGATAGACCAAGAAGAGATTTTGGAGATAGACCTAAATTTGGTAGGGATAGATCAAGAAAAAGTTTTGGTGACAAACCAAGATTTGGTGGGGATCATTTTGATAGACCGAGACATAGTTTTGATAGAAATAAAACTAGATTCGATAGAGACAAACCAAGATCCTTTGAAAATAGAACATATCAAAACGATAAAAGAGAAGATAGAAAACCAAAATTTGTACCTAAAAGTTTTAGACGTGATAGAGATTATTTAGCAGGAAGACCAGAATATACAAATAGTTTTAAAAAAGAAAGATCTGATAGACCAGACAGGGAATTTAAAGAAAAAAAAAAGAAATTTGGCCAAATAAAAAAAGGAAGAAATCCTAAATTTCAGGGCAGATTCCCAAGAAAAAGTTTTTAATTCTTTTACCTTCTCTTTTTCTTATTTAATTTTTCAACTTTTTGTTTTCCATTAATTGATTTTGTTAGTAATATTATTGCTTCAACAAATAATACAATGACAATTATTAATGCAATTATTGATGATGAATCATAATACGCCAAAGCAGCAATTATTGAACTTAATAAAACACCAACAAAAACACCAAAGCTAACAAAGTTCAATCCCAAAAAGATTAATGCTAACAATACAAGTATGTTAACTGCCCCAATTAAAATTAATTTATATCTTTCTTGTGACTTTCTAGTTATATCATATGCCTCATTGCAGGTATTAACTTTTTTTTGTATTTCGTTTTGCTTAGCAACATATGCTGGGTCATCATAATTATTATCTTTTGGTGTTATACTTGGGGTGCTGTATTTGTCCCAGCAATTATTATTATCTACAGGAAAAAATACATGTGCTGCATAAAATACAATTGCAGTAAAAAAACCAGCAATCAAAACCATAAAAATATAATTCATAAATCTTTCCATAAAATCACAAAAATAATAATACCCTTTAGTTTATAAAGTAATTTGTGTGTATGAGCTACATAACCAGAGTCAGGATTTATATATCTTTCTGAATGTATTAGATATAGCCTTAAATTAGGCTATTAAAACAAAAACGGAGTGAAAAAACATGGAAGGAACTGTAAAATTCTACAATTTTAAAAAAAGATTTGGTTTTATTGCTGGAGAAGATGGCAAAGATTATTTTGTTCACCAGACTGGTGTTGAACCAAGAACTATTTTGAAAGAAGGAACTAAAGTTAGTTTCGAAATAGAATCTGATGAGAAAGGCCCAAAAGCAACAAAAGTAAAAGAAATGTAAAACTTTCTACTTTTTTCAGGCATAAAAAGCTAAGCAATTAGCTTTTTTTTCTTTTTATTATTTATTTACTAATTTTAACGCTATTTATCTTTTTTGAAAATCCAAATGCCAGCCATTTTCTTTTTAGAATGTGTTTGAATAGCTTTTGTCAATTTAACATAACTAACAATATTTTTATTAATATTTGATGGGTGCGATAATTCTAAAGTATTTTTATCTAATTTAAATATTATTGCAATGTGCCCCAATTTTCCTGGTTTGTTTGTTGAGGTAGGAAAATCATAGCATACAGCAATATCTGCTTTGTGAAAATGTTTTTTTAATATTTCTTTTAATTTTGTAGTATCTTTGGTATAAACCAGTTTCATTTTAAAAGGAATTCCGTTCTTCTTAAAAAAATTATTTATGCTGTATTTTTCTTCGTTTATTGGTTGTTTGAAAATATTTTGTTTATTTATTTTAAGATCAGGATATTTTTCAGTATATTTTTTAGGAATTTCTATGCCCAAATCTTTTGCAATTTTTTCAATACTGAAATCCATTTTTTTAGTCAATAAAATAGACCTTAAACAAGCAGGAACACACAATCCTGCAACACTACTTACAACAGGATATTCTTTTTGCATAAATAAGTAATGTGTTAGAATTTAAAAATCAGATATACCGTGTAGAAGATTCTTTCAAGAATCTTTTACAAGTATGTTGCAAACATTCGCCTTTGCAACACCGTCTGTGGAAAGAAAGAAAAATACTTGCTTTGCAAGTTCAATTTGCTTGCAAATTGATATCCACAAACTTATCGTAGGGGAAACTGTTTTCTTTGAAAAAGAAAATAGAATGTGGAAGGCCGGATCCTCATGACCCTTAAGTGAGTCAACGACTTGTAGTGTAAAAGATTAGAAACATAAGGTTTCAAATCTTATACAAAGTGTCAAAAGCTCAAATGCCATTTTGACACATGTTTCGCATAGCTCAAGCATACTATCAAATCCACAAAAAGTGGGGAAGGCCGGATTCGAACCGGCGGCCTCCCGATTATCAGTCGGGTGCTCCAACCAGGCTAAGCTACATCCCCCGAGGCCTTTCTTTCTTTTAGAAAAAGAAAGGAAAGTACACCGTGTAAAAGATTCTTGAAAGAATCTTGTACAAGTATGTTACAAACATTCGCCTTTGTAACACCGTCTGTCCCAAGAAAGAAAAACGAGCATACAATAGATTATTATTATATAATAAGAATAGATTAATATTGTTGAAAAAGAGTTATAAAGCTTTCTCTATCAAAACATAGATTTTTATTTACTCTTATTAGTTATATAATATATAAATAAGAAGGGCGAGAGGTGAAAATGTGCCTACAAATAATGTAAATTCAGAAATGTATGATCCTACTAAAATAAAGCAAAAGGAACTAGAGCTTACTCTCGATGAAAATGATGATGTCTTAGACTGTATAAAACAGGCTATGAGAGAAAATAATATTCATCACGCAAATGTTGTTACTTTTGAAGGGAAAGTATTAAATTTTAGTGTAAATTACTTTGAGAACAGTACTTTGAAGAATGTAAAGTACTTTGAACCTCATGAGATAGTTAAAGGTCTTGGAGAATTGAAATACGATTTCATAAAAGATTTTATTTTTGGTAGAGTAAGGATAATATATAAACACAAAGACAAGAACTTTGATGGTATATTGATGTCTGGTAAGGCTCTTTCAGGCTTCAAAATAATTTTAACCTATTTAGAACAGAAAGAGTAACAAACCTTTATAAAGGATTTGCCCCTTAAATTTTAAATCCTAAACTTTTTAGTTTGCGAAGCAAAATGTATTGTGTAAACAATACATCTGTTTTTGGCGAACTTAGGCTTTTTTTGAAAAAGCCTAGCCCGACTTAGCGTAGCGGCTAACGCGTCCGGCTGTAGATGTAATGTGCTTCATTATAACATTACCTTCTTAGGTAAGGAGCATAAAAACAGCACCCTCTTAGAGGAGGCGTAAAGGTTTTTGTGTAATGTTAAGCAGAAACCGGAAGATCCCCGGTTCAAATCCGGGAGTCGGGACTCTTTTCTTATTGATTTAACCAATTGCCTTTATACACAATATCATGATGTTCGTAAGCCCAGATTTCAACCTTTTGTTCTGAATGAATTATCTTGAAAATTAGAACAAAGTTTCTTTTTATATGTGCTCTGTTAAATCCTTGCAAAGGTGTATGCAGGTATTTGTATTCATGATTGGGGTTACCTCTTATCT
Source organism: Candidatus Diapherotrites archaeon CG08_land_8_20_14_0_20_30_16 (assembly GCA_002779075.1). Taxonomy (GTDB): domain Archaea; phylum Iainarchaeota; class Iainarchaeia; order Iainarchaeales; family 0-14-0-20-30-16; genus 0-14-0-20-30-16. The sequence goes on along the minus strand of PEXK01000024.1, from coordinate 8,071 downwards.
CTGTAATCTTATCATTAATTATTTGTAAAGTATCTTTTTCTTTCTTTGTCATTTTTTTGAAGATTTTATCTGCATATGGTTTGATATACAAATCATACATTTAAATCACAAACCATATCGTTTTGCAAAATTATTTACTTTAATACTTTTTTGCTTTGCTATTTTTGTCATTTTCTCTATGAATTCTGGTTTAAGTTCTGGTTCTAACAATTTATTTTTATATTCTTCAGCCATGGTTGTTATTGCTTCAGATTTATCTTTTAAGCCATATTTTGCTTTTATCACATTCAAAATCATATTTGCATCTTCAGATATATTTATTATTGCTTGTACCATAAATATCACCTTATTAAATTAATATTAATATCCTATTAATATAATATTAACATTAAGTTTATAATTATATCTATTATTTATTAGTTTTTGGCTTTGAATCCAATCCTTTACGTAGGAAATTTTTAGTTTAACTACTATTTATTACAAAGAGAATTAACATCAATAAATGCATCATTGACATTTGATGAAATCAAAGCAATAATAAAAGATCTTAAGATAGTTAATTATAGTCTTAAACCCGCAGAATTTAGTAAAGCAAATTTAAAAAAGAATAGAAAGATTATGGAAGAAACACAGTTTAATGAAATTCCAGACCTGAAATATTCAGAATATATTTTACTAATTATCAAAAAATAAAAAAAGAAAGAAAAGAAAGGATTAACCTTTCTTATTTGATGTTCATTTAATTTGTTGGTGTTGCTGCTCCATTTGTTGATGCACTAGCATAGAATTTGCTCATATCAACAAATTGATAATCTGATGGCAAAATAATTGGATATGTGCTCAACTCACATTTCCATTCTGGTTTGTAATCCTCTGCTTTTATTTCTTCACTAGGTTGTTGTGAGATATCTGATTTTACTCCCATCTTTTTACCAGGTTCTAATTCAATGCCCATTGCTTTTAATTGATCTGTTGAATACATTTGCTTGTCGGCCCATGCATAAACCATTTTTTCTTTCAAATTTATAGCAGAATAAACATTCCCTGCTTCTGGTGTCTTTGTTATTAACAAATATTTATCTTTGGTAAAATAAATAGTTACAGGTATTCCATTTGCATCCATTGAACATTTTAATTCTGAACCAGAAGTTATGGCTGCCATAAAAGATTCTTTTGAATTCACCTGTGTGCCTGAACTGTTTTGATCATTAGTGACACATCCGCTTAAAACAAATACAATTGCTAAAAGAGCAATTATAATTGGTACAATAATTTTTATTTAAACCCTCCAATTAAGTATATCTCTGCATCTAAATATAGCTTAGGGATATAAATAGTTTTCTCTGTTTTTAGCAATCGTCTTTTGCTCTGTGAGCTTCATATCTTATTCTTTTCATAACATTTTTTGGATTGTGTCTGTAAAAAAGTTCTAACTCGCTTGCTAAATCGTGTGAATCATCATAGCACAGCTTTTTGTATGCCATTGTATTCCTTTCATATAGTTCATGTACAGCTGCAAATCTTCTTTCTGCAGGGCTCAGGTTGTCATCTAGCCAGATTTCATATTTAGGTACAAATTTGTACACTTTGTCATTTCCGCCGTGTGTAAAATCAGTATAAAACAAATCTCTGACTGCTCTGCCATTAACTAACCACACTTTGACTCTACTATTGCTATAACTCTTCAAAAACTTTTAATGTATAAAATCAATAAGCTTTTTTTTACTTTTTTTCAAAGGTTCGTATTGTTTTGTGTAATCAGATTGTTGCCTTAATGCTTTTTCTGCTTTGTCTGCAATTTTAACTGCTTTCCTATGTTTTACGCTTTGTGCCAAAAGTCTATTCATTATAAGCATAGATTTAATGTAATAATCTTCTTCACCAGGGATTCTATTTTTGTCTATCCAAAACTCGTTTTTCGGGATGAAGTCGAATTGGTAATGTTGGGCACAATTAGTGAACTCTATGTCAATATTTTCACGAATGTACTTGCCATCTACTAGCATTACACTGAACTCAAAAACTTTTTTATATTTCTTAACATAGGGTTTTTTCATTTTATCTTATCTCTTTATACTTTATATTTTTATATATGCACGCAATGTTTAAAATCTTTGTGCTGTTTTTTAGGTTTGGAATTCTTTTTAATTAGATAATTTTGTTTGGCAAGAATAACCACAAACTGTTTATTTATCTTTCTATGCTTATTTCTTATTGTTGTGATAGATTATGCCTAAAGAAGTGTACGTTTTCTCGGATATTGAATTTGGCGGTGGCACAATTACAGATGATTTTGCAAGTGATGGTTTATTGGTAGATATTTTAGAGAAAATATCACAGAGTAAAGGTGAAGTGGATTTAGTGCTGAATGGTGACACTTTAGATTTTTTGAAGTGTCCAATTGTGAGAAAAAGATTTACCTTCTATTTAGAGCACATAACAGTGAACATTGCTTTGGAAAAATTAGGTTATATTTACAAAAGCCACGAAACTGTTTTTAATGCTTTGAAATTATTCTTACAAGACAAAAAGCATAAATTGTATTTCTTGCATGGAAATCATGATTATGAGCTTTTATTTCCAGAAATACAGGAAAAGATGAAGTCTATTTTGGAAAGTAAGTCTATTTTATTCCAACAAACTTATTTTGAGAATAAAATTTATATTGAACATGGTCATCAGTATGATATTTATTTTGGTTATGACCCAAAAAAGATTTTCAGGAATTACAAAGGTAGAAAAGAATTGAACATTCCTGCACTGTTTTCTGGATTCAATGCCTTTTTTATGGATCAAAAAGAAATACATCCTTTTTTAGAACGAATAGAAGATAGAAAAAGCATATTAAGATTAATGCCAGGGTATAAAGCTCATATAACTTATTTAATATTGAGGTTTTATTTTTACCACTTATTATTTTCAATATATAATTACATATTACGTGACTATTTTAAGATTTATCTTAAAATAATTTTTGTTACATTATATAATTTTGTACGAAAGACTTTTGATATTCAATTAAGAACTCTTATGAAATCAGTAAAGAGAGTGCCTAGCACAACGAAATTAGTTATTTTTGGGCATGCACATGAGAAAGTAAATGAATATCATACAAAGATTAACAAATGGGTTCTAGTGTTGGATACTTGGAGAGAGGAATATTCTTTCAGTGATAATTTGAAATTTTTGGTTCCAAAAACAAAGAGATATGCAAAAATAATTGTTGAAGATAATCAACTAAAAGTAACACTCACAGACTTGAGTCCAAAAGGTGGAAAAATACTATTTGAAAAGGTCTGCGAGGATGAAGTAAAATATTCCAAAAAAGTATTTGATGACAGACACAATCTGCATTTAAAAGATTATGAAATCGATGAAACTAATTTCACACTTTAACATCACAGTAAACAGCACAATTATACATTAATTTTGTGTGTTGATTGTGTATGAAAATTACATCCTGGTCGCATATAAAATTATCCTGTCTAGTGTGCTAAGGACTGATTGAGAAAGGATATGTTTTAGTGCTAAAGCTAACAGCATTTGGTATTGTTGGATCTTGGTAAGAGATGTCAAAGCTACAGCTTTTTGGTTCTGTTAAATTTGTTTTATATATTTTTTTCAATACTAAAAAAAAGCCTTGTGACTCTCCTTTTTTTATTGTTAAGGGAACTGTTATTTGTTCTTTATCACCAAAATCGCTGCAGTTATTTATTTTAATATCCATTATATTAAGATCTACATTGCCTGAATTTTTCAGAGTTAATGGAAATAATTTTTTTTCACTTTGTTGGCTAACTTCATCAAATGTAAATTTATATTCTGATTGCAGGCTTTGAAGTTCAAGCTTTAAACTAATGCCTACAATATTTAAGGTAAAAGGAATTACAAAATCGTTTTTGCTGTCTTCAGAACCCCCAGTATTTATTGTTATAGTTCCTTTTAAAGCATCGGATTCAAAATTTGGGGGTATAATTAGAGTTATAGGGATCTCTACTTTTGCTTTAGGTTCTATTTTATCAGGGATATCAACAGAAAAGATTTGCAGTAAATCAGAGACTTTGTTTTGAGGATCTGCAGGGCTTGTAATATTTACATTAGTAGCAGGGTCAAAATCCTTTTTCAAGGTTATTGAAAATTCAGTGTTATTTTCAATTAAAATGGTTTTTTGTTTGATACCTGTTCCTGCAGTTACTAATCCAAAATCTAAATTTTTTGGAATAATAATATCTGCCTGTGCTATTTTCAAAGTAACAGATTTTTTAACATTAACGTAGCTGTTTTTGAAGATTGCATCGAAAGTAATATCGTTTCCACTTTGGTTCAAAGGAATTCTTAATGTTATATAAGTGCTTGTTTTTCCAAGACCTAGGTTTATATCTTTTGACTGAGTTTGGATCCATGATTTTAAAATATCAGAATCAATATTTGCATTAGATAATTCCAGTTGCAAAGAATCTACTGGTGTGTTTGTTGGATTATCAAGCTCAAATATGATTTTCAAATCCTGGCCAGCTTTTACTGAATAGCTAGCAGGAGTATTTAATTTGATTTGTGGTGCTTTTTTTATTTTTGCACTAAAACTCTTTTTGAATTTATCACCAGTTTTTTCAATATAAAGACTGCCCAAAGTTTTTTGTGCTTTGTCAGCTTTTCTTTTGTTAATATAACTAATTATTTTAGTTTTTGTTCCTGTTCCTAAATCCCAGTCCTCAATAACATTATTGAAATCTCCGTCTCCTTTTAAGGTGATATTAATTGGTTTGCCTGTATTATTGATTGTAAATTTCAAATCCACTTTTTGTCCTTCATAAATTGTGCTTGGGCCCTCAATTCTAGCAGCCTTCAATTTAGATGTCCAGTCAGGATATAGGATAATTGTTTTTGTTGTTCCTTCATCATCTTTTGTTATTGAGAGTTTGTCATTAGCAAGAAAAAGGTTGTTCAATTCAGGATCATTTATTGATACTGTATAATCTCCAGGCAATATTTTAATACTTTCTCCTGTATTGTAATTATTTTGTTTTCCTTCTTTTTCTAAAGTTATTGTTGTTGTTTCCATATTCCCATTTAGACCTTTTGACAGGTTTTGAACTTCAAAAGTAACATAGGTATAACGCATAAAGAAGAAATAATAAGACAAAAAAAGAATCCCTAATAAAATAATTATCTTTATTATTGTTCCTATGTGTGGCTTGATTTTATCAAATGCACTTGTTTTTTGATTCTCTTCTCCAAAAACTTCTGCATCTAGGTTCATTCCTAATTCTTGGGTATTGAAATCTTGCATAGTATTCACCTTTAATGTGTTCTTTTAAAATTATTTGTTTCTTTATTTTTGGGTTGTTTATCAATTTCTTTTAGAATTGCACTTTTTAATTCCTTTAGTAACTTATGCGAATTTTTATAATTGGTCAATATTATTTTTCTTGCATCTTCCGGTTTTAAAAACTGTATTCCAAACCAAAATCTATTTTTTTTATCTTCTACAGAATACTTCAAAATGGTATCTACTACATTTTTAGGTAAGTCTTCAACTAGTTCCACTATAATTTTTAAATCCAATATTTGTTCTTCCTTTTGAAAACTAAAAGTAAAAAAATCAGTAATCCGTTTCCAGACTTTATATAACCAATTCCTTTTAATATATATTTTAAATTTTATTACTTCTATTATTTTTTCTTTCGGATATTTATCTTTATATGGTTTCAACTTTTTTATGGCCCGTCCTACTTTTCTTTTGTAGTCATACTTTAAATTTAATTCTGTTTCTTTAACCAATTCTGGTGACGACTCAAAATCAAGTCCCAATTCTTTATTTGTAGATATTTTTATTTTGTCAATTTCTGGTGCCAAAGCACTTATTATATACTTTTCAAAACCAAATTCTTCTTCCAACTTTGCAAATAATTTCTCAAGATTTTGGTAATTGTGAGACACTACTTTTGCAAACTCATTAAATTTCCATATATTTGGCCAATTAACTGCCATTTTATATAGATCCAGTTCTTTTTTATACTTAAATGGATACTTTGAAATTGCATTTGTTGCTTCTCGTGATATATTCTCTGTAAAAATTGCATCCATTAATTCTTTGGAAGCCAATTTAGGCTTTTTTGATTCTGACTTTAACATTAAATCATCTTTTTTCTTTTTAATAACCACAAAACCACCCACACAAATAATTTTTTATATTCTCTACAAGTACAAATTACATTCCAACCCGTTTATCTTCTTTTTCTTCATTAAAGCTCTCTTTTTCGGGATATAGTTTTTTAATTATAATACCTATTACTTGATCTGGCAAATCTCCTTCTTTTAGTGCAATTTTAATTTCTTCTGAAGAATACTTATCTTTAAGAGGGAGAATATTCTCTACCTTTTTATCTATAACTTCTTTATATTTAGTATAAATCTTTTTTTCTATTTCCTCTTTTATATTTTGCAATTTCTTTTTTCCTTCAGGCATTTCATTCATCATAAACTCTTGTGCTTTTTCATATATTTTTGATTCTTTATTCAATTCTTTTTTTGTTTCGGTTTCAAAACCTAATTTCTTTTCCATTGCTTTATGTTTATCTTCTATTTGATTTTCTGGCACATTTTTTTGTTGATAGTTTAATTTTGCAATTGTTTTCTCAATGCTTGTAATTTCGCCATCTATGCGAGCCAGTCGATCAGAATATATATTATCTGGAGTAGCCAAAGTAAAATGTTCATGGATTATCTTCTCGCGGGTGTCCTTTGCTGCTTTTAATTTTGCGTTTTGTTCTTCAAGTTGTTCTTTAATACTTTTTTCTTTAAGTCCTTCTTTAATTTCAGCAGATAATGCAACAGTTTTTGCAACTATTTCTTTTCTCTTTCTTGCTTCCCTTTTTAGAACTACTGTCAAAATTGCTATCAAAACAAACACACCCAAAAAGATATAATACACATATAGTGGCAGTTTCCATGCCATTGCAGGCAAATCTGTAGTGTAAGAAACTGTATTTCCTTTTGCATCCTTACCCTTAATTTGCAGAGCACCACTTTTAAAGAAACCCACATCTGAGCTATCTGCAGCAAATGCACCAGCATATTTGCCTTCAATGATTTTATTAAAAACAGTATTTTTATCATTTAAATTTAATGTTAAAGTATTATTATCATAAGGCATTCCGTTTTGATAATTAAGTGATATTATTACTTTTCCTAATGAATCAATTACTCCTGATTCGTTTGGACTTAATACTAATACATTCAGTTCATTTGTTGTCTGCAGTTTCTTTGTAACAGATTCTTCTGCCAGTGCTCCTTTGTAAGTACTAGAAACAAACACTTTGAAAACAATTTCAGAACCCAATTCAGATGCTATTTCTCCTACAAAGACCTTCTCCCCATTTACATCTTTTAATTCAAGATTATATTTTTTTTCATTATACAAAACATAAGCTTTCAGTTCTTTCAAATCACTAAAAGTAAATCCCTCTTTAACAATTGGTTTAGCCTTTACATAAACTGTTTGTCCCAGATTTATTTTCTCACCAACAGGCTCAAGCAGAACCAAATCAAACACTTTTGGCAGTGGTATAACATCAAACTTCTTTATCTGTGTAGACTTAACATAATTCCCAAATACATCTTTCACATCTTTAAACTTCACACTTAAGCCATTTGTGATGTCTTCTTTCTGCACTTTATATTCTGGATAAATATTATAGCATTTGTTTTCCAGCTCTTCCAATTTGAATTCTACATCTTTAACACCACTCAACACTAACTTTCCAAACATTTGGTCATCGAAGCTAGCATCTGGCAATTTGAAACACACTGTCAAAGTATTTATGGTGTTACCAACTGTAAAAGCATCTTCTTTTGTCTCCATATAATTTGTTTCATAGTTTGTTATAGGACTGATTGAATCTATTGGCGTTAGGCTTATAGGCACAGATTTTTTATTTGTCATCTTTCCAGTTCCTTTAGAGTAATTAGCACTTATTTCGACTTCGCTTTGTGCAGGGATTAAGTATCCCACAGTTAAATTGCCTTCATACAATCCAGGGGTTTTCTCCACACTTTTTAATGTTGTTAT
>PEXK01000052.1 GCA_002779075.1 Candidatus Diapherotrites archaeon CG08_land_8_20_14_0_20_30_16 | reverse complement strand
AAACAATTTCAGCACCTGTTGCTTTTGCTAATTTTTCCAAGTCTGATTTTTTAACTCTACGGCAAGCCAAAATATTTGATTTTGCTAAAAAGTGTTGTGCTAAATCATCAATACCTTTCTGGCAGAATACAACATTAGCACCAGATTTTTTGATAATGTCTACTTTTTCTTTTATCATTGTTTCTTCTTGGTCAATAAATGCCTGCAATTGGTCAGGAGAATTTATTTGTACTTTAGTATCAGTTTCCGGGCCCTTTATTTCCAAAGCAACATCTAATAATGCTACTTTTGCGTTATTGATTAAAGTAGGCATGTTAGTGCTTACTCTTTCTTTATCCAAAACTATCCCTTTAACTAACTCTGAGTCTTCTAAAGATTGCCCTTCCTTTTTTTCAATTTTTATATTATCAATATCAATTATTGTTTTCCCGTTTTCGTTTTTTTCTGTAACTGACAATATAGCATTAACACTTAAATCTGCTAATTTTTCACAATATTCTGCAGCCTTTCCCGTAAGAGCAGTAAGAGCAATATTGTGTAAATCCTCTCTTTTATCGGAATTTATTTTTGATGAAATTGACTCATAAATATCCTTTGCTTTTTCGCCAGCTAATCTATAACCATTGATAATATTTGATGGGTGTATTCCATTATCCAAAAGGATTTCTGCTTCTTCTAGCAAAGATCCAACAATAACAACAGCAGTTGTTGTACCATCTCCAACTTCAGAGTCTTGATTCTTTGCTAAATTCACTAACATTTTTCCAACTGGATGATCAATAGCCATTTCCTTCAAAATAGTTGCACCATCATTGCTAATAGTAACATCTCCAAGCTCGTCAACAATCATTTTGTCCATTCCTTTAGGACCGAGAGTAGAGCGAACAGCTTGTGCTACCGCTTTGCCAATCAAAATATTGATTCTTTGTGCTTCTCTTCCTTTAATTCTTTTTGTACCTTCTGATAAAAATTGATTTTGTTCTGTTTGCATTTTCATACCCCCCATTATGCATTAAATATGCTCTACACATAAAATTGTTCTATTTGATGTGTTATTATAAGCAAGAAATATTATTTTCTTTTGCTAATCTATCTGTTTTATAGATCATACCACTTGATCCGTAAATTTCAACCAAATAATTTTCTCTAAACAGAAGCTTTAAATTATGAGATTCGATTATGAATTTCTTTAACCTTAAATTATATGCTTCTTTTATTGTTTTTGGTATTTGATTGTATTTTATTTTAATCAAAGATCCATCCTTTACCCCGCCAACTGCTTGTGCAAAGTTTGCTGTGTTAATTTGCCCTATAAATTCAGTTTTAAAAGTGAAGTCTTCTGCGAAATTATTTAAGAATCCAGAAATAAATCTTTCAAGGATGTTTTCGTTTAATTGATAAGTTCTGTAAGTCCTATACCTTTCAAAAAAATCATATGTTTCTTTTGCAGTTTGTGATTGCATAAAAGCATTATAGCTTTCCAAATAAGTTCTATAAAAAATGTTTAGAGGCTCTAGGATCTTTGTTTTAGCTGTTGCTTCTTCTAAAACATCTTCATTGCTCTTTTTTATTTTTATATCGTCTTTGAGCATTTGGAGTATTTTTTCATATTCTTGAAAGGAATCAACTAGCTCCTTTATTTCCCTGATCTTCTTCGTGTCTGCCACCAGTTTCTGTTCTATCTGCTTTAAAGTGGGTAAATAGTTATTCATAATATAAACTAGCCTAGATATGTTTATAAACATTTAAGCCAATACATAATTAAGGCTGCTTTTAGAAATTGTTCTAATGCAAGTTATATTCCTTTTACGAAGCAATCTTTTCTTGGAAAAGAGCAGTTTTTTGTAAACCCTTTTTTGTTAAAAAAGCCTGTGGGTGTGTAGCTCAGCCTGGTAGAGCAACTGTCTTATACGCAGTATGTCGCCGGTCCGAATCCGGCCTCGCCCACTTTTTATCTTTTTCTTATTTTTAAAGTTAATTGTTTATATTGTATATATTCTATATTATATTGCAGTTTTCAACCAACACATAAAATTATACTGTCTATAAGGTAGGTTTAGAGGATAGATATGTCTGAAGATAAAGCACTTACAAAGAAAAGTGAGAATATAACTGATTGGTACAATGAGGTTGTGCAGAGAGCTGAGTTAGCTGATTATGCAGCAACTCGAGGTTTTATGGTTATAAGGCCTAGGGCCTATGAAATGTGGGAGCACATTCAATCTGATTTTGATCACACAATTAAAACTAAATATAAAGTAAAGAATGCTTACTTCCCCTTATTAATCCCTGAAAGTTTTTTCAAAAAAGAACAGGAACATGCAAAAGGTTTTAGCCCAGAAGTTGCATGGATAGCAAATACTGATGAGCAGAATAGATTAGCAATAAGACCAACTTCAGAAACAATTATTTATGATTCATATTCAAAATGGATTCGTTCATGGCGTGACCTGCCCCTAAGAATAAATCAATGGTGCAACATAGTCAGATGGGAAATTGGAATTACAAGATTATTTTTGAGAACAAAAGAATTTTTGTGGCAAGAAGGACATTGCGTTTATGCAAATGAAAAAGAAGCAAGAAAAGAAGCCCTTCAATATTTGAAGGAATATGCAAAACTGGCAGAGAATTTGTTGTGTATCCCTGTAATATGTGGGGAAAAAACACAGGCAGAAAGATTTGCAGGCGCAGTAAATACTTATACAATAGAAGCAATAATGCCTGATGCAAAAAGTCTGCAAATGGGAACATCACATTATTTGGGTACTGGCTTTGCAAAATCTTTTGGTATAGAGTTTTTAGATCAAGAAGGAAAAAAACAATTAGGACATCAAATCTCTTGGGGTTTTAGCACAAGATTAATTGGCGCAGTAATATTAATGCATGGCGATGATAAAGGATTGGTTACCCCCCATGCATTGACAGAAACAAAAATTGTTATCATTCCTATATTAATAAAGGGCAGGGAAGAACAAGTATTAAATGAAGCCAAAGAATTAGAAAAATCATTGAAATCATTTGGTGCTTTTTTAGATGCTAGAGAACAATATACTCCTGGTGCTAAGTTTTCGGAATGGGAATTAAAAGGCATTCCAATAAGGATTGAAATTGGCCCAAAAGATTTAGAAAACAAACAGGTTGTTTTAGTAAGACGAGACACTTTGCAAAAACAATTTCTTCCAAGAAAAGAATTGAAGGAAACAATAAAAAAAGAATTGAAGCAAATGCCTATTGACATGTACAACAAAGCAAAAAATCTGCAGGAATCATTAATAACAAAAGTAGAAACAAAAGAACAATTTTTTGCTGAAAGCAAACAGGGACGGTATTTGTTTGTACCATTTTGCGGTTTGCCAAATTGTGAAGCAGAAATAAAAGAAAAAACAGGTTTGAGTTCAAGGTGTGTGCCTTTTGATTCAAAACCAAATGGAAAATGTTTTTGGTGCGGAAAAGAAAAAGCAAAATATACTTACTTTGCAAAAAGCTACTAATTTTGAGGGGTAATATGAAATTGAATATTTTTTTAGACGAAAAAAAGACTGTTGCTATTGTTTGTAACCAATGGGGCGACACAGGAAAAGGAAAGTTTGTTGATTATTTTGCAAAATGGGCAGATATAATTGCTCGAGGAACTGGCGAAGCAAATGCAGGGCACACAATAATACTGAATAATAAAAAATATGTTTTTCATTTAGTGCCTTCAGGAATTTTGTATGACTCTTTGGGCAAGATCAATGTTGTTGGTCGAGGTGTTGCTTTTGACCCAAGAGCATTTATTGAAGAATTAAATATTTTAGACAAAGAAAATATGACTTATAATAATTTGAAAATAAGTCTGAATGCAAAATTAATTTTGCCTTGCCACATATTGTTTGATAGATTAAAAGAATCAAACGCAGGTGCAAATAAAATTGGAACAACAGGAAGAGGTATTGGTCCAATATATGTTGATCATTATGATAGAAAAGGATTAACAGTAAATGATATGTTAAATAAATCCTTGTTCGAAAAGAAATTAAAAAAGAACATTACAGAAAATCTTTCGCTTTTGAAAAACTATGATAAAGAGATGATTAAAACTATTTTAATGCATTCACATTTAGAAAATGGCGCATTTTATAATGAAGAAACAATTTTAGATATTCCACAAATAATAAACTATTATACAGAAAATTATGCAGATAAGTTGAGAAAATATATTTGTGACGCAGAAGAATTTTTAAGAGAAAATGTACACAAAAAGAAAATATTATTGGAAGGCGCGCAAGGATTATTACTAAGTGTTGACCATGGATCTTATCCTTATGTTACATCATGTGATACTACAATATCTGGATTAACAAAAGGTGTTGGATTAAGTGAAAAAGATGTAGATTTGAATTTAGGAATTGTAAAAGCGTTTTATATGACTAGAGTTGGGCAAGGACCTTTTCCAACAGAAATGGGAGGTGAATTGTCAGACAAACATTGTTCAAGCAATACAAAAGATACAGAAAGAGCAACATACCCAAATGCTTCTTTGAATTCTGAAGACGAATTACAATTAGGAATTGCAGTAAGATATATTGGTCAAGAATATGGCGCAACAACAGGAAGACCAAGGAGAACTGGTTGGTTAGATCTGCCTTTATTGAGAAGGGCAACAATAACTAATGGTCCAGATATAATTTTGACAAAAGTTGATGTTTTAAATGATGCAAAAAAAATTAAATTGTGCACAGAATATGAATATAATGGTGATAATTATTATTACGGGGACAAATTAATTAAAAAAGGAGATAAAATAAAAATTGCTATTGTTGACTCTCTTATATTGGGGCGATGTAAGCCAATATACAAAGAATTTCCTGGTTGGCTGTCAGAAATAAAAAACATAAAAGAATACAAAGATTTGCCACAGAATTTGAAAAACATTGTTGAATATATTGAAAAAGACTGTAATGTAAATGTAAGAATTATTTCTGTTGGTGCAGAAAGAGATGAAACAATAATTAAAGGTTAAACCTTTAGACATATCCTTTTTATATGCTGCAAAAGCGTGTAGTGCAGGATGTGATTTGTTAATTTTATGTGTTAATTTTTTGTGATGATATGGCTAGAAGATCAAAAGGGGTAAATATATTTGTTAGGAAAGTAGAATCTGCAAAAGCAATATTGCGGGAAAACCCAAATCTAAATTTAAGACGCCTAAAATCTGTATTATTAAAAACTGGATATACTGTTTTTGAAGCAGACACAATAATTTTGAGAATAAAAATAGACCGGGCTGTTTTGTTAGAACAAAATAGACAACAAAAGAGAAAAGATATTTTACTGCGAGTAATAAGTGCAAATTCACATTTAGAAAGAAGAAAATTAGTAGAATTTCTGTTGTCAAAAGGATTCTCTCTACAAGAAATATCCCGAACACTAAAAGAATACCCTGAAAATGCCACCATACAAAAAGCCAAACCACAAGAAGTTAAATCGCAGACACCCAAACTGTCAATACCAGAGGAACCACCACCCTATTTAACATTACCAGTAAATTATGACTTGCTAGACTGTATTAGACAAAACACTGACCTGCCTTTTGGCAAACTAAAAATTGAAGTTAAAAGAAAAGCAGGGCTTGTGTCAGATTCTAATTTGAGATATTATATGAAAGCGATTAAATATTTGAAAGAAGAAGGTTTTTGGTCTGAATATGTTATTCAAGATAATTTAGAATACCAAAAAAGAGTTAATGATTTGAAAAATTCGTTATGTTCTATGATAGTTGTACGAATGTTTACACTTATTAGTGGGCATTTTGAAGAAAAATCTTTAAAGTTAAATAAAAAAGGAATATCTAAACGAGCAATATATAATTCTTTAACAAAGAGTTGGAGAAATATGGCAATAAGCTGGTCAGATTTTCATTCAGCAATAGAATTATTGGTAAAAACGGGTTTATTAATATATTCAAAGGTTAGTACAGATATTGTTTATGTCAACCCATAGCATGGATCAAACCAATTCAACGCTTTCAACAAACTCTTCTTCTAATAATTCTTCTTTGAATTTTGTAAAATCCTCTTTGTGTGCTAGTTTTGTGTTGAATGTTATTGTATTCCTCTTTTTGTTTATTTCTGGATCTTCCATTACAAATTTTGTTTTTAATTGTTCAATAAGCAGATTGGAATCTGAAGATAGTTGTATTTTAATTCTTTTATTTATTAAAAAAAGGGTTTTTAAAGCATCCGAAGCATAAGAATATTTCAAATGGTTTTTTTCTAGACAAGACGCTTTATGCAGGATTAATTTTCTTTTTGTGCTTTTGTATATTCCTACATCATCATCACAAAAAGGATTGCAACATTGTGCAACTTGCACCTTCTCTTTAAAAAAAAGAGTTGGATTTAGCAATTTTATTTTTTTATTAATTTTTATAATTTTTAAACTTTGAGATATTTTTTCCTTTGTTTTATTTGAGACAACAAACTCAAGCCAATTTTTATTTGGTTTCTTTTTTGAATCTGCATGAACCATTATTATGTCTTTATCTTTTAACTTATAGTTCAAAGGTGCAATTTTATTGTTGACTTCTGCAGAAAATAAATGGTCGCCAAGATCTGTGTGAATTGCATACGCAAAATCAACAATACAAGAACCCTTATCTAATATTATTATGTCCTTTTTTGGGGTGTATACAAAAATGTGGCCCTGATCAAAATAGGGGTTTTGTGTAGCGAGTCTAGATTTTATTTTTTCTAACATTTTATTTTCGTTTTTTATTTTGTATTTCCAATGTGCTGCTAAACCAAATTCTGCAAATCTATGCATATTATGAGTTCGTATTTGAAATTCAACAGGCCCAAATTTTGTGTCTACAACAATATGTAAAGATTTGTAACCAGTGGGTTTTGGATGTTCAATATAATCCATAAATTTTGAAAGCCTTGGAGGCCACAGAGAATAAATGTATCCTAACCAAGAGTAACAATCGCTTATTGTATTGGTAACAATTCTTATTGCTACAAAATCAACAATGTTTTCTACAGGTTCTTTTCTAACATAAACTTTCTTAAAAACGCTTGCAGGTGTTTTTAATCTGCCTTTGAAAATTTCATTAGGATATTTTTGAAACTTTTTTAATTCTGATATTATATAATAAATTTCATCTTTGCTTCTAGTCAGATTTTGTTTTGTTATTTCTAGAACTTTTTTGTATTCTTCATGATATTTATTAATTATAACAAAATTATCCAAAAAATTAGTATAATAGGAAATATCAAAAATCTGGCACAATTGACAATAAACATTTTCTAAAAACTCAACAAAGGTATTTTGGTTTGGAAAATATGTTTTATTGTTTATTTCTGTTGCCTTTTCAGACAAAAGTGCTAAAGCTAA
Source organism: Candidatus Diapherotrites archaeon CG08_land_8_20_14_0_20_30_16 (assembly GCA_002779075.1). GTDB lineage: Archaea > Iainarchaeota > Iainarchaeia > Iainarchaeales > 0-14-0-20-30-16 > 0-14-0-20-30-16. The sequence goes on along the minus strand of PEXK01000052.1, from coordinate 11,838 downwards.
ATCCAAATGTGTTATTTTTGTAAATGCTACTTCATATATCTTTTTAGGCATTTTTTTGTAATTTTCTTTTAAAATAGGATCATTTAATGATTCAATATCTTTTATGCAAATAAGATTTTCTATTTTTTCTTCCCCCGAAGGGATGTACTTTTTTGCAATATCTTCCAATTTAGCTTTTCTTTCTTCTGAAAGGTATGGCAAAAAGAGGCCCAACAAAGATAATTCCTCAGGAAAACCCAGTCTTATATTCCTTTCGTATATTTCAAGACTTGTTATAATGAGGCTTGGGTCTAGTTTCTCTAAATCTTTCTTTATTTGCTCTAACATAAAACTTCACACCCTTGTTTTATTGTGCTGTTGTACAATTTATTTCGAATAGAATTAAATTTACAACTAAACATAAAACTTCACAAAAATAATTATTTTTATTGTTTCACTGAGATCCAAAGAACCTTTTTGGAAAAATAGCTTTATGGAAAACTCCAATCTCAATGAGATTGTGTAGGATTTACAATCCCACTAATAGCCCCACTGAGATTCGAACTCAGGTCACGAGGTCCAAAGCCTCGTATGATAGACCACTACACCATGGGGCTAAAGCAAAACAGTTCACATTTTATAAACGAAGTATTAGGGTAATATTTAAATTTGAAAGGAAAGGTTTAAAAACCAAAGTGTCAAGATTGTTTTTATATTTGTTTGCGTGTTTCTATTATGCTTTGGTTTTTTTGGCTTTTAATAGCCTTATTTGTTGTTTATGTGTTAAATCTGATTGTTGTACTTGTTTTGGAAAATAGAGATCCGCATAAAACTATTGCATGGATTTTGGTGCTTGTTTTTATTCCTATATTTGGAATAATAGCATATTTCTGGGCAGGAGAAAATCTAAAGCAAAAGTTTTATTCTTGGAGATTGCGCAGACCTAAATATGCAAATGTTTTAACCAAAATTGTTGAATCACAAAAAGAATTTTTGCATAATGCACAATTGCCTGTAGAACTGCAAGAAAAAAGACATACTATGTATTTAGCTTTGCATTCAACAAATTATCCCTTTTCTAAGAATAATTCTGTTGAAATTTTGAATAACGGATCAGAATTTTTTCCTAGTCTGTTTGATGAAATAGAAAAAGCAAAAGAACACATTCATTTAGAATTTTACCTTTTTAGAAATGATGAAATAACAAAAAAATTAATAGATTGCTTGATAAAAAAAGCAAAATGCGGAATCAAAGTTAGAATACTTTTAGATGGCTTTGGCTCACAAAAATTTATAAGACATTATAAACACATTTTGAAACAGAATAATATAGAATTAGGAGTTTTTCTACCTGTGAGATTAACTATTTTAAAAAGCAAATTAAATCATAGAAATCACAGAAAAATAGCAATATTTGATGGCCAAACAGCATTTATAGGCGGTATGAATATTGGGCAGGAATATTTTAATGGTGGGAAATATGGTTTTTGGAGAGATATTCAATTAAAAATAAATGGACCCGCAGTTTATTCGCTTCAAACTATTTTTGTGAGAGATTGGTTCTTTGCAACAAAACAGGATATTTATGATTATAAATTATATCCGAAGTTAGAAACTAAAGGAAAGGTGAATTTACACATTGCGCCTTCTGGGCCAGATACAAAATGGGAAAACTTAAAACTAATTTTTTTCTCAATAATTACAACATCAGAAAAAAAATTGTATATTGAGACGCCTTATTTTATTCCTGATGATAGCGTGCTGTTAGCATTAAAATCTACGGCATTAAAAGGAGTGGACACAAGATTGATAATACCTGAAAATCCAGATCTTTCTTTGTATAAGCTGGTGAATTTGACTTATCTTCCAGAGTTGCTGGATGTCGGAGTAAAAGTATATAGTTATGCAAAAGGAAAGAATGGCGTTTTGCATACAAAAATGTTAATTTCAGATAATATTTCATCAGTAGGGTCAACAAATATGAATATTCGTGGACTAAAGTTGGATTTCGAAGTGAACGCATTCATATTTGATACAAATACTACTGAAAAACTTACACAGATATTTTATAATGACTTAAAAGATTGTAAGGAAATTACAAAAAGCGATCTTATTCAGCAGAGCAAATGGATAAAATTAAAGCAGTCTTTGGCAAGATTAATCTCCCCCCTTTTATAACTTACACACTATCTGAACTGATGAACGAATGCTTTGTGCTAAATTCTTAAAGAGGATATTTAAAAACCAATCTTTTTATACCAAAGTCAGAATAAAAGGCAGTCTATCAACAAAATCAAAAAATAGATTTTGTGAAGGAATTATATCTTATCAAGAGTACTCTTTATAAATTCTTCTAGGTAATATATTTATATGGTTTTAACCTTACTTAGAAGGAAAACGACCAAGCTAATTTTGAATTATTTCTTTTGTAAATCTTTAGTATCTTGTTTTAATGTTTGGCCAAAGACTAGTGTTTTTATATTTTTGGAGGGATAATATGTTAGATTGTACTGTAAGAGAAGAATATCTTTTATATAATACCCAATTTGGAAATTCTAATGTGACTGGTGATTTAATAATAATAAAGTCCAAAAAGGGGCAATCGGATGTTTTTATGGCTGCAGATTGTTACGAAGGAGATGGATCGCCAGGAGATTGTGATTGTGTTTGTGATTGTGGTGACAATCCTGATTGTAGTAGTGATTGTATTGGTGATAAATAATTGTAATTTAAATTTATATTTTTAATTAAAAATATTAAACTGGTGATCTAATTGGTTAAATTTAATGCTAAATATATCATGTCTTACGGAAACAACAACATTTCTGGACAAGTTATAAAATTTGAAAAGCCAGATTATACTGAAGATAATAAACAAAATAAAATATTGTTTTTATCCACTTTACAAATGAATAGAATTCCTTTTGTTTCGGATTATAAATTACTAATTATTAAAAATGGGAGTATTTTGAGTCATGCATTAATTATAAGCAGAGAACTTAAAATACCTGTTATTTTAGGAACTAACTCTTTTGATATGTTAAAACCCAACACAAGCATATCAATAGATTTAAATGAAAAACATTTTGTTGTTAAAGAGGATTCTTAAATGCGAGAAATTCAAATAAATAGTTTTATGGTATTTGATTGGAAGCCATTTTCACAATTTTTTTATGAAATCAATAAAATGGCTTATTTAAAAATGTTTGAATCTTTTTTAGGAAAAGAAATACTTTTGCATGAAGTAATTGAGATTGAAAAAGAATCAGGAAAAAAGTACAAATTAAAAGTTAATGCCAAATATAATACACAACTAAAAAACAAAATAAAAGCAATAGATTTGAGGTATATGAAACAAGCAGACAAAACAATATTTTCGTTACGCGAAAAAATCTATGATGCCTTTTTTGATAAAAATAAATACCCAAAAGATCTAAAGACCTGTTTGGCAGATTATCTTGCATATAAATATATTTTTGAAACATATATTAGTGAATGTAGATCTCAGGAATATTTTGTTTTATTAAAATCAATAGATTACTCATTAATTCCATACAATTATTTTTTTGTGGATTTTAAATTTAGGCAAATGCTTATTAAAATTAAATATGGGTATTTGCCAAAGCAGAAATGTTATTCTGATAAAATAAAAGAATTCTATTTGAAAACAAAGCCACTTTTTAAAGCGCCCATAAAACACGAGAACGAATTTTATAGTAAAATAATGATATTGTCTGAAGAAGAAGATTTTCTTATTATGGGAATATATGGGACTTATTTTTTTGAAGAGGATTGCTAATGACAATATCTACTGTGTGGCTAACAATAATTTCTCAATGCAATAATAATTGTGAATTTTGTTATTATAAAAAAAGAGGAGGAATTATGACCTTAGATACCATAAGAAATTTTATTCACTTATTTAATAAAATAAAACCAAAAAAGATAATATTAATTGGCGGCGAGCCCACATTACACCCTAATTTTGAAGAGATTGTAAATATGTTGTATAATGGGGGTTTCAATGTTTTTGTAGTAACAAATGGTCTTGGTTTTTCAAGAAAGTCTTTGTGTAAAACAATACTGCCCAAATTAAAGGGCATAACCATTTCGATTGAAGGTCCAAAAGATTTACACAATATAATTGTAGATAACCAACAAGCATATAATTTTATTAGAAAAGCAATAAAAAATGTATTTAATTATAATATAAAGATATTATCCACAAATACAGCAATTAGCAAATCAAATTTTTCAAGTTTATCTAAATTAATAGATGAACTATACAATCTCGGAATTAAACGTTTTGGATATAATATAGTTACGAACTTTAGAAAAAATAATATTACTTTTTCGCCAGATGAATTCACAAAGAAATTTAATCCCCTATTAAGACGGTTAATAAAAAAATACAGTGGTGCGACATTTTCGGTTGTTACACCTGTTCCATCTTGTTTAGTTCCAAATGATCTAAAAAAACACTATAATTTTAATTGTCATATTTTTTCAGGAAGTGGTTTGGTTATAGATAGTAATAATAATATTTTGCCTTGCACTCATTGGGTCGATTTTCCAATTGCAAAAATTAATAGTAATATTTCCTACAACAATTTTGAAAAAATGTGGTCTGAACTTAATTCGGTTAGAGCAAAGATATCTCACAGGCCAATAAAAGAATGCACTCTTTGTTCTAGAATTAATTTTTGTTTTGGTGGATGTCCAATATTTTGGAGAGTTTATAATCCAGAAAAGCAATTAAATACAATAAATCTGACAACCAAACCATAATGATAAAAATACAAGTACTTTACTTTTATTGTTTTAGAACTAATCGTAATCTTTATTAATCCTTATACACTATATACTCTTAAATATTGTATCTGAGAATTACTTGTATTTTGATCTGTCTTTTTTATTGTCTATCTTTTTGTTATTTTATATTCTTGCAATAACAATAACTTCTAAATTTGTTTCCTATTGCTCAGACATAAAGATGTTAATATGGTGTTTGATTTGTACATATTTAATTGGGTTTCTACAGAGCTTTATATATATACATTTATAAATACTAATAAGTAATATTATAATATAGATGGGATTGGAATGGGACAGTCCTAATTTCTTCATTAAATTCTGAAATTATGACAGATTCCCACAAAAAGGTATTTTTATGGGTTTAGGGAACTTTTTTTCAAAAATAAATGCAAAACTGCAGGAAAAATACCAAGGCCTTAGCGATTTCTTAACAGAAAAGGGTATACCTCTTCAAAGATATAATAATTTTTTGGAAGGACACGGCATTCCTGCAATGTGGTTTTCTATATTTTTGATTCTTCTGATTATTATAGTTATAGTGCTGATTTCACTTTTGATTTTCAAATCAAGTATTGTTTTACAGGTAAATTTTGAAGACATGGGAAAAAATAAATTAGATAACGTTCTTCTAACAATTGGTTTTGGCGAAGACCAATTGTATAATGAATTGACTACAGATGGGCAAAGTATTACTTTAAATGGTGTTTCAGACGGAGACAGTTTGAAAGTAATTGGACAATTAGAAGGCTATACTTTTGTCGGGCCACTGGAAATTATTGTTTCTGGTAAAAAAATGTATAAAATAATTACTTTTACCAAAGAAGAAAAAATAGGAAGTATGCAACTGCGTTTAGTTGATAAAGAATTTCAAACAATAATCCCTGGTGCTGATGTAAATGTTTATTCTGATGGCGAGCTTTTATTTTCAACAAAATCTGATGATTCAGGAATTGTTTTATTGTCAGGAATTTCTTTGCAGGGGCCATTAACAATAAAAATTAATAAAGATGGCTATTTGGATTTTCAAACTATTGAAGTGCCTGCAAATGGAAAAATAACTGATTTAATTTTAGAACCTAAGAGTATAGCAACAGGAGAAAAAGGGACAATAACTTTCACTGTAACTTCTGCTAATGGATTGCCTTTAGAAAAAGTAAAAGTGCAATTATACTCTAGTGACAAAAAATTAATTGCTGAAGATTATACTGATGCTCAAGGAAAATTGCCTATAAACATTCAAAAAGGAATCGAACTGAGATATGTTGTTTCAAAAGAAGATTTTATTACTTTTGATTCGCAGGATAAAAACAAAAATATAACTCTCAGACAAAATTCTTTGGGAATTAATGTTTATCTGGATTTAGGCGGAACAAAAATTAGTGTTATTGTGAGAGACGAAACAAAACAGAATGTTCCAGGAGCAACAGTAGCATTGTATTCAGAAAATGGATTAATTATTGATACGAAAACAACAGATTTTTTAGGTGTTGTAGAGTTTTCTGGCATTGATGTAAAACGTGGAGCATATGTATCTGCTTATGCTTTGGGAAATTTTTATCCTGTTACCCAGTATGTTGATTCTGAAACCCTGCCTCCAATAATATTGATACTTAAAAAGATAAATTTTTCAACTGCGGCTAAAATAAATATTTTTGCAGCCAATGTAGATAACAAGCCAATTGCAAATGCAAGCGTGGATATTTCTATAATTGGAGAAAAGAATCTTCCTGTTTATTTGCCTGATAATAGAACAGCAATTACAGGATTATTTACAACTATTTTAGAACCGAACAACAATATTCAGGTGACAATAAGTACAGAAGATTTAGAAGGTACACAAGATGCACTTTTAGTGAGCGGAGATAATAAAATAGAAATAACATTAACAACAAAACAGAAAACAAGTAAATTATATATTTATGGACCAAATGGTCAGCCACTGAAAAATGGTGGGTTGACTATAAAAACAGAAACCTCTGTTTTGTTCGATGGAAATACAGGATTAGGCAAAGTAGAGTTTTTGTCTAATGGGGCAAAAGAAGTTGAAGTAACTGTTGTTGATGGCAAAGGAAACATATACACCAAATTAGTGGACGTATCAGAAAAGATGGAAATCCTCTTAACAGAATTAGATATTACAAAAGATCCTAAAATATCTTTTGTAGGAATATATGATGCCTACGCAAATAAAGTAAATGGAGTAAAAATAGGGGGCACATATTATTTGAAGTTTTCATTAATCTGGCCTAAAGGACAAACAAAAGGTGAAGCACATGTTAGATTGGGCAAAGAAAATGAACCAGTAAAGTCCATGCAGTATGCAATTTTAGGAGTAGACTCAATAGGAACAAAGAAAGAATATGGTTTATATTATACTGAAAATACTGATGAGAGTTTTGTAAAAGATTTACAGGTGTTTGGAAGATCTGGAATAAGAAATAAATGGGCAAACATTATTTATGAAAATCCTAAAGGCTTTACAGAATTTAAAGTGAAAGTAAATGTTTCTAATGCTTTGGATTTAAACAAATTATATGTTTATTACAGGGCAGATTCTTTTGATGGAAATTCTTATCATACAGATCCAAAATCAGATGTTTCTGTCCAGAATTCTAAATTAAAAAAGTTGCATTCTAATACATATTCTGAAGAAATAGAAGTATTTTCTAGTTTGTTTGAATGCTCTTCAGTATCCAGCGTTTGTTATTCTTATTCTTTTACTGATGGCTTTACTAAATATAGTGAATTTTCAGCAGTTGTTGACGAATTTTATGCAATAGATTTTGATTTTTACAGCCCTAGCGATGCTTCAACAAGACTTGATTTCAATGCAAATAATTTATTAAAAACAATTGTGCTTAATGGGTTAGATGAGGATTTAATGAATTTCAATCCCAAAGAAACAGAGTTAGAATCTCTAAGTTACAGTCTAGTTTTGAAAAAAGGGGAACACAAAAAATTCAGGTTGTATTTTAATGCAAAGCAGCAAGGAACTGCAACAATTTCTATGACTGCACCAATTATTGGATTGCAAAAGAATTTTGATTTTAGAATTGATGGCCAAAGAACATTGAATGTAAATTTGAATGGTAATGGGTATATTGAATTTGGGAAACCAATAATATTCAATGTTTCTGATACGCAAGGAAAAATATCAAATGCTATTATCACAGTAACAGAAGATAAAGGTTTGGCAACTGTTTTAGTGAAAGGAGATAATACACAACAGAAAGGGAAGGATGGAACATATGTTATAAGTGAATTGCCATCTGGTGTTTATAATTATGAAGTTAGAGCACAGCAACATGTCACAGTCAGAGGCAATTTTATTGTTACAAGATTTGGTGTTTTGAGTATAAAATCAGAACATGAAATAAAGATTCCGCCAGGAAAAAAGCAAAGAGATTATGAAATTGTTGTAAGCAATATTTCGCAGTATCCTGTTTTGAAATTAAGTAGCGATGTTTTAAGAGACGATGCAAAAGCATTTGTTGTGAGTTATAGATTTGTGAAATCAAATCTTTTGCCACAATCAGATACTAAATTAATAGTAACAGTCAGTACTGAAACCGACCAAATAATATATGGCGATCAAGATTTAGTAATAAGTGGAACAATAAATGGAAATGAAATTGTAAGACAGGTTATTCATTTATCTTTTATTGCAAATTCAGAATTAGACAGCTCTTGTTTGGTTGCAGATCCTACAGAACTGAATGCAACACTTTACGATACGCAGGCCAAAAGATTTGAGGGCATATTGAATTTGAGAAATGAATGTGAATTTGATTTTGTGCAATTATCGCCATTTTTGGTTTTTAGAGACTTCAATGAAATTGCGCAAAGTGTTGATTTTAGTGCAAGTGCAATTAGTTTGAAAAGAGGAGAACAGAAACCATTAAGATTTTCATTAACATCAAGAGGGGTTGTACAAGGACAAAGTATCAAAGCAGAATTATTCCTGAACTTAGACACAGGATATTTTATAAAACAATTACCCCTACATTTAAATTTGATCCATAGCTTTGGGCAACTTTATATTTCTGTGCCAAATCCACAATTATTTTTGTCAGCAGATCAGATTGTTACTATGCCTCTTTTCATCAACAATTTGGGAAGTGTACCATTAAGAAATGTAACTGTAATGCTTTTGCCATATAATGCAAGTCCTTTCACAACAGGCGTCCCTTATAGTGATGTGCCTGCATCTGAGTATTATAATCCTCTTTTGAATGGCCCGCAAACACAATCACTTTACGATCCTTGGGGAAATTATAAAAGCAGTTTATCACCATACAATAATTGGACGCCTCAAGGTGTTGCACAGGCTAGCCAAACAAATGTTCGTGTAAACATCAGCCCAAATCCAAGAGTTTTGCCATATATTATGCCAAATCAAACAGGGTTATCGCAGTTATATATTCAACCACCTTACACACAAAAAGCAAATGTGATTACTGCATATACTATATTAGTAAGAGGAGTAAGTTCTGTTGACAGCCAGCCTGTAGAAGCAAGCATACCATTATTTTTAAGTATCTCATCACCCAAATGTGTTAAAGCAGTTATTCCAGGAAGCGAATTATCTTTTATTTCTGGCAAGTTAGAGGTTTACTTACCACCTAATGATAATCTGACAATCCAGAATGATTGTGCAGAACCTATTAAATTGGATCTGCCCATATCGCAAAATATAAAGGACAAAGTCAGTTTGGAAGTAACTGCAGAAAATGCAGAAAATGCAGGAAACCAACAAATCCTTCCTAAACAAGCATTAACTTTGAAATCAGTTGTTTTTGCAGGCAGTGAATTGAGTTGGACACAACCAATTATTTTTAAAGCAATAGGCCTTCAAACAAATAAGATTTATGAATTAGCAGTAAATTATAGATTTGAGTTTGGAAGAACTGCTAAAGGAAAAGATATCCTTCCAACGTTAGATAAAGAAATGTCTGTTTGTGATAGCGATACAAAAGTTTCTGTGAAATTTCCTAAAGTTGCAAGTTCTGTTGATTGCGGGGCAGCTTATTGTGATGGCCAGACAGCATCAGATTATCTGCATGGAAAGATTAAGGGTTATTTGGAATTGTATAATAATGCAGGTGCAAAATATACAAAAGATTTAAAGTCTACAGGCTGTAAACCAGAAGCAAAATCCTGTTCTTTTGAAAAATTAGGAATTGAATACACACCCTTTACTTTATATTTGATGCATGATAGAATAAGCGAAGAATATTTAGAAAAAGTATTGAATGCAAGTATTCCGCAAATAAAAAGTGTAAATCTTTTGCCTTTGCAGGGCTTTAATTTAGTTGAACAATCAGAATATCAGTTCAATAAATTGTTTGTTGATATGTCTATTGCAAAATGCGGAAAGTACACAATAACATTGGAAGGCGCATTTGCGATACGTGATGGTTCAATGCAAAAAGATTCATTTAGTCTGCTTGCAAGAGCTGGTTATGAAAATACACCTGAATGCAAACCAGAAATTCAGAATGCAATTTTGTTTTTGCCAAAAGATAGTAAATCAGGAATTGATAATACTGCAGGATTTTTGCTAGGTTATGCAGATTATGATAAAAGTCTTGTAGGTGTAGGTTATGATTTATTAGCAAAAGAAGCCAGCAAAAAGTTTTTTGCACAAGAAAGATTAGCACAAGGAAAATCAAACACATTATTTTTTACAAGAGCAAGTTTGGAAAACAGGGTTTTAGATATTTCATTGAAAGCAGAAGAAAATCCACAGGTTGTTGTCACTGTAAATAAAGAGATTGATGTGTCAAAACCAGATAAAAGACAAGATGTTTTGAATTCTGTTGAAGCAGCCCTTAAAGGAGGGTTTATTGGTTGTATTACAAAAGAAGAAGATAAATTACATTTTGTTTCATCAACAAGTGATTTGAAAGGAGCATACAAATTATCAATAAGCAAAAAAGATGTGCTTGCAGGATCTGGAAAGCAATCAGTGAAGTTTAGTTTGATTGGACCAGTAGGCGGTGGCGGAAAACTATTTGTATTACCAGATAATCCACAAGGATATACAACAAGAATTATTAATCAACAGAATAATGAAGTTTCAGATATCAGTATTTTTAAGGGTGGACCACAAGAATATATTTTAGAAATAGATTTTAGTGATCCCAGCGTTGCACAGAATTTCAATAAAGCAGATCCTCTGAAATTAGTTTTCAGACCTGTTGTTGGTGACGACCTTGTTGAATCAATATCCTTTAGACCCTGTGGTGTTCCACCAGCAGATTTTATTTTTGGTGTTTTGGGTTCTGGTTTAAAAAACAATCAATACTTTGCACAAGTATATTGGGAAGGCGGAGAAATACAAAAAGATGGCTGTGAAGTATTGAAAGAGGTACAGGAGAAAAACAAAAATATTTATATTTCTGGAAAAACACCAAATACAACTTGCAGTTCAAATAATGTGAAACCATTTGCAAGTGATATTACTAGTGGTCTGCCTCTTGCTATAGGTGCAGCCAGTGTAGCAGGATTTGGTGCATGTATGGCAACAGAAATGGTTGTTGGCAAAGCAAAGTTTTTGGGACCCTTTGCATGGGCTGGTGCTGCTTTACAGTGTAGTATTATAACTGTAGATTTAGGTTTAACAAGCTGGTATGCAAACCATAGAAATAATGTTGCTTTGGGTATTGATTCTGGAGATCATTGGTATGATGGCGTGCATAATTGGTTTGCAAAAATACCTGTTGTTGGTGCTTTATTTAATGATTATGACAAAGAGAGTCAGCCAGGGGTAACTGATGAGCAAAAAGCAAAAGAATTATTTGAAAACAAAGGAGCATTAACAGGAAGGGATGTAAGACAAGAAGTTGAAGATGCTTTTATTTTGAGCTTATTTAATACATCAAGATTAAATACAATAACTGGTATGCAGGAAGAAATGGCATCAGCAATGCAGAGATTCGAAATATCAAGCCATGCAGAATTGCAAGCAAATCTTCCAAAAGCAAAAGGAGATTATGGAAAATTCTTTAAATGGCTGGCAAGTAAAGATCCACAGTTTGCAAC
>PEXK01000013.1:11677-11819 GCA_002779075.1 Candidatus Diapherotrites archaeon CG08_land_8_20_14_0_20_30_16 | reverse complement strand
CTGTGAAATTAATTTTGTATCTGCATTTTCTGGCAGGTATTTGAAAAGCATATTCATAGGCAAAGTAATTGTTCCTTTTTTCAAATTCAGCAAAAATTCTGGATTGTAGCTAATTAGGAGCGATAACTTTGTATTTGCATTC
>PEXK01000013.1:0-11638 GCA_002779075.1 Candidatus Diapherotrites archaeon CG08_land_8_20_14_0_20_30_16 | reverse complement strand
ATCTTCTCTGTAATAATTAATTGATTAAACACATCTGGAGATACTTTGCTTGTATTTGCTAAACTGTATTTTAAATTAAAAATCTTTATTCCCAAACCAGATTTATTCTCTATCTCCACTTCCTTATTAACTGGGTTTGCATCTTTAGGATAAGTAACCTTTGCAGTTAGTTTTGGTGGGACTTTAAAAAAACCAAAATCTGCATTAAATTCTTTCTCAAATGGTGCAAAACCCTCTTTAAGCACAACAATTTTTATTTTGTCACCAATACTTATTGGACTAGTTTCAAAATTAGTTTCGCCATTGGGATTTGTTAAATAACTGTCTTGCAAAACCCAATTTCCAGATTCATATGAATAATATCTTACTTCTGCATTTATACAAGGAATCCCCTTGTCATCATATATTTTCACAGTAACAGGATTTGTAACAAAAGGAACAATATATTCTTCAGGCAATATGTCTACAGTTAAATATCCTTTTTCATAAGCAATCAATTGCAATGCTAATTCAAAATTTGAATCTGAAAAATTATCTTTGAATGCTCTAAATATTATATTACTGTTTTTTGGGTTCAATAAAGAATAATGAACATTAAAATCCAGGTAATTTACTTTTGATATCTCTACATTAGGTAGATAAACAGGACCTAATTCTAAAGCATCAGTTGTTATGTCCCCCTCAACTGTGTGAAGATTAAATTTGTTAATCTCAGGAATATCAAATGAGAGATACAAATCTTTCAAATCATTTAAAGATTTCACTTTCTCCTGTTCTGATGTGTTGTATATTGAAATATTCTTGTCATCATTGTCAAAGAAAAGCTTTGCAAACAAATAGCCTTGAGATGAAACCTGTGGACCATTAACAGGAGAACCATTCAAATAAGCATCTAAACAAATTGGTTCTTCACACATTTGTGTGCCCGGATACCTTATTACCTTTTTGAAATCTTTTTGCTGTGCAGGGTTTGATTCTAAGCCAAACCAATAATTAAAAATTATTGGATCCCCTTCTGATTTACTAACATCAACATACTTTGTAATATGATTTAAAACAACAAACAAAATCTCAACATCTGATTCACTGTCTTTTGGAAAAGGATAATCTAAAATAAAACTCTTTGCCCCGAATTTAAAATCCTCGCCCATTTCTAAAACAGGAACATCCTTTGCCAAAATGTTTTTTGTATCAAATTCATTATATAACTTAGCATTGCCTAAAGAAGATACCCAAAATGTTAACATCTTAGATTTATCAAAGTTTTCATCTTTTAAATCTCCTGCAACACCATAAAATTTCACAAGTTTCTCAGTTAATGCCTTGAATTTGGGAATTTTGACTTTAAAAGCATAATAATAATCTTTATCGATATCTAGTTTCTTTGTGGCTTGTTTCAACAAAGCATCATCAAAAATTCCTGCAAAAGAGCTTTCAAAATTCTGCTGGCCATTTGCAATTGTTGGTGTTAAATAAATTGATACAGGTATTATTTTTGTTTCACCATCCAAAAATATTGTCTGGGTATACTGCTCGTAATATTCTGGTTTTGTAATATGCAAATAAATATTCTCTAAATTCTTTACAGTTGTGATTGCACAATTATTTTCTTTAGTAATATAGAAAGTGTTTTCTCCGCCTCTCTCTTGGCTATACACTTCAACAAAAGCATCATAAAGTTCTTTCTTTTTATTATCAAACAGACACAAATTGATTTGCGTATTTCCCCATTCCACTTTCAACAAAACATTCTTAGAAGTTAATGTGAGTGATTTTGTTTCATCAACAGAAAACAGCTGTGTGCCAGATAAACGTGCATGTTTCAAATTTACACTATAATTTCCTTTTGGCAGTATTCTATAATAAACACCATTAGAATCTGTATTTACAAACCCTACAGAAGTTAAAAAAGCATTATTGTTCAGTGAATCTCTGAAAAAGATTTTTGCAAAAGGAATTGGTTTTTGATTTGTTGAATCTATAACCTGAACAACAACATTCTGGTCAGTGAAAATATTTATTTTTCTTATTAGATAATTAACATCAAAATTGCCACTCTCTTGGTTATACTCTGTAGAAACATCTTCTGAAACATAATCATTAACATAATCTGTATTCAAAGATGCTGACAAATTATACTGCCCCTTAACCTTTATTAGGAATTGTACAGGTTGATTCGTATCAAAAGGTTTTGTTTCTAAAATATTATTGTTTACGTCTTTGAAATACAAAACGCCCATTAAAATAGCTGTGTCTTCAACATTGAAATTAACATTTATCGCGCCTATTGCTGGAGTATCTAAAACAAAGTATAGGGGTTCTTGGTTTCCAGCATGTATTTCTACTTTTTGCTGTTGCGATGCATATTTCCCAGAAGGATCTGAAATAATAACTAAATACATCCCTGAAATAAGACCTATCTTATAAGATCCGAAATCTTTAGTTTTATCAGAATCTATTAATTCCTGCCCTTCTGAATCTCTTCTAACTTCAACAGTCATGCCTTTAGCAATATTTCCATCTTTGAAAGTAACATAAACCAGCAATATATTTTTAGGCAGGATCTGTTCTGTTTTAATTTCAGTGTTGGAAATTGTGTCACTAAACATCAATTTACATAACATAGGGCTACAGTTTTGATTTACATTTGGTAAGCCATCAACAGTTGCATTAACATTTACAACAGTACATGGGATTTCGATATTGTCTAATATTCCGTTTTCAACAGGAAATTCCTGTGAATAAGTGTCACAGTTCAATTTGATGTTCCCATTCTTATTTAACGCACCTAATTTATTGAAAAATGCAAAAGAAAAAATGTTTTTCTTTGATTCTAACTTTTGTTCTTCAATTTCTTTAAGTGTTAAATCCAAAATTATCTTTTCTTTGTCTGTTTTGAATTGTTTTTGTATTGGTTCAAACCCAGCTATATTTATCTTGGCGTTAACACTAATATTTTGTTTGGATTCAAACGTCACAACTCCTGAAATATCTTTTGTCTTGCCCAAAATATTTATTTCATTATCTGTACTAGTCAATACAATTGAATAGGTTTTGTCCAAAGCCACCCCATTAACAGTTAACTGCAAAGTATAAGTGCTTAATGAAGTGTGAAATGCAGAAAAATAAACTATAACAAATATTATTACTAAAAACAAAATCAAAAAGAAAAACATAGATGGAAACAATTTGTCAAGGGGATTTGTTATTGCCCTCAAATGCAATTTATCAACTAATGCATAATATTTCTCTGACAATTTTTTATACCAACCATCTTTAAGAGTTAGTTCTTTATTTTTGGTGGGTTCTCGGATATCTATATTTTGTTGATCTAAATTTATGTTATCTTCCATAATTTCACTCCTAATCTATATACCCTTTTCTTAATATAAATTTATTGATTTGTATCTCATAACTACTTTTTTTAGACTAAATTTTTTCAAATTCCTTAAATTTTACTTTATTTATCATTTCAATCCCAACTTATTTAATAACTTAAATGGTTTTTGTGTATATTGTTACTTTCACATTTTTATTTCTTTTACTAAATAGTGTTAAAACAGAATCATCAATATAATTATCTATTAAAATTATAGATTTTTTTGAAGTTTTAATTAAATCAGAAACAAACTTATAGGCATCAAAAATTTGGCCATCAAAAAATATTCCTTTTTCTGGCTTAATATCCTTGCTTTGTATTGCATCAAATATTTCATTAAACTTTCTATCATGTTCTAATTGTTTAATTTCTACTTTATCTAATCTTTGGAAAATCAACGCATTTGAGTTAATAAATTTTCTCATAGAAACAAATGCATCCATTATCTGTATGCTAACTTTTACAGCAGTTTCACTTTTTAATACCCCTGAAAGCATAGCTACGCCTTGCTCTGTAAAAGCAAAGGGTAATTTTCTTGTGCCCCCCCAACTTGATGTTCCAAATTGGAACTTCAAGTCTTCAAATTCTTGGTTATTTAATTGGAACATAAACTGTTCTGGGAATCTATCAATATTTCTTTTTACGGCCTTATTTAAATTTTTAGTAAGAACATTGTATAATATTGCCAAATCAGAATCTAACATTACTTGCAGATTTCGAAGAGTATAAATCCGGTTTTTGATTTTATCTGTGCTTAACAATAATGCATTTTTATTCATACTATCACACTAAAAAATTTCTCGTCAATATAAATATATCTTCCTTTTTATGTTTTTTTACCTTTTCAGCTTT
Source organism: Candidatus Diapherotrites archaeon CG08_land_8_20_14_0_20_30_16 (assembly GCA_002779075.1). Lineage (GTDB taxonomy): Archaea > Iainarchaeota > Iainarchaeia > Iainarchaeales > 0-14-0-20-30-16 > 0-14-0-20-30-16. Next base: position 7,407 of record PEXK01000013.1, on the reverse strand, counting down.
TTTGCTACTTGTTTTCTTTTACAAACACTCTGGTATACAAACTATTTGCTGATTTTGAAATGCACAGCTTCCCTGAAGATATAGCTTCAATCACTTGTGCAATAGTTTCAATATTCAATTTTTCTGGCACCCCCACAATTATTTTTTTTTTCATGAGGTTTTGGAGTTTTGTTATTTTCACATACAAGCTTGCACCTTCAATACCAAATACTCTTGCATAAATATTATAATCTGCAATATCAGTTACACTTGTAGCATCATAAACAATTTTAGAAACAGTATTATCAACATCATCCCTTATTGATACTTTTTGGTAGGTATCAAAGAGTTTCTGGCCAGTAAAATCTGTTTTATTTTGATCTTTTGCGAACCATGGAAGTATTGAATTTTCTTGCAACTGGAAATTGTTATTGTAGATTAATGAATAGTATATACCGGATTCTTGGTCTTTGTTTATATTTTTCATATTATAGTTCAATGTCCAATATTGCAACTTAGGTACAAAAGACAAAGATATATTATTTACAGGCCCAGATTCTGTTCTTTTTGCTTCAAATATTGTTCCTCTGTTTAGCCCATTCATTTTAGAGAATCCCACAGATTTATTAATTTCTAGGTGTGACTTAGGTGTCGAGTTACTGCCCAGATTTGTAATTAACTGCTCCCCTAGAATATCTGTGTCTATTGTTATGTTATCCCCACTAAAATCAACACCATAACCTTGTCTTTCTATATTCGAGTTATCAATACCCACTCTTCCATCAATAGGCAGGTAATAAAAAACATTATCATTTGTTGCGTGTTTGATTTTGTTCAAAACAATTTCAATATTCGCATCTTTTATCTCAACACTGTCTTTTGGGAAAACCAGATTTACATGCACTTCATATAATCCAGGACCCATTGTTTTAGGTTCCTGTAAATCATTGATTATTTTAAACTGGCCTATGGGAGATTTTTCACTAATATTAAAATCATCAATTAAGTTTGATAATTCATTCAGGAAAGTATTTTTCTGAGAATAATTGTAAAGATCATTCAGAAAGTCTTGTGAAAAACCATCATCAGTCAAATATGCTTTGTAATGCAAAATATCCTGTATTTCAAATAATTTGTTTTCATCAACACCTTTAAAGAATTTAAATAAAAGCATTCTGCCATCTGTCAAAATTTTTGTTGATGGGTTTTCAACAACACAGCCACCTTTCCAGTTTGTTGCAGTAACAACAATACTTGTTGGCACTATTTCTGTATTCTTGCAGTTCTGTGCATTTGAATCGCAACCGTAAAACAAAAGGTTCACAGATTGATTGTATATTGTTTGCTTGCCAGGATCTAAATCTGCAGGATTTGGCAAAGTCAAGAGCTCGTATGTAAAGAGCTGTTTCCATCTCTTTTTAAGTATACCATTCAACATTATTTCTGTGCTTATAATCTCTGCTTTCATTTCTTTTGGACTAGCGTTACCAACAACCAGATATGTTTTGTTATTAGGTGCCTGTGCATTTAATTCAGTATCATAAATTTTTGTAGCCTGCAAATACAATTTTGTTTGATCTGCATTTTTTGTTATTAAAACATCATTGAAAAACTCTTTCTGTGTAGATACTTCTGGTTTTATATTAAAAAATGGATTCATATATGGGCAAGTAGGTGACCCTAAAGTGTTTAATTTTTCCTGTGCACTTTGCAGGTGTTTCAAAAGTGAAATACTAAACTGGGTTGAATCACAATATTGTTTCACATCTCCATTAACATCGGATTCACAAAACTCATTATTAATATCATCATAGCTCCAATCAAAACTAATTTTAGGTTTTGCTTTTTCACCAGTAAAACCAATTACATTTCCTAGAACATCTGTGCATTCAAAACCACTTTGATTTATTGTTATTTCCTGCGGTTTTAAATTATGATAAGCAACTCTCAAATTACTTTGTGTGCTTCCTAATATTACATTGCTTATATTTAAAGGAAAGGTTTTGAAACACCATTCAGAATCACATTTTGTCTTATCGTCATAAAATTTTGCAAAGTTGATGTCTGTGAATTGCAGATTAAAGATTCCTGTGTTTGGATACCCCCCAATAATTCCCCCTTGATTTGCTCTTCCCCAAAGTTCAGACTTCAGCTTGCAAGGAACAACAACATATGTTTCCAATTCAACATCAACATAAGATGAACCGCCACAAGCAGGATGGAAAGTAACTTTATTTCCACTTATTGTTGGTTCTGAAGCCCACCAACAATCATCAAAATTTGTTTTTGGATCGCCTTTGCTTAAATACAAAATATTTTCTTTGTCTAATTCATAATCACTAGATGAACAACCAACTTCAAAGTTTAATCTATCAGTCCAAGTTGTTGATGTCATTCCAACAGATCCATCAGCATCCTCTCGAACTATATTAAACTCATAATGATCTTGACCTGTGACTTTAAAAAGCGAAGCATAGGTGAGATCCTCCAGGTCAATATTTGGATTAGAATTGTTATGATCAAAATAAGGTTCATCTTTATCTTTGATTAAAACATATTCCCTAGTTTGATAATCAGATATGTTTGATATTGAAGACAAAACCAGCATAACAACAGCAAGAACAGCAGCAACAACCGCGCCACCTATGACCCAACCAGTAGCTGTAGCTGATAATGTAACTGCAATAAGAACACTAATCAAAACAGTAGATACTGCACCTGAAGCGCTACCAATTATAGTCTCAGTTAATCGGCCACTAGCCATATCTAATTCACTAGCAGCATCTGCAGCGCTGCCTATTTTAATATCCGATGAAGATTCTAATTTCAAAATCCTGATAAATGTGTTTCTGTCTGTTATTTTCAATGGCCCAGGAACATTCAAATTATATACACGCATTACATCGCTTTCCAAAATCCCATGATTAGCCGATGTTGTGTGGGTTTCCAAAAAAGGATTTAACATAAAAAGAGAATTTGAAAAACTTGTCTGAACATTAACAGGCAGGAATTTAATCCTTTTGTATGACATGTCTTTTGGCTGCTTTGAATAAATTTCCAATGCATAAGCACCAGAAATTTCTGGCCTTGATATCTCTACTTTTGTATTGTCTCCAGTTATTGCTTTCTTTTCAAAGTATTGTTGTTTCTCGCCCAATCCTACAAAACTAAAACCAACAAAACCTTTTTGTAGAAGATCTTCACCACAACTTTTTGGGATGTTATTTGTATTATCTCTGCAAATCCTTATATCCAAAGGAATGCCTTCACAAATATTTTTTATTGTTATATCAAATTTCTGTGCTTGTTGCAAAGGGTTTATTGATGTAGTATCAATAGAAAATTCTTTTGGCTCTAAATTTAAATAATCAAATTCATTTCCTTTATCATTTAAAACTTTTATACAATCCTCAATATTCAAAACAGACACATCAAATTTCAATTCTTTTGACTCCACTTTTTTCATTCCCTGTGATGTTTGAATAGTGCCTATTAATTTTATATTCAAGGTTTCTTTCCCCATTACGCCTCTAGGCATAAAAGATATATTTGCAAGTTGCTCTGATTCTTGAGATTGCCAATTAGTTGCAAATGCTTTTGGCACTGAAAATTTCAAATCTGTATATTCCCCCGTGTTCAAACTGAAAGAATATGAGCCCAGACCAAGTGCTCCTTTTTCATGATTAATAACAATAAATGCAGAATCTAAAGTTACAGGTAGGACTGTTACTGTGGAGTTGTTTTGAGTCTGTATTATGCAACTATTTTGTACAATAACAGGGATATTAATTGGTTTTGAACCGTCAGATGCAAAACTTGTTATATCGCTTGGAAAACCAATTATTAAGCAATCACTACTATTTGTTGGATAACCATCGCTCACAATGTTAACACTAAAAGGAATTATTCTTTCTAAAGGCTTTGCTTCTGTTTTGAAAAATATTTTTACAAAGCCCCCTGCTTTTGTGTCTTTCTCAATTTCTTTTGCAGTCTGCTCATTTAATGCTGCTTTAAAGAAATTCTTTAAATATGATTTAGCTTCACCTGACAAAACACTTTGCTCATCATAATTCATTTGTCTTCCCAAAATTATTTTTCCATTATATATTTGAGAAATATAATTCTGCATTTCTAACAAATTTAAATATCCCAAAGCATCTTGTGAATAGTTGTTAACAATTAATTCCAGGTGGTCAATTGTAATATCTTTTGCAGTGTTATTTGTTATTGTTAAATCATCATATCCTTCTGGCTGAATAGGATAAATTAAATTGGTACTTAAAAATTCTTTATCAAATTCAAATATTTTATTGCTCACCTGTAAATCAGGTGTAAAATCTTTCTGGGAGTAGCCTTCATAACCTTCTTTCTCAACCAAAACCTGCACATATGTTCCTGCAGGCAGATCCTGTGCTTTCAATTCGCATTCAGTAATTCCCAAAGGATCTGTTTTTAATTCATTTACACCGCCACAATCATCTAAAATTCTATACTTATTATCTGTCGGCTTTTTTAATCGCACAGAAACAAATGCGTCTTTTACAAAAGAATTTGAATCATCACTAACTGCTATTTTCAAGTTCTGTGTTGTTTCAGGTGCCAAAACTCTGTCTGGGAATAATGTTACTTTCAATTTTTTTGAAGAAACAACATCAAAAAGCAAAGATAATGCTGGTTTTTTTTGGACAATAACTTTTTTGTCAGAATCTATTACAACAAAATTCAAATAAGACCGGCCACTTATTGGTTTTAGTGTGAGCTTGCCGGAAACATATTTGTTTTTTGTAAGTTCAGTAAAATTATATGCTTCTTCAAATACACCAAAGAAATTTCCACTATTTTCTTTATGCATTTCATTTGATGGTCCTGACAAATTATAATTAAAGACCTGCAAAAATGATCTTGTAGAAATATTGTTCTTTACTACATCTACAGATTCATTTGGGGCTAATGCATTATAAATCTGTAAAGAGCCATTTTTTATTTCTCCTTCTGAACCATCAATTCCATTTATCAAATCAAACTCCAATTCATATGTATGACCAGGAACTACCTCAAAATTGTCTTCTGCAACAGCATCAACATAGAGCTCATTTGTTTTATCTAGCAAAGTGTATCTTCCGCAAATTTCGTCCTGGGCACAAACACTTTTTGTTCCTGCCAAAAAATCTTTTGTTTCACTTATTTTCAAATCATCATCAATTTTTAACTCCCAATTAAAGGACAAAGGATCATACAAATGAACTGATGAATCATTTCTCACTTGCACTCTATAATAAACATCGTATATACCTTGTGTTGGGGTTTTCCAATTAGAAATTATTGTTTTTGCATCTCCTAATGACAAAGAATCAGGGTCTGTGCTAAAAAGTTTCGTGTCTGTATTTGCTGATGAAAAAACATCATTAAAATAAACTTTTTCCTGCTCTAATGTATTATTTTTTCCTGCTGTTATTGTAAAATCAAATGTATCATCTGGTTTTTCATAAATATATATTCTGAATCCTAAATAATATGTACCACCTATAGACATAGCCTTTTCTTCATTACCACCTAAAGAATCATACATTCCTAAAAACTCAACTTTAGGAGTGCCAAGTTTTATTGGTGTTAACTCCAAATTAACATCCCACAGCATATTTGTCATTAATAGTTTCGCTTCACTAAAATAAGGCAGATAATTATCTGCTTTAACAACATAGTATAAGGGGGTGCCGGCTTTGAAAGAATGATTAACTAGTCCTAAGGCATTTGTTAGTTTTGTTCCTGCATCTGTTTTAGGTTTTTTGAAGAAAAAGACCTGTGTATTAGGAGATGGAATTCCAAACTCGTCTCTTATTTGCAATTTAAGCAGAGAATAACCAAACATCATGTTTATTGTTAAATTTATTTGTGGTGTTTCACCAGAGGTACTTGGAAAGACAGTAACAGTACCACTAAATGCCTCACTGAAACCATTGAAAACTCTCAATCTATATGCACCTTCAGGTAGCAAAACCCAAGCATTGCCATTAGAATCTGTTTCTGGCACAACATAAGACAATAAATCAAATTCTGTTACAGCATCTTGAACAAAGACCCGCCCATTAGTTACTGGATTATTATCTTCATCAATTACTTTTATTACTAGTTTTGCACTATTAAAAACACTTGCTTTTTTTACAACAATTGTTTTTGTTGTTAAAGAAGAATCAATGTCTAATTTGTAATTTCCTAGAGGAAATAATATTGGGTCATCTGGTTTGAAATCCAAATAAAACAACCCATAGGAATAAACTGGCAGATTGTATTCCCCATCAAATTGTGGAGTTCTAAATAAAACAGCCCCTAAATTGTTTTTTAATATCAAACTACCTTTTAATGGAAGGTTATTTTCATCCAAAAAAACTAATTTTATTTTGCCTAAAGACATTTTGCTTAACTTCACTGTAACTTCTGAGACACTATTTTCATTAACAAAAGTATCCTGGCAATTATCCAAATAATTATTATCAGAATAAGAGACATAAACTGAATACTTGCCAACAGAAAGACCAGAAAATATTTTTGTTAAACCCAATTGATTTGTAATAGAAACATCTATTTCGTCTTGTAAATTATTTGATTCATAAATTTTTACTTTAACACCTGACAAAGGATCTCCTAGATCATTAAAAACAGATACTTTAATACCACCATTAGGAATACTTATTTTTCCATTATTTACATTTGTAATTGGACTAAATTCTAAAGAACATGCTGAACTATCACATTCATTGCCCTTTGTCAAATTGTAGCCATCAGATTGAGCATTTATACTTAAATTGCCACAATCATCAGGCACATCAATATAAAAAGTATTTGAAGATGTTGTTTTTTGCCCTGAGAACCCAGAACTACACGCAAAGCTGATATTTGTAGGTTTGTCAAAATTTGTTCCATCATAATTAAAAAGGTAAAAAGAAACAGGTAATAAAGACTTTTCTTTAACCAGATTTATTATAATTTGATCTTTAAAGTCATATATTTTTTGTGAAATGTTGTAGTCCTTCAAATCAACAGAGTCTATGCTTATTTTGTCTCCTTTTTTAATTTCCAAAAGAGATTGTCCTTGCTCTGCTAATCCAGCATATTCTTTACCATCAACACTTATCGTGAAGTTAAAGGTCTCCACTAATTGGATGTTGTCTGATTTGAAAATAAAAGTAACCTCTTGCATATGTGGAATAACAAAAAACCAGACCAGCACAAGAATAACTACTAAAAGAAGAAGATTAACAAAAATAAAAGAAGGAATTACTTTGTCTATTGCATTGAAAAACCATCTTACAGAAATTCGAGAATCTATTGAATCAATTACTTTATTAAAATGTTCCTCTTGTGCATAATACAAATCCTTAAAGGTCATAAATATCCCTTTTATATTTATGGAACTGCTGTATAATTTCT